>JBQTHY010000139.1:0-17637 GCA_052389395.1 Nitrospiraceae bacterium | reverse complement strand
CTGTTCCTTTTTCTTGATCACATCGTCGATCTTTTGCCCATATTGCTCTGTGAGCTTGTGGGTTTCTTGTTCAGCCTTCCGCAGCGCGTCTTCGGTGAGCTTTGCATCGTTTTGGAGTTTCTTCAATGATTCGTTGGCATCGCGTCGGTACCCGCGAATCTGCACTTTTGTGTCTTCGCCGTGCTTCCTGCAGATCTTCGTCAGTTCTTTGCGGCGCTCTTCGGTGAGCGGCGGAATGGGGACGCGAATCATTTTCCCGTCGTTCGAGGGATTCACGCCCAATCCCGAGGTGGTCAAGGCCTTCTCAATTTCTTTGATCTGGTTCGGCTCCCAAGGCTGAATGGTGATGAGCCGCGCTTCCGGTGTCGAGATATTTGCGATCTGTTTCAGCGGCGTGATCGTTCCATAGTAGTCGACCCGAATTCCGTCGAGAAGGGCGACAGAGGCCCTGCCGGTTCGAAGTCCAGACAAGTCTCGTTTCAAGTGTTCCAGGGCCTGATCCATTTGGGCGGTGAGTTTTTGCCGAACTGGAGCTTCGTTGGACATGGCAACACTCCGTGATCGGGCTAGCGGTTGCCGGGCGTGACCAAGGTCCCGATCGGCTCACCTAGAGCCACGCGTTTGAAATTGCCTTTCACTTTGAGGTTGAACACGATCAGCGGCAGATTGTTATCCATACAGAGGCTAATCGCCGTAGCATCCATCACTTTGAGATTCTGGTTCAGGATCGACATGAAGGGAATCTCTGCATAATGCTTCGCCGACGGATTTTTCATGGGGTCGGCGTCAAAAATACCGTCTACCTTTGTTCCTTTCAGGATGACCTGGGCGCCGATTTCCATGGCGCGGAGCGCGGCGGCCGTGTCGGTTGAGAAGTAAGGGTTGCCTGTGCCACCCGCGAAGATCACGACCCGCTTCTTTTCGAGATGTCGGATGGCTCTCCGACGGATGTAACCTTCCGCCAGCTGGCGCATTTCGATGGCCGACAGCACGCGGGTCATGACACCGATGCGCTCCAACGCATTCTGCAAGGCCAAGGCATTCAGCACTGTGGCAAGCATGCCCATGTAGTCGGCGGAAGCTCGTTCCATCCCGGAGGCGCTAGCGGCGATGCCCCGAAAAATGTTGCCGCCGCCGATCACGACGGCAACTTGGACATCGAGCGCGATAACAGAGGCGATCTCTTCCGCGAGCCCTTCCAGGATGGAGGGCTGAATGCCGTAGCCCTGCTCACCAGCCAGCATCTCCCCGCTGACCTTCAGAAGGAGGCGCTGGTATTTCGCGGAACTCATGCTTCGCCCAGTTGATAGCGGGTGAACCGGCGACTGTTCATGTTCTCGCCGAGCTTGGCAATTTTGTGGGCCAGCAGATCCTTGACAGTCATGGCGGGATCCTTGATGAATGATTGTTCCATCAAGCAGTTTTCCTGGAAGAATTTTTCGAGCTTCCCCTCGATGATCTTCGGCCACGCTGCCGGTGGCTTACCCATTTCTTTAGCTTGCCCTTCGTAAATCATTTTTTCTTTTTCCGCCACCTCGGTGGGAACATCCTCCCGCCTCACAAATGAGGGTCTTGCGGCGGCGACTTGAAGCGCAAGATCGTTGACGAACGCTCTGAACTCTTCATTGCGCGCGACAAAATCCGTTTCGCAGTTGACCTCGATCAGCACGCCGATCTTTCCACCCATGTGAATATAAGAATGGACGAGGCCTTGGTTCGTTTCGCGCCCGGCTTTCTTTGCCGCCGCCGCAAGGCCCTTTTGCCTCAGGTAATCGATGGCCTTGTCGATGTCATTCCCGTTCTCGTTGAGGGCCTTCTGGCAATCCAGGATACCGGCGCCGGTTTTTTCTCGAAGTTCTTTCACTAGCTGACTGGATCCTGCCATGGTTGGTTACCCTTCGACGTGTGTATAGGGAGGTGTTGAAAATAGAATCGAACGTGTAAGTTTATGACGCTGGGACGCCTTCAAGGCGCACGGCTGACTTCTCTTCGCCGGCGGCGGGAGCGGCCTGAAACTCTACTTCTTCACGCTGGGCTTTAAGATGAGCGCCTTCGATGCAGGCGTCGGCGATCTTGGACGTAATGAGCTTGATCGAGCGGATCGCGTCGTCGTTTCCAGGGATCGGGTAGGTGATGCCGTCGGGATCACAGTTGCTATCCAGGATGGCGATGACGGGGATATCCAACCGGGTGGCTTCTTGCACAGCAATCTTTTCGATCCTGGTATCGAGAATGAAGACGGCGCCCGGGAGGCTCCGCATGTTCTTAATTCCGGAGAGGTACTTTTGCAACTTGACGACACCCTTCTGCATGAGAAGGATTTCCTTCTTCTTCAGCCCGTGCTCGCTGGGATTGAGCAAGATCGCTTCCATCTTCTTCATCTTGTCGATGCTGTGACGAATGGTCTGGAAGTTGGTAAGCATGCCGCCAAGCCAGCGTTGGTTCACGAAAAACATGTTCGCCCGCTTGGCCTCTTCTTCGAGGATTTCCGCTGCCTGCCGCTTGGTCCCGACAAAAAGGACGGATTCGCCGGCTGCGACGGTATCCCGGACAAAGACATAAGCCTGATCCATACGCACGAGGGTTTGCTGCAGATCGATGATGTAGATACCGTTCCGCTCACCGAAGAGGAACTTTTTCATCTTCGGATTCCAGCGGTTCGTCTGGTGTCCAAAGTGAACGCCGGCTTCCAAAAGTTCCTTGATCGCGACCACGCCCACGCCTTCACCTCCCTTCAGGGCTTGCAGAACACCCACGCGACGGGTGAGGGAAACCACTCCCCTTATTCTCAAGCCGAGCAGCGTGATTCTACGCTGATGTCAGTTGTTACGAACAACCCCGCTAGACGGTCGGCCTGGCTATAACCGACTGCCGCCACCCCTAAAGCTTCGGCACGCTATCACAGTCCGCGTGAGTTTACAAGTTGTTGGGAGAGATTATCAACTAAGATCGGTAGGATGCGTTAATGCGGACATATTCATATGAGAGGTCAGTCGTCCACATGTGGGCATGAGCCCGTCCTTGCCCAAGGTTGACGGAGATCGTAAACTCGTTTCGTTTGAAGACTTGCGCAATCTTTTGTTCTGCCACGAGGCCCACGCCCATTCCCCGTTGGACCATAGGGACATGATCAAAGGACACCGTCAGTTTCTCTGGGTCGAGGGGAATGCCAGAACGACCGATGGCCCCCATGACTCTGCCCCAATTGGCGTCTTCTCCGAACAATGCCGTCTTGACGAGCAGGGACGTGGCTATGGTTGTGGCTACACGCTTGGCTTCCGCCGCGGTTCTCGCCCCATCGACCAGGATCTTCACGACCTTAGTCACGCCTTCGCCATCTCGGCAGATTGCTAGTGCGAGCGCCTGTGATGCGTGAGTCAGCAGGTGCTCGAATCGACGATAGTGGCTGGTGCCCTGTTTGATCGGAGCATTTTTGGCGAGCCCGTTGGCGAGACAGAGGACAGTATCGTTGGTACTGGTGTCGCCATCTACGGTGATGCAATTGAATGATTGCGCAACGGCGGATTTCAGCGCCTGCTGAAGGGCTGAAGGAGCAATGGCGGCATCAGTGGTCAAATAGGCCAGCATGGTGGCCAGGTTGGGGTGGATCATGCCGGAGCCTTTGGCCATGCCGCCGATCGTGACCACATGGCCGCCGATTTCTGCTCGAACTACGATGGTCTTCGGCCGTTGGTCGGTGGTGAGAATCGCTTGGGCGGCCCTGCACCCGCCTCGAACGCTGAGTCGGGAAATCAAGGTCGGAATTCCCGACATAACCCGCTCAACGGGCAGCACTCGGCCGATGACCCCCGTCGATCCTACGAATACTTGAGTCACCGGAATGGAGAGACCCTGTGCAACGGCGGAGGCCATTGCGTTCGCCGCCGCCAGGCCTTGCTCGCCCGTACAGGCATTGGCGTTCCCGCTATTAATGAGTATGGCGCGACCGAGGTGGTGCCGGAGGTGGCGGCGATCAACAATCACTGGAGCCGCGACGACTCGATTCTTCGTGAAGACGCCGGCAATCGGCCCACTGACGGTCGAGACAAGAAGCGCCAAATCTAGGATGCCTCGCTTCTTGATCCCGCAATGAATGGCGGCTGCTTCAAACCCCGATGGCGCGGTGACGCCTGATTGCCCTTTGTTCATCACGGTGAGCTTGGTCATAACCCCCTCGGGCCTCTTCCGGGGAACTCGCGTCTCCTGGGCCTCCGGAGGTGTTGCGACAGTCTCACTCTATGGGTAGCTGCCTGAGGCTGTGAGTCCTGTATCTTCGGGAATGCCCATCATGAGGTTCATGGCCTGAATGGCTTGACCTGCGGCCCCCTTGACTAGATTGTCTACGGCGGCGACCGTCACCACCCATCCGGCGCGTGCGTCTGCGTAGACACCGACATCACAATAGTTGGAACCCTTGATGTAACGCGGATTGGGTACGATGTCCTCATAGAGACGGACAAACCGTTCGTCCTTATAAAAGTCACGATACAATGCCCTGAGGTCAGCGAGATCGAGGTCTTGTTTCAACTTGCAATAGGCGGTACTCACGATCCCACGATTCATCGGAACGAGATGGGGCGTGAATGTGACGGTGAAGGATCCGGCCTTACCCAACAGACCCGACAGCTCTTGCTCGATCTCGGGAATATGCCGGAGCTGTCCGATCTTGAAAGGCTCCAGCGATTCGTGGGCTTCCGGAAAATGATAGGGGAGGGCGGGGCTCCGTCCTGCTCCCGAGATTCCGGATTTCGCATCGATCACGACGGTGTCGGGCCGCACGAGGTCTTTGGCGAAGAGCGGCGCCAACTGCAATACAGCGGCGGTTGGGTAGCATCCCGGAGAGGCTACCAGTTTTGCCTTCGAGATCGCGTTCCGATGCAGTTCGGGAAGGCCGTACACTGCCTCGCGCAGTAGATGAGGGTGCGCATGAGGAGTCTGATACCATTTTTCGTAGATGACAACATCCTTGAGTCGGTAATCTGCGCTGAGATCGACCACAAGCATACCCGACTTCACAGAGAAGGCGACAGGGTCCTGGGATCTGGTGTGGGGGAGTGCCAGGAAGACAGCGTCTGCCCGTTCTGCCAGCGCCTCGGGAGCCAGCGCCTCGAACCTTTGCTGCACAATGCCAGTCAGGCTGGGAAAGACCGACGAGACAGTTTGACCCGCCGACTTCTCCGAAGTGACCGCGACGAGTTCGTAATAGGGATGCGCGGCGGCGAGGCGAACGAGTTCGGCACCGGCATAGCCGCTGGCTCCTGCGATTGCAACTCGATACTTTTGGGCCATGGCGCGTGACCTAAGGTGATTGGTTTGCAGGCTCCGTTTCGAGGACACAAAAAAAGGAAGGCAAGGAGCCTTCCCTTTTTTGATCTCTAGCTCCTAAAGCCTAGCGCTTGGAATACTGGAAGCGCTTACGAGCGCCCTTCTGCCCGTATTTCTTTCGTTCCTTCACGCGCGAGTCGCGCGTGAGCAGACCCTCTTTCTTGAGGGGAGAGCGTGCTGAGGGACTCAGCGCGACGAGTGCACGCGCAATGGCGTGGCGAAGGGCGCCAGCCTGCCCAGTAGGTCCTCCACCGCGGACAGTGGCGCTTATTGAATACTTACCCATGAGTCCGCTCATTTCAAGGGGAAGCTGGATGATCTGTCTGAGCGTGAGGCGAGGGAAGGCCTTTTCCAACGGCTGTTCATTCACCGTAATCTCACCTGCCGTCCCTGTAACCCATGCTCTAGCCACCGCACATTTTCTGCGACCTGTAGCGTATTGTGTCACTACTGCCATGCAAATCGCCTCCTTCTATTCTCAGAAAGTGTGCTAGAGAGAAATCGGTGCCGGTCTTTGAGCCTGGTGTGGATGGTCGGGGCCAACGTAAACACGGAGCTTCGTTGCCATATGCTTCCCAAGAGTGTTCTTCGGGAGCATCCCCTCGATTGCCTTGGTCAGCAACAGCGTTGGATCTTTCCGAAACAGATGCTCGGCTGTCGTGGTTTTCAACCCTCCCGGATAGCCGGAGTGGTGACGGTAGAGTTTGCTTTCCATTTTGCTGCCGGTCAACTGGATCTTTTCGGCGTTCACGATGACCACGTGGTCGCCCATATCAACGTTCGGAGTAAACGTCGGGCGGTGCTTCCCTCGGAGGATGCCCGCCACCCGCGCGGCCAAGCGTCCCAGAGTTCTTCCCTCAGCGTTCACAAGATGCCAGGTTGTTCTCACATCAGCCGGCTTTTCGAAATACGTCATCGTCGTTCTTGTCCACTCCTCGTAATAATTCGTTTCATCGTGGGATCGCTAGACTTCCCGGGCGCCAATGTTCTTCGCTTCGAGTTTGGTCAGCCAGGCATCCAGATTCTGTCCGCTTCGCCGTCTCCACACATCCTGGGTGACATAGATGGGTGCATGGCATCGGAGTGCCAATGCGATCGCATCGCTAGGCCTGGCATCGATGGTTCGGACAACGCCTTTATTCTCGAGGTAGACAGTGGCGTAATAGGTACTGCTCTTGACATCCGTCAACACCACTCGTTCTGTCTTGATTCCAAAGTGTTCGCCGAAGTTCTTGACCAGATCGTGACTCATGGGCCGCGGGGTAACGGCCGTGTCCAATGCTCGCCGGATCGATTCGCCCTCCGGTGCGCCCACCCACACCATGAGAGTTTCCGCACCGTCATTGGTGCGCGTGAGCACGATAATTCTCGTCTCCGTGTTCGAGTCATCTACGACTCGATTGACGGTAAGCTCGATTAAGGGTTCTGCTGAAGGAGCTATTTGCATGCTCTTTCCCAAAGCGCCTTGTCAGGAGTCCAACTTCCCAAAGTCTTCCGGTTTCAAGTTTTCCAACCACTGGTCGAGCTCCTCGGAACTTTGCTTCCTGATTACCGACTCACTCGCGAAAATCGGAGCCTGTGATCGGAGCGCGAGGGCGATCGCGTCGCTGGGTCTGGAATCGACGGTGTATTCCGAATCTTCGTACGTCAAGTGCACCTTGGCAAAATACGTGTTCTCGTTCAAATCGGTAATGACCACACTGATGACTTTGGCGTTGAACGCGTCGAGATACGACTTCATGAAATCGTGCGTCATTGGACGGGGCGGGGCCACATTCTCAAGCGCCAGACTGATCGAAGTCGCTTCTGCTTTGCCGACCCAGATGGGCAGCATTTCTCCCTGATTCTCGTCGCGAAGAATCACGATGTAAGCGTTGTTATAGGGGTCGAACATCAACCCCTTCACCTGCATCTGTGTAATCATGGCACCTCTCCCGCTCCCCTCGTTCTTCATAACAAACTCTGAGGCACAAGAGCGGTGGAGACTTGATCACACTAGCATTTCCGAATTCTGTATGTCAACGAAACCGTCGACAACACAGGGAAATTTCTACAGCAGGTAAGGGTGATGTCGGAACCGGTTGTGACCGGATACTCACAAAATCAAGTGCTCGGCGGCCGATAGTTTTCGGTAATCTTCGACGAGTCGGCCTGTTCACCCAATTTCAAAAACGCTTTCATCTGTTTGCGCACGAGCTCGCGCCCGCTTTCGTCGCCTAGGTTGACCTGGTATTCATTGATGACCATCACCCGCATCCCTTCCCACTTTTTCCAGCAACCAGTGCATACCTTTGCTTTGATCTCAGCTTCGAGCTTACCGAGAAAGAGGGGAGCAGTGATCGCCTCTCCGGTTTGTCCGCAGGTCACACACTCAAGCTGTGCCATATCCGCGACGCTCCTTATTTCTATCTGTGTCGTTCAAGCCGAACGATCAGGGAAGGCCGAGGAATGCTTCGCGCCCACGTCACTCATGACGTTGTTGGGATTGTATCAGACGAATTGAGCTCAAGAAAAGGGGGACGCCGATTGACCCTCTGAAGGCGTCGTGTTAGAAGACCATCCCGCTGCAAATCTCTCAGAAGGGTGTGCCCGGATGGCGGAACTGGCAGACGCGCCGGACTCAAAATCCGGTTCTCGCAAGAGAGTGGGAGTTCGACCCTCCCTCCGGGCACCAGACGGTTGAAGGAGTGGGGGATGCTGGTTGTGAGCTTCCTTGTACCGTATCGGGAGAAAGCTGCTTGACAGGTTCTTGTCGTTGCTCTATGTTGTTGCGATCATTAGGTTTATTTCAAACAGATGATCGCTCACGGGGTCTTGTTGTTCATCAGCATTACCCTGTATCATCATTTACACCGCATGATCTTTTCACTCACAAGGAGGCAGCACATGCGTACGGTGTTGGCACTAGGAACCGCAATTCTTCTTGTTGGCTCGGTGAGTGCGGTCACTGTTATGGCTCAAGAACGGCTCCAGCAGTCATCTGGTGGGTCATCTTTGGGCGTAGGGACTGGGGTTGGCGATGTTTCCGGAAGTGCAAACCGTGTCCAGGCATTTGATCGGAATACCTTCCTCGACCGGTTGTCTCAACCTGAGACTGTGATGGGTCGTGTATTTGCGCTCGACTTGCCGCAGCGTAGACTCATGATTGAAACAGGCGGGGCTGGTAATGTGCAAGACGAAGGACAGGAAGGCAAGGCCGGTTACGGCGCACGCACGGTTGTGACGTTGTACCTGAATGATCGATCCAATATGCAGGCTATTCGTCAACTCAACGTGGGTGACGAAGTGACGGTCCAGGTCATAGAAGAGACTACCAGCGATCAGCCATTTGGCGTAGGGAAGAAAATGGTTCTTGAAGCGACAGTTACTCATGTGGTGGCAACGCGACAGGGCTTTGGAGGACTTGGCCAGCGCCCCGATCCAACAAACGATCGCGCATTGGCTGTTACCGGCGGCGGGATTACTGGAGGTATCGCGGGTGTCGTATTACCTGGTAAGGTCGGGGGAACCGTGGACACGACAATCGGGGAATACACGGGTTCAGCCCCCTGCTGGAACTGCGAGCCGCAGCCAGGATGGGGGTATCAGACGCAGAACAAGTCTGACTATGGGACCGATGCCGCGAATCCAAATCTGGTGAAGGGTCTGCAGTAACTTAGTCCTGAGGCGGGATTCTTAAAAAAGGGTGCCGTTGCCTGTTCTCTTTTTGCCCCGAATACAAATGAGACGGCAGATGCCGGCGTCGTTCTCCGTTACCGGAGAGGATGGGGTCCTCCAACGTCGTACTTCGGGGTTGAGTCGGGTCAAGATTCGGCAATGAACAAGAATCGCGAGCAGCCGACGTTACCCGCGTCCGATGTGGAGCTTGATCTTCGTGGAATAATCTGTCCCTACAATTTTGTCAAGACAAAGCTCAAGCTCGAATCGATGGAGCAGGGGCAGGTTCTTTCGGTCTTGTTGGACGATGGAGATCCCATCCGGAATGTCCCTCAGAGTGTGGTGAACGAAGGCCACACGGTATTGGCGCAGGAACGGATCGATCAAGCCTACCGAGTCCTCATTCGCCGAGAGGAGAGCGACTGACTCGCCCCTCGTTTACTCCTTCCCACCTCATTCGCTGCCGATCGTCTTCCTCCCCGTGAGAATCAAAGTGATTTCGCGTGCTCGTATGAGGCCATGCACTCTCCGTTGTACCTGTCGCGCCGTCCCCCGAATGATCATTTCACCTGGTTTGGTCAAGTCGCAAGCGAGAACGATGGCACGTCGTGGGGTGATTTCGGAGATCGTCCTTAGGACAAGCGCAAGCGACGCTGACGAGCAGAATGCAACAGTTGCGGTCTGACACTGCAGACATCTGGCAAGGCATCGTTTCATTCTGGACGGCGTTTCCGGTAATCGCCCTTGAAAGAAAAATGAGTCACCGGAGAGTCCAGCGACCGCCATGGCTGCCGTGAGCGCCGACGGGCCCGGGACCGAGATCACCCGGATTCCAGTAGAGTGGGCAGAAGCCACGAGAAGACAGCCGGGATCAGCAATCACCGGAGACCCGCAATCCGATACCAGTGCGATGCGTGCACCGCGCTGCAAGCGATGAATGAGGACGGCCACCTTTTGCTCGCGTTCGCGAGGGCCGTAGCTTGTCAGGGCCGCTTCAATGCCATGATGTGAGAGGAGTCGTCGGGTCGCGGCAGGATCTTCGGAGGCAATGAGGTCGGCTTTGCGCAGGATCCGGAGGGCGCGCAGGGTGATATCATCGAGGTGTCCGATGGGAACGCCGACCACATAAAGGATGCCAGACTTCTCTGGCTGATCGTTGGAAACCCATCCAACAGAGGCGTTTTGTTGACTCCACCGTCGCAGCATCGATATAATTTCAGCTTAACCTCGTTGGACGCGGTCAGGTACCACGCAAAGCAGGGTCGAGCCCGATGGAAGCAGTGTGCTTCATGGTTACCATGCTCCTGTATTTCCTGGCGACCGTGTCATTTCTCGCCTATTTACTGCGGCGTTCCGAGGCCCTGTCACAAGTATCGCTAGGGATTACGGCTGCGGGATTTTTATCCCATACCATCGCCTTGGTAACTGGGATGGTGGCAGCCTCCTCGTCGTCGTCGCCTAGTTTCCATGAGGCACTTTCCTTTTTCTCATGGATGTTGATTCTCGTATTTCTCGCGGTGGAGTTTCGCCATCGAATACATGTCCTCGGATCCTTCATGGTCCCGTTGGCGTTGGTCTCCTTGGTTTCGGCCGCTGCGCTTCCGGAGACTGTGCCTACGCTCAAACCCGTTTTCAAGACCCTGTGGTTCCATGTCACACTCAGCATGTTAGGCACCGTGGGCTTTGCGGTCGCCTTCGTTGCAGGTGTGATGTATCTGATCCAGGATCGCCTTCTCAAGTCGAAACGCTTCAACGTGCTTTACAGCAAGCTGCCTGCTCTTGACTTTCTCGACCACCTCAATCAGCAATCTATCGTCCTGGGATTTCCATTGCTGACTTTGGGGATTGTCACCGGAGCGATCTCGGCCGAATTTGCGCGTGGTTCGTACGTAAGTTGGAACCCCGAACAGACATGGGCTCTTGTAACTTGGCTGTTCTACTTCATCGTGTTGCTGGGGCGGTTGACGGTGGGATGGCGAGCCAAGCGAGCGGCCTATTTGACGGTGATTGGATTTGCCGGCGTGATTCTCACGTTACTAGGAGTGGTGCTCAAAGGCCACGGGGACCTGTCTTGATATGCATCTGATCGTTGTCGGGCTGAGCCATAAAACAGCGCCGGTCGAGATTCGCGAGAAGCTGGCGGTTCCAGAAAGCCGTTTGGGTGAGGCCATGGATCGGTTGTGCTCCTATCCTGGCGTAAAGGAAGGCGTTCTGCTGTCGACCTGCAATAGGGTGGAAGTCTACTCCGTCGTGGACGATGTCGAGACGGGCTATGGGCGTATCCAGGAGTTTCTCGCCGACACCCATCTCGCGTTGTCTTCCGAGCAATTGACGCCGCATCTCTATTGGCATACCGGGGATCGGGCGATCACACATCTGTTTAGAGTGGCGGCGAGCCTCGACTCAATGATTATCGGAGAATCGCAGATCCTGGGACAGCTCAAAGATGCGTTCGAGATCGCGCTGGCGCACAAAACGACCGGTGTGATCATGAACAAGGTGGTAAGGAAAGCCATCTCAGTGGCCAAGCGTGTGCGGACCGAGACGAAAATTTCGGAAATGGCGGTCTCGGTGAGCTATGCGGCAGTGGAGCTGGCCAAGAAGATTTTCTCGAATCTTAAGGAGCAGACGGTGTTGCTGGTGGGTGCCGGCGAAATGGCCAAGCTGGCTGCGCGGCATCTAATTGCTCAGGGCGTGCGCCACGTGCGCATGACGACGAGGACACCGCAACAAGCGATCGATCTCGCAGCCAAGTTTGGCGGGACGCCGGTCCCGTTCGATCAATTCAAGGATGACATGGCTTCGGCGGACATTGTCCTGGTGTCGACAGGCGCGGCGCACTATCTCATCAGTGCCGAGGACGTGCACCGGGCGGTGAAGGAGCGGATGAATCGGCCGATGTTTCTCATCGACATTTCCGTACCACGAAACATCGATCCGTCTGTTCGGCGTGTCGATAACGCCTTTTTGTTCGACATCGACGATCTGCAACTTCGAGTCGAGCAGAATCGCACCGAGCGGGTGCAGGAAGCGGCGAAGGCCGAGCGGATGGTGGCGGAAGAAGTGGTGTCCGTACTCGAGTGGATGAAGGCGCTGGAGGTGACCCCCACGATTGTGGCGTTGCGGAGTCGTGTCGATGAAATTAAGCAGGCAGAAGTCGACAAGGTTCTGGGACGCCTAGCCCATCTCTCTCCGCAGGACCGTGAACTGGTCGAAGGCATGGCTTCCTCCATCGTGAACAAATTGATCCATCGCACGATGGTGACGCTCAAGACCGAAGTAAATTCTTCGAGCGGGCCTGCTTTCGTTGAGGCGGCTCGTCGTTTTTTTCACCTCGACCAGATTTCCTCTCCGGACCGACAGGTCGAAGGCGATGCAGAGCAGTCGCGGTGTCTCATGCATGACTCCGACGAACCGGAACATGATGAACGCACGGAGGAGACGTCAATTCACAAACGGGTGCGCTGATTCAAGGCTGTAAGTAGAGTAGGAAGAAACTGCGTGGATACACCGACTGGTCAACGCTTGAGGCTGGTCCTCGGAACGAGGGGAAGCAAGCTGGCGTTGCGGCAAAGCGAGTGGCTCCAATCCAGAATTCATGATGTGGCGCCTGATGTTCGGGTCTTGCTCCGAAAGATTCAGACATCCGGCGACAAAATCATCGACGTGCCGTTGGCGAAAATCGGCGGGAAAGGTCTCTTCGTTAAAGAAATCGAGGAAGCCTTGCTTGCAGGCGAGATCGATTTCGCCGTCCACAGCATGAAGGATGTCCCGGCGCAGCTGCCAGAGGGGCTCGAGATCCTCTGTGTGCCTCCACGCGAAGATCCGCGCGACGCTCTGATTAGCCGAGCAGGACGCTCATTTAAAGACCTCCCACAAGGGGCGCGGGTCGGCACCGCGAGCCTTCGTCGACAGGCACAACTGCTGAATGCTAGGCCCGACCTTCGGATCGAAATGCTGCGGGGCAATCTTGATACACGCCTTAGAAGACTCAAAGAAGGTCGGTTTGACGCCATCGTGTTGGCTGCGGCGGGCTTGCGCCGGTTGGCTTGGGCTCAGGAAATCACCGAATATCTTGACTCAGTCGTCAGTCTGCCTGCGATCGGACAGGGGGCTTTGGGCGTCGAAGGCCGCAGCAACGATCACTTCGTGCGGTCCATCTTGGATGGCCTCAACGATCAGGCTACCCAGACGACCGTGACGGCGGAGCGGGCCTTCTTGCATCGTCTCGAGGGAGGGTGCCAGGTCCCGATCGCGGCCCATGCCACGTTGTTTGGGGAGGAGTTGTTGTTGGAAGGGCTTCTGGCCAGTGTCGATGGCAAGACTGTCATCCGCGACCGTGTTCAGGGGAAGAGTCAGGAGGCTCATAAGCTCGGAGTGCAGCTGGCGGAGCGGCTGCTGGCACGGGGCGGCGACAAGATTCTTCGGGAGATCTACGGAACGGTTCAATGATGCTTCGTCGATCAAAAGGCAAGGTTTATCTGGTGGGAGCTGGTCCGGGTGATCCAAAGCTCTTGACCCTTCGGGGCAAGGAATGTCTTGAGCAAGCCGATGTGGTCCTGTACGATTATCTCGCGAATACCATGGTTCTCTCGCACGCACCGGAACAGGCAGAGCTCATATACGTCGGTCGGCGAGGCAAGGGGAAGTATCCGGCGCAAGACGTGATTAATCACCTGTTGATCGAACGGGCGCGAGCAGGGAAAGTGGTCGTGCGACTGAAGGGAGGGGACCCGTTCGTCTTTGGACGAGGTGGGGAAGAAGCGGAAGCGCTGGCATCGGAGGGCATCGAGTTCGAAGTGGTTCCTGGCGTCACGGCTGCCATCGCGGCGCCTGCCTATGCCGGAATTCCAGTAACCCACCGGACCTTGGCCTCCACGTTAACGATCGTGACCGGACATGAAGATCCGGAGAAGGATACGACGGCGTTGGAATGGCCGAAGCTCGCTACTCGTCATGGCACGCTCGTGTTTCTCATGGGCATGAAGAATCTTTCGGCAATCGTGACCAACTTGATTGCCGAGGGGAAATCCGCGACCACGCCGGTGGCGATCATTCGGTGGGGGACACGGGCTTCTCAGCAGACGGTCGTGGGCACGCTTGCCGATATCATAGAAAAAGCTGAAGGGTCGAAGATGGAACCGCCCGCAGTTATTGTCGTGGGCGAGGTTGTGCGACTCCGACCACAATTGAATTGGTTCGAACGGCGTCCGCTGTTTGCCAAGCGGATATTGATGACGCGCGCCAGGGAACAAGCCGCTGAACTGGCCTTGATGCTGGTCGCCAACGGAGCTGAGCCGATTGAGGCCCCGACCATCCAGATTAATCCGCCGACCGATTGGTCTCCCGTAGATCGCGCAATAGGCGCGATCGGCACCTATGATTGGGTGATCTTCACCAGCATGAACGGCGTCGCCCAGTTCATGACGAGGCTCCGTGAAAGAGGGTTGGATGCGCGCAGTCTGGCCGGGCGGCGGGTCTGCTGTATTGGCCCCCGCACGGCACAGAAACTTGAGAGGTTCGGTGTGAAGGCGGATGTGATCCCCGCGGACTATCAGGCCGAGGGACTCCTGGAGGCGCTGGGGGGACAGGACTTGAAGGATGCCCGCGTGCTCATTCCTCGCGCGGAAGTGGCGCGTGAATTACTGCCGGACGAGCTCCGCGTGCGTGGGGCCCATGTTGATGTTGTCCCTGTCTATCGGACAATCGCTCCAATTGGCGGGAACGTTGAGGGATGGCGCCGCCAGCTCATGGATCGTCAGATCCATGTGGTGATCTTCACGAGCTCCTCGACGGTCCGCAATTTTGTCGAGCTGCTCGGTGGGGTGGACGCGGTGAAAGCGCTCTTGACGTCTGTGGTGATTGCCTGCATCGGGCCGATCACGGCGAAGACGATTGAAGAGTACGGGTTAACGGTGTCGATCGTGCCGGAAGAAAATACGATCGCGGCATTGGTTGACGCCATCGTCCAGTTTTATGGGAGTCGAGACCACGTGGCTGCGGAAATCCGGTAGGGTAAGCGGTGGACTGAAAGGCAAAGGGAGGTGAAAGGCATGGTTCCGCTGAAGTCCTTCATGATTCCACGAGAGAAGTTTGTGACGGTGCCACGGGACACAGATGCCCAGACCGCTGCCCGCATCATGCGCGATCGAAGCATCGGTAGTTTGTTTGTGACCAATGATCGTGAGATCATCGGAATCTTGACGGATTCGGACATGATGCGTCGCGTGGTTGCGGCCGGGGCTGATGCGACCAAGACCACGGTCGAGCAGATCATGTCGGCTCCCATCATGACCCTTGAAGAGCACAAGACGCTGCTGGATGCCAATGATTTGATGGCCCAATCCCATCTCCGTCACCTCGGGGTGACTCGAGACGGCAAGCTGGTCGGGATGATCTCCGTTCGCGACCTCGTCGTGTTTTTGACCAACCTTCCTCGGAAGTAGAGCGGCATGGCGTTTCCGATTCAGCGACTACGGCGGTTGCGGCAACATGAATCGCTCCGGCGGATGGTGCGGGAGACGGCTTTGTCTCCCGCCGATTTTATTTGTCCCCTGTTCGTGGTCGAAGGGCGGGATCGACGCGAAGAAATTTCCTCGATGCCGGGACAGTTCCGGTTATCGATCGATCTGTTGATTAAAGAAGCCGGCGAAATCAAAACTCTAGACATCCCGGCCATCATCTTATTCGGTATTCCGGCGCGGAAGGATGAACGCGGAAGCTCCGCCTTGGACCCAAACGGCATTGTGCAACGGGCGGTCAAAGCGGTGAAGGAGCATGTGCCGGGTCTCGTGGTGATCACCGACATCTGTATTGATGAGTACACCAGTCACGGGCACTGCGGCATTGTGCGAGACGGAAAAATTCTTAACGACGAGACGCTCGACTGCCTGAAGACCATGGCGCGGACCCATGCTGAGGCCGGGGCTGACATGGTGGCGCCCTCCGACATGATGGATGGCCGTGTGGCCGCCATCAGAAAAGAGTTGGATCAAGCCGGTTATTCCGATGTGCCGATCATGGCCTATGCGGCAAAATTCTCCTCCTGTTTTTATGCTCCGTTTCGTGACGCTGCCTTCTCCAGTCCCCAATTTGGCGATCGACACTCGTATCAGATGGACCCGGCGAATGCGCGCGAGGCCCTTCGTGAGATCGAACTGGACATCGAAGAGGGAGCCGACATCGTGATGGTGAAGCCGGCGTTACCCTATTTGGACATTATTGCGACTGCCCGCAGTCGAACTCTCCTCCCCATTGCCGCCTATCAAGTAAGTGGCGAATACAGCATGATCAAGGCTGCTGCAAAGGCCGGCTGGCTCGACGAATCGCGCGCGATGATGGAGTCGCTGTTGGCGATCAAGCGGGCTGGAGCCGACGCGATTCTCTCCTATTTAGCCAAGGATGCCGTTCGGCAGCTTCGCTAATCGCAGCCATGAAAGTCACCCGCGGATATTTGGGCGATGCCGTGCGGCCCTATCCCGTGGCGACCATCGGTAATTTCGACGGGCACCACGTCGGCCATCATGCCCTTTTGCAGGCAGTCGTACATGCGACGCGCCAGGCGCACGGGACGGCTCTCGCGCTGACATTCGACCCACATCCGGGGAAAATACTGACACCTCACGTCGACTTGCGGTTTTTGACCAGCCCGGAGGAAAAGCTTGCGCGCTTCGAACAAGCGGGGATTGATGAAGTTGTCTTACTCGAGTTCAGCGAGTCCTTTGCCAAGTTGTCGCCGGAAGCCTTCGCAGAGGACGTGCTGATTCGAGGACTCCACATCAAAGAAATTTATGTTGGACAACATTTCGCATTTGGCCACAAGCGCGCCGGGAAGATTACGGATCTGGTGACATTAGGGGGCCGATTCGGGTTCCTCGTGCATCCGGTCTTTCCGGTCATGGTCGAGGGGGAAGTTGTCAGCTCAACGAGAATCCGGCAACTTATTCAGGCCGGGGACGTCAGTCGAGCGGCTATACTGCTTGGTCGGCAATATGCGATAAGAGGTATGGTCTGCCAGGGTGCACAGCGGGGCCAGGCGTTGGGATGGCCGACAGCTAATCTTCGGTTGCCGCCGGATCGCGTGGTTCCTCCCGACGGAGTCTACGCGACAGTGACGGTATGGAACCAGCAGCGATATGATTCGGTCGCGTACATCGGGACAAGACCCACGTTTGATGCAGGCGAGCGGTTGCTGGAAACCTATCTATTAGACGGAACCCAAGAGCTGTACGGACAAGTGATGGCGGTCGAATTTGTCCAGCACGTTCGAGGGGACATACAGTTTGACGGAGGAGAAACCTTAAGTCGCCAGATTGCGCGCGATGTGGAGTCGGCCCGAATGATGTTGCGCCGGCATCACGAGGCGATTGGAGAGCGATGACCATTGTGGGATCAGCAGTGGTGAAAAAAGTCAGTCGACGGGTGTGGCCTGCCTTGCTCCACCAGGTCGTGAAAACGATTCGATCGAACGAGCTTGTCGATCGAGGCCAGCATCTCTTGGTTGCGGTTTCCGGTGGGCCCGATTCGGTGGCACTGTTGTCGCTCTTGCATCGGCTGCGATCATCCTGGTCTCTGACCTTGACCGCCGTCCATTTTAATTATGGACTTCGTCGGGCCGAGTCCGACGATGATCAAGAGTTTGTAGCGGCCTTCTGC
>JBQTHY010000138.1:0-4231 GCA_052389395.1 Nitrospiraceae bacterium | reverse complement strand
TAAGGCGGGCCTAGTGTCGTTCCAACTGATCGCAGGTCAGTGGCCGTGTCCTACCGCGGTGGGATGGGTCAGCCTGCCCTGCTCAGACGCTGCGGCTCGACCGCACTAAGCTCGCATCTGCTGGCCTGCGAAACTTGCTGGATTCGGCGCGGAGCGTAAACCCAGCTTCGAGCAGTCCTCGGCCTGCGCGGCGCGCACCGCACCTGCTCGCTAAGTGGCGGTGCCCTCGCCTCCGCGATTCGCGACACAGGCCGACCCTTCCCAGCTTGGCCGCACCCACACAATTTCCGGCAGAGCAAGGTGGAGGCAGTAGCCCGGGTGTCTGGAGCATTTGAATGAGGCCTGACAGGTGGCATAGTGGCAAGTGCACCATTATATATATGTGTTGTAGCCAAGGTTACCATGTCCTGAGCTCCCCGAGCCCCTGTCTTGACAAGGAGCGATGTCCCCAGTAAGATGTAGCTGCCTTTAACGCTCATCCAGTGAGGTGAGCAAGGAGCCCAACATGAATTCCGCTCCGGCCTGCGCCGGTCTGTACAACACAACCTTCTCACCAGAACCCGGTGAGGAGGTTTTTTTGTGTCCAAAAACTGGAACGAAGCGGTCAGCGATCAGCAGTCAGCTTCCGGTTTGTTGACAGCTGATAGCTGAGAGCTAATAGCTAGATCATTTGGCCATGGCCACAAATATCAATAAGAAAACAGGTCGGCGAGACGAAACGCTCATCATGGATGCCGGCGATGTCGCCCGGGCGCTAACCCGTATCGCTCACGAGATCTTGGAGCGCAACAAGGGCGGGAAGGATTTGGCACTGGTCGGGATTAGAACTGGTGGCGTTCATCTTGCCCATCGGCTGGTAAAGCGAATCCAAGACATCGCAGGCGTACGTGTCCCCATCGGTGAATTGGATATTACGCTCTATCGCGATGACCTCTCGCTTCGCAGGGATCAGCCGGTGTTGAGAAAAACATCCGTTCCCTTCGATATGACGGACAAGGTTGTCGTGCTGGTTGATGATGTGTTGTTCACCGGAAGAACGATTCGTGCGGCGATGGATGGCTTGATGGATCTCGGGCGGCCGGGGGAAATTCAGTTAGCCGTCTTGGTTGATCGTGGTCATCGCCAGCTGCCGATAAAAGCCAATTACATCGGCAAGAATCTTCCAACCTCGCGCGAAGAAAAAGTCCAGGTTTTGCTGGAGGAGAGTGGGGAGGATGACCGGGTGGTCATCTTTAAGACATGATGCGGAGGATGCCATGAGCCTCAAACGAAAGGATCTGCTGAGTCTGGCGCCCCTGTCGGTGGAAGAGATCCAGCTCATCCTCGAGACAGCGGATTCCTTCAAGGAAGTCACGGGCCGCGATATTAAGAAAGTGCCGGCTCTGCGGGGCAAGACAGTCGTCAATCTCTTCTTCGAGCCGAGCACGAGAACCCGCACGTCGTTTGAGTTGGCTGCCAAGCGGTTGAGCGCGGACGTCATCAATTTTTCTCCTTCCGCGAGCAGTGTGGTCAAGGGGGAGACCCTCCTTGATACGGCGCGGAACATTGAGGCCATGCAGGCGGACATCATCGTCCTGCGCCATTCCTCGGCTGGGGCCGCGGAAACCTTGGCGCACGGGGTGAAATCCTCAGTCATCAATGCCGGCGATGGGTGGCACGAACATCCCACGCAGGCGTTGCTCGATCTATACACCATTCGCCAACGGGGGATGGGGTTCGCGGGGTTGCGGGTGGCGATCGTGGGAGATGTCTCGCATAGCCGAGTTGCCCGTTCAAATATCCATGCGCTCACCAAACTTGGGGCCGAGGTCCGCCTGATCGGGCCGCTAACGATGATGCCCTGGGGTGTCGAGAAACTTGGGGCGAAAGTCTATTCCAACATGGATGAGGGATTACGAGGGGTGAACGTGATTATGATGCTCCGCCTCCAGTTGGAGCGTCAGGGACGAGCGCTGTTTCCCACGATCCGCGAGTATACGCGGCTCTATGGATTGACCGCTGAACGTGTCAGGCTGGCTGATTCCGGCGCGATTATCATGCATCCTGGGCCGATTAATCGAGGAGTGGAAATCGCGCCGGATGTTGCGGATAGTCTCTCTTCCGTGATCCTTGAACAGGTGGCGAACGGCGTGGCCGTACGCATGGGCATCTTGTATCTGATGTCGGGAACTAGTTGAAGAATTGACGATTTAATCGTTGAGTCATTGAGACACTAGAAAGCAATCAACAAATGATTCAATCTTCAAATGAGACAATTCTGATTAAAGGCGGTCGTATCATTGACCCAGGCAGGTTTGTTGGAATGGGTGATGTGCTGATTGACCAGGGTAAAATTGCAGCGGTGGGCCCGAATCTGTTGGCGCCGATCGGGAGCGCGATCATTCAGGCGAATGGTCAATTTGTTCTTCCCGGGTGTGTGGATCTTCACGTCCATTTCCGGGAACCAGGATTTGAGTACAAGGAAACGATTCAAAGCGGTAGCGCGGCAGCAGTAGCGGGCGGGTTTACCACGGTCTGTTGCATGCCCAACACGAATCCGGTCAACGACAATCAAGCGGTGACGGAGTTTATACTGGAACGGGCTCGACTGGCGGGACTCGCGAATGTGTTTCCCGTCGGAGCTATTACGAAGGGCTCCGAGGGGAAAGAGCTGGCGGAAATCGGCGATCTGCGCGAGTCCGGCTGCGTGGCGATTTCGGATGATGGAAAACCGGTTATGAATAGCCTGGTGATGCGTCGGGCGATGGAATATGCGCTGGCGTTCGATCTCACGGTCGTCGACCATTGCGAGGATCTGCACCTGGCCGAAGGCGGCTGCATGAACGAAGGTCTGGTCTCCACCGACCTCGGATTGCCGGGTATTCCGGCTGCGGCAGAGGATGTAATGGTGGCGCGCAATCTGTCTCTGTCGGAATTGACCGGGGCACGGCTCCATCTTGCGCATATCAGCACGGCCGGATCGGTTCGGATGGTGCGGGAAGCGAAGGCCAGAGGGATTAAGGTCACGGCGGAAGCCTGCCCCCATCACTTTACGCTCACGGAAGAACTGGTTCGCGGGTACAACACCCATGCGAAGATGAATCCTCCCTTGCGCACCTGGGATGATGTTCACGCGATCAAGGAAGGATTGCGTGATGGGACGATCGATGTGATCGCGACCGACCATGCTCCTCATGCCTCGCAGGAGAAGCAGCAAGACTTCACGGAAGCGCCATTTGGGATTGTGGGGCTTGAGACGGCTCTTTCCTTGACGTTGGGGTTGGTGGATGAAGGGGTGCTGTCGCTGGAGCAAGCGGTTGAGAAGCTCACCTCTGCCCCGGCAGCTGCTTTTGGACTCAAAAAGGGGACACTCGCAGTCGGTGCAGACGCTGATGTGGTGATCGTGGATCACCATGAACAATGGGAGGTTGACCCGAGCAAGTTCCGATCGAAGAGTCGAAACACGCCTTTTGGGGGATGGAAGGTCAAGGGTCGGGTGAAAAAGACGATCGTGGGTGGGCGGGTGGTGTACGAGGCCAGTCCGTCGGAGCGGTAGCCCGGTGCGGTGCCCGTCCGGTTGGAGGATGGTCTGGTGTCTCACTCTTGATTGGCTGGCGCTAGGAGTGTGGGTCGGGGGGCTGCTGGTTCTCATCGGAGCGGTCATTCCAGCAGTCTTCAATACGTTCGGAGGGCAGGACTCAGGAGGGTTTTTTCTCACACGGGTGTTTGAAGGCTATAATCGTTTCGTGATCGGGGCGATGGCGATCATGGGTGCTACATCGTGTTATCGCTGGTGGAGTGGCGATCCGGCTGTGGCAGTGGGTTGGGGTGAGATGGCATTATTGGCTGGGATGGTGGCGATCGCCGTCATCATTATCGGGATTCTGCATCCGTATGCCGCGGCGCTTCAAGCTCAGGCCTTCACGGTGCAAGGGGAGGCGGAGAGGAAGGCGGCTTTTGAGGCGCTTTTTGGGATCCTTATACCGGTTCGGTCGCTCTACATGGTCAATCTGGCACTGGGCATTTTCCTGATCGGGCTCAAGGTGAAGCGATCTCTACGAAGAGGCGGAGTACTCCCGTGAAAAAAGCGTTACTGGCATTGGCAGACGGCACGCTCTTCGAGGGCCGCGCCCTAGGATACGAAGGTGAAACGGTGGGAGAAGTCGTGTTTAACACGGCGATGACCGGCTATCAGGAGGTCCTGACCGATCCGTCCTACAAAGGACAGATTATCACGATGACCTGCCCCCAC
>JBQTHY010000137.1:0-3124 GCA_052389395.1 Nitrospiraceae bacterium | reverse complement strand
GCGAATCTGGACGTCATCAAGTCGAACCATGACTTGACCCGCCGTCACGGTGTCTCCCTCACGGACAAGCAGTTGTTGAATACGCCCGGGAAACTTACTGGCAATGGTTATATGATCGCCCTCGATGCGGCCGTTGGTCTGAATCAACCCTTCCGGTAATCCGCGGTTCCAAAAACCGGCACCCACGACCAGATAGCCCCCGCCAAGCAAGACAACCAGTCCGGAGACTACGAGGGCATTGCGCTTTGTATTCCTCATGTCAAACCACAGAGGGGATGCATCATTGATCCGGTCCGCTCAAGAGATCTTATCGAATTCTCCCTTCGCCCGCGCTAGATTGATGCGCGAGCCATTGAATCGGAACAACGCGTCAATCTGATTGTCGCGAGTGCGCAGACATCCGTGGTGCGCGCTCGCGACTTCGATGTTCGTCGCCAGACCGGCCGCATATCGATCCCACGCAAAGGCAAGTACCTTCATGGCCAGTTCGAGACCTTACGCGGCTCCACACCAACCTGCCATCTCTTGCCTGCAGAACATGGCCATTCTGCGATCTCGCGACAGGGTTATGGTTGCAAGGAGAGAGCCGTGTGGAACGACCTTCCTAGCACAGAATCTGGTCAGGAAGAATCAACGTTTCAGAGCTAACGCGATAGAGAAGGAATGGAGTGGAGGGGAGTCTTGCCACAGGGATTAAAAACGACTGTAGCAGAAGGCGACAGAATCATAGATCAAGAACGTGCAAGCACCAGCGCGACGAGAATCACCGCTAGCGCTATGAGAAGAGAAAGTCGAGGCAGCCAGCGAGCGGTCCACACAAGGTTATGCTCCCGTCTCGTCCTCGCGGATTCCGGTATCGTGCTGATCTCGCTGACCCAGGGCCCAAGGGCGAGGTCATGCAAAAGGGTGAGCAAGATAAGGAGGGCAACGAGCCCAAGTTTCAAGGTGACAATCGGTGACCAGGTGGCCGGATTCATAAAATCGATGTGCCGTTGCGAGAGGAGAATCAGGCCGGTTGCCAGAAGAACACCCATTGCCAGCCAGACGACGATTCGAAATCGTCGCGCGGCGGATAGAAAGATCGCCATGAACTCCGGCGTCGCGCTTCCCTTTCTCACGAGCGGAGCCAATACAAAAGAGAGAAAGGTCATTCCTCCGATCCACGTTATGGCAGCAAGAATATGAAGGGAGACAGCGCCGAACCAGAAGATGGGCATCGGCGATCATGTATCACACGAAGATGGACACATCAACGAACGCGGTTTCATGATGGCCGTATTCTCTTCACACACACAACGCCTCCCACAATCCTTATTCTGGACTCCAAAAACGAGTGGGGGAGCGACGTGTTTCCAGTGGCTCCCCCACTTATTAACTTCTCACAGGGCTGAGAGCCGAGTTCCGAGGACTGAGATCAGAACCTCAGTCCCCCGTCCTCGTTACTCAGTCCTTGTAATTCCTATTTCATCGCCGTTGGAATAGCCTGGCGCTGCGATTCCATTTCCGCCTGCTTGACGCCCACACCGGCAGCGCCCAGCGGTTGAATCCGTGAATCGCCGACGGGCAACACACGGAGGTAGCCCCATTGCCCTGATTGAGCGTACGGCAGCCTGGCATTCGACCACACGAAATCGCCAACCTGGTGGTAGGGCCCCCCTGCCCCGCCACGGATGAAGACGTCGAGCGTCTCCGATCCCGCATACTCCACGACGCTGATCATGTCAGCACCACGCATATAGGGCTCGATCGGCCACTCGTGGCCTTCAACCCCGAACATGCCGTTCTGCTCGCTGTTGGCACCGATCACGTGGATGCGGATCGGATCGCCGGCATGGGCCTCGATCAGAGGCGTGGCCGGATCTTCGGGATTGTCCACGACGCAGGGCTGGAAGATCTTGCCCAGCGAGCAGCCCTGTTCTTCACGATACAGGTACGGTTCGGCTCGGTAGTTCACCGCCGTCAACCCTGCCACGTTCTGTACGTAGGGCATAAACGAAGTCCCGATGATGTTGTCCTCGTCCTGGAAGAACAGTGCGACATCGCGATAGTTCCGCCTGACCACGTTCTCCGGCAAACTGGTATCGACGATGACATCGGCACGCCATGCATTCTTTTCCGAGAGATCGGCACCGGTGACAGGATCCCGATACTGCGATCCCTTCGGGCCGACGATTATCGCACCGTACAATCCGTTTCGTGGATTGACGACGATGTTGCCGCCGTCCCATACCAATGACGTCGTTTCCTTGTTCGACGGATGCGCATAATAGGTGTAGGCGCGGCGTTCGCCCGAGCCAATGGTCTGATCGCCGCCGTTGTTGCCGACGTTCAGACCCTGGCTGTCTTTCGGATCGAAGGATAATCCCGGCGCGAAGAACGACGCCCGGCTGGCCTTCATCTTGTTCGTCAGATTCACCTTGACGCAGTCGCCGAGGTTGACGCGCAGCGTCAGCGGATGCGGCGTGGTTCCGCCTGCCACCGCCGTCACTTCCTCCTCAAGCGCAAAGATCTTGCCTTCCGGCACGGTCAGCTCGATCTTTCGCTCGAAATCCACTTCGATCGTCTCCGGCGCCTTCGGATGGAGCTTCAGCGGGCGATCCAACGCTACCACGTTGAAGTTCTTCACCGGAGCATCAGCCGGACAGACGGAACTCGGGGTGGCCGGAATGCCGAGAGGGTTGGTCCCCTTCGGTAGCGGCTTGAGATCCGGCACTTCCTTGTCGAGCACGCGCACGACGCCCCACCCGCCTTCGGCGAAGTGCGAGCTTCGGCCATTGAAATGGATGTAGTCACCGGGCATGCCCTGGAATCCACCCGCCTTGGTGACGAGGTCATACCGCTCGGCGATCCCGACGTGAATCGAGTTCTTCCGATTGGCATCCGCCGCATACCGCTCGGTCAGGAAGGTATGGCCGGCGATCGTCCAGACGTGCGACTCGTTCATCAGCTGGTGCAGCAACCGGAACACCATGGTGTCACCGGTGTACGCCCTGAGGAGCGGCGTATCGGGGTCTCCATGGACCTCGCTGCTGAACAGCTTTGAGGTATCCGGATTATTCGACAAGCGCTGTGCGAACGGTTCCGCGCGGAAGTTCAATCCGCTGCCGGTCGTATGCGTCCCTCC
>JBQTHY010000136.1:0-21322 GCA_052389395.1 Nitrospiraceae bacterium | reverse complement strand
ATCCGACCTATGAGCAAGTTTCGTCCGGACAGACCTGCCACGCGGAATCCGTCGAAGTCAGTTACGATCCGGCGAAGGTCAGCTACCAGAAATTGCTCGAATCATTCTGGCGTAATGTCGATCCGGTGACTCCGAATGCCCAGTTCTGCGATCATGGGACTCAATATCGGTCAGCAATCTTCTACGGAACCGATGAGGAGAGGCGGCTTTCGGAAGAATCCAAGAGCGCGATTGAGCGATCCAAACGATTCTCCGACCCCATTGTGACGCAGCTGGTCAAGGCTTCGACGTTCTACCAGGCTGAGGAGTATCACCAGGACTTCTATAAGAAGAATCCCATCCGGTACAAGTTGTACAAATTCAACTGTGGCCGAGCACAGCGCTTGGAGACACTGTGGGGAAGGCCGTGATCCCACTCTGTTTCATGCCATGTACGGTTGCTCCCTCGCCTGATCCGCGCGATTGCGGTCTTTACTGGTCTGCGTGCCATTGATCATGCCCTGCGTGACGACTTTCACTGGCGTTGGATAGCACGTCGATCATGTTTCTCCTGGTGATCGCTACGATCTGCCTCGTCACCGGTGTCGGCCTGAACCTCTCCCGTGGCGAGGTGGTTGGACCTCGGCTTTTGAGGATCATTGGGGCTGGTGATCTTGGGCATGGGTGGCCGTTGCATTGCAATCCCTTCACCGACCAGCCAGTCTCCGCTCTCTTTCATGCCTATCGCTCCACAGCCACTGGGTTTTTGCCTGGAGGCTAACTTGCCCTCTTCATGATGGCGGTGCTGCGGACAACCGTGCTGGCGTTGATGCGCTGAGGCAGGCAGGCTTAGGATCACTGGCTTCGTCGGCTTTAATCAAATCAGCAAAAATTGGCCAGAATGTTCTCCGAAGGCATCCCTCAACATTTTGGAAGGTTCAAGTTTGCCTGCTTCCTCAGTGGGTTACGAGGCGCGAGGATGGCACGGCTCTTGAGGTTAGCGGATGGTGACCCAGGTCCTCCCATGAAACATGGAACGACCGGGTCACATTATGGCACTTCCAAGACCGACATGGACATACTGCTCTTCCGCTTCTCTCCTTCGAGGCGTCTTCATACTGCTGATCGCAGGGATAATTGTCGTCACGACGGCGCTTTCCACAGAATCCGACTACGAAGGACGGCCGCGCTACAGCAAGCAGGAAATCAGACGAGCCATTGCCTTCTTCGCGAAACGCAATCATCTCGATCCGGCCCTCTTGCGGGCTGTGATCAAGGTTGAATCCGATTTTCGCCATGATGCCGTTTCGCGGAAGGGGGCGATCGGCCTCATGCAGCTGACGCCGGACACCGCCGCGACGTTGCGCGTGGCCGACGTGCACGACCCGATTCAAAATATTCGCGGAGGAGCAAGACAGCTCCGACACTTATTGAACCTCTACAACGGCGATCTGCCGATCGCGCTGGCCGCCTATAATGCCGGGGTCCATCGCATAAAAGGTCATCGGGTACCACGAATCAGGGAGACCCGGGCCTACGTCCGGAAGGTGTTGCGGTACTATAAGGCGTTTCGGACACCAAAGAAGGCGGTGCAGTCGATCAACGTGCCGCCCCGTCCCTCGCAAGCTGCCGCACCGTTAACTTCACAAACCGGCTCAAAGAAGTGACGAGGGGGGAAGATGACTTCGCTACCTCCGGCGTGATTGCCTGGAGGCAGGGCTCTATTTCACCTTTATGACCAAGGAGCGCAACCGTTCTCGCTGCGCTTCGCGGAGGACGGTGAACTCGATGCCGAAGATTTCACCGGCGATCCATCGCACGGTGGCCTCATCGACTCGGAGCGGCCAGTTGTGATCGGGAAGAAAGATAGACAGCTTCAGCTTCATACCGACCGACAAGTGGACCGTTGACGTGGCCCGGCAGCCATTCGCGGAGACGTCGACCACCCGCCCTTCCCCTTCAAATTCGTCGTCTCCGAAGAAAAACATGCGGCAGTTCAGGGGGATGCGTCGCCCTCGGCGGTCCTTCAGCGCCGTCTCCTCGAGACCGCTGGAAGGCCGTTCCTGCCTGTGGTCCTCCGACTTCATCTCATGGCTCTCCTCTCACTATGACGGCAGGGCGTCGAGTCGGTATTAGCTGTTCGCAGTGCCAGCAAAAAGGCGGTCTGCACAGTTATTTCAAGTTTTGCGGCTGCACCCGTTTGTTTTGAGAACCAGCATAAGACAGTATTGAATCAGGGTAAAGAAAAGCCTTGTTTCACTGCACGATGAGTAGAGACCCGTCATCGCTTGATCGACTCCGATCGTGGCGACCATCTTGACGCACACCCCGCCGTTTGCGACAAAGGAGCGTGGTAATCTGAGGGGAGAGCATACAATGGCGCGAACGATCAGTCGGCGGATGGCGGATCTCGAACAATCGGAAATTCGGACAATGACGCAGACCTGCGCGAGCGTGAAAGGGCTCAACATGGCGCAAGGGGTTTGCGATACGCCTGTTCCTTCTGCCGTCCTCCAGGGCGCTGAGCGGGCTGTCACACAAGGGTACAACGTCTACACGCGCTTTGATGGGTTGCCGGAATTACGGCAGGCTCTTGCCCGGAAACTGACGCACTACAACGGCGTCCAAGCCGATCCCGAGATGGAGATTACGGTCACCGCTGGGGCAACCGGCGCGTTTCACTGTGCCTGTGCAGCGCTTCTGGATCCCGGCGACGAAGTCCTGCTCTTCGAGCCCTACTATCAGTACCACATCACCGCCTTGCTGGCGGTCGAGGCCACGCCGGTGATTGTGAAGATGCAGGCGCCGGAGTGGACTTTTGCCTCGACCCAGCTGGAACAAGCGGTCACGCCGAAGACGAAGGCCGTCATCGTAAATTCACCGGGCAATCCATCCGGCAAGGTGTTCGCACGAGAGGAATTAGAAGCCGTCGCGGGTTTCGCGCACCGTCACGATCTCTTCGTGTTCACGGATGAAATCTACGAGTATTTTCTCTACGACGGGCGGAGCCATCTGAGCATCGCGGCTCTGCGGGACATGGCGGAGCGGACGGTCACAGTCGGCGGATACTCCAAGACCTTCAGCATAACCGGGTGGCGCATTGGGTATAGTGTAGCAGCCCAACCGTGGGCTCAAGCCATCGGAGCCATGAACGATTTGCTCTATGTATGTGCTCCGGCCCCGCTTCAAATGGGTGTTGCCCGCGGTATCAACGAGCTTCCCGACGGCTTCTATCAAGAACTTGCGCGCACTTATCAGCGCAAGCGGGACCAATTCTGCAGTGCGCTGGCCGAGACAGGCCTAACACCGATGATTCCCAGCGGAGCGTACTACGTGCTGGCGGATGTGTCGAAGGTGCCGGGCGGGACCGGGAAGGCCCGCGCGATGTACCTCTTAGAAAAAACCGGCGTAGCTGGTGTGCCGGGAGAAGCCTTCTTTTCAGGCCAAGGAGGTGCCAACTTTATTCGCTTTAGCTATGCCAAGACCGACTCCGATCTCGATGAGGCCTGCCAGCGCCTGGCGCGAGCTAGATTCTAGCTCACCTCTGATCGCAGGTGACTCTCCGCTTGTCAGGAGGGATAAACCCGTGATATGAACGTGAACCCATGAGCCCACGGGCATTGTTCGTTGTCGCCATAGGTGCGGCACTGATGGTCACGGGATGCGGTACGCCCTCAGCGGTTCGATTACCTGTGCCGACCGATCTGCCCGCAGAGGCTCGGACCATCCTGGCAGGGGAATGGGAGTACGAAGACCAAGTGGCGGTGAGCCTTCAGCTCGACGAGCACGGCAATGGGCCCTATGAGTGGAAGGAAGGGCGATTTGAAACCGTGCAGTTCTGGGACCACACCTGGGTGGGACATTGGTACCAGAAGGAAAATGATCGCGAAGGCGGTTTCCTCGTGAAACTGTCCCCTGACTATAGAGAAGGCGAGGGTACGTGGTGGTATGCTCGGATCGGTTCAGATCATGCGCCGTCAGAGAAAGGCGGCACGTTCCATCTCAGGAAGAAGGCTTCCCTCACGAATCTCAGCGGCATACAGCCTGCCCCGTAAACTCCCATCTGGGTTCATCTCCTCGCGTAGGGCTGAGTAGACCACTGGACCGCGCCCATTCTCAATCGGGGATGGTCACAATTGCCAATGGTCAATTTTCAATGCTCAATGGAGCATTGAGCATTCAACATTGAAAATTTCTGTGCGGACTTTTGCGACACATCGAACGGCCTCTATTATGGGCCAACAACAATCAACGCGGTTGCAGATGTTCACCGATTCATGGACAGTCCTGCTCGATTATTTCGCGGTGCGAGAGAGGAACCGAAGCTCTCGTCTGATGGGATCAGGACAGTGCGGGCTTGTCGCGACGATCCCCTGGTAACGAGGTTCGGGTCGGTTGAACCCGAGGGCTTGCCCACCCCCGTCATGCATGGTTCCTCCTGCTTCTTCGATCAACAGGGCGCCCGCCGCGACATCCCATTCATTCTGAGTCTCGAACGTGGCGACCGCATGGATCCGTCCACTGGCGGCAAGGGCGAGGGCCCATGCAATGGAACGCATAGGGCGGCTGGAGGCATACGCCTCAAGAGACTTGAAGCGGCCGAGATCGTGCTCCCACGGACTGAGCGCGATCACGGGTTGCTGATCCTTCCGGCATTCCTCTGGAGAGATCGGTTTGTGATTGAGACGAAGTCCTCCACCTCGCCTCGCTGTGAACAACTCGTCGGTCGAGGGATTGAAGATTGCCGCCGCCACCGGACGGCCCTCCTCGACGAGGGCTGCGGAAATACAAAATTCCGGTTCGCCCATGATAAACGCTTTGGTCCCGTCAATCGGGTCGATCACCCAGACACGCGCTTTCTGCTGCCGGGCAGGACCATCCGACGACTCCTCCGATAACCATCCGTCGTGGGGGAATATGGCCAGCAGATGGGATTGGAGAATCTGATTCACCGCCAAGTCTGCGGAGGTGACCGGGGATTGATCAGACTTGGTAAGGGTCACAAATCCATCGGACGATAACCGCATGGCTTCGGCGCCGGCGGCTCGCATCGCGTCGAGAAGTATGCGGAGTTCGTAGTCCCATGTCATATCGGCAGGGTAACAAGGCCTGAGGCAGAAGAAAAGGAGGGTGGTATCGTGACGGACTTGATCTCGTATCAGACGGAGTGACCGTTCTTCCACCCACGAAGGTATTCTTCCGTGACGGCTACGATCACGTCATACAGATTGTCGATACAATCGAGACCTTGCGCGAGAAGGTGTCGACGAGTCTGGATCTTTACTTATCAAGTGTCAGCAATCGGCTTAACGCCGTGATGCGGGTATTGACGGTCATCACCACGATTTTCATGCCGCTTAGCTTCATTGCCGGCATTTACGGGATCAATTTCGAGTATATGCCGGAACTGAAATGGGAATGGGGTTACCCAGTAGTGCTTGGGTTGATGGGGGTAGTGACCGCTGGGATGCTCATTAGGTTCCGACAGCGCAATTGGCTGTAAGGAAAAACGGGTGGCTATTCTTGAATCTCTACCCGATCGACGTAGTAGTCTGTTTCTCCAAAACAGGTGGTGGGGAGGTAGCGGTATTCTTTGTAATGCAGGATCACACGTTTGCCCATCACCCGCGACAGATCGTCCGCCACGCGATCATCCCAGACGCTGAATCCCCAGAGGACCGGCGCCACGCCGGGAACAGTCGTCATTGCCAGCTCGCCTTCGTGGGTCTTGCAGATCCAGCCCTTTTTTGAAAACTTCTGGATATAGCCGGCGCGATTCCCGTCGGAATAGGTCCAGTTGAATGCGATCGTGAGATAGGCCGCCACGACAAAGATTCCTACGGTAACAATCACTCTCATCGGTGATCTTTACTGGTGTGCTACCGGATATCTGTGAAGAGCCAAGGCGCGTCCTGTTTCCGACGTTGTTCATAGGCCGTGATCGCTTCCTCATGCTGGAGTGTAAGGCCGATCGAATCAAGCCCGCGATAGAGGCAATCCTTACGAAAGGGATCGACGTCGAACCGATACGTCGTTCCCTCCGGGGTCATCACCGTCTGCCCGCCGAGATCCACGGTCAATTGGTATCCCTCGGTGCCGATCACCGCGCTCATGAGGCGTAGGACTTCGTCGGCCTTCAGCACAACCGGCAGAATCCCGTTCTGGAAACAGTTATTATAAAAGATGTCCGCGAAGCTCGGCGCGATCACGCAACGGAAACCTTGATCGAGTAAGGCCCAGGGCGCGTGTTCGCGCGATGACCCACAGCCGAAATTATCGCGGGTCAATAAGATTGTCGCAGCTCGATAGCGGGATTGATTCAGGAAGAAATTCGGGTCCGGAGAGCCGTCTTTCATTTTTCGCCAATCGAAAAATAATCCTTCGCTCAACCCAGTCCGCTTGATGGTCTTGAGAAATTGTTTGGGGATGATCTGGTCCGTATCCACGTTGACACGATCCAGCGGTGCGACGAGTCCGGTATGTGTTGTGAATGTCTGCATTGAAATTTTCAATGTTGAATGCTCAATGTTCAATTGAGCATTGAAAATTGATCATTGGTAATTGGGACTATCCCCAATGGCGTATGTCCACAAAATGTCCTTCGACTGCGGCGGCGACCGCCATCGCGGGTGACACAAGATGAGTCCGCCCGCCGGCCCCCTGACGTCCCTCAAAATTGCGGTTGCTGGTGGACGCGCAGCGCTCGCCCGGCTTGAGTACGTCCGCATTCATCGCCAGGCACATGCTGCATCCGGCCTCCCGCCACTCGAATCCAGCCTCGCGGAACACGCAGTCGAGCCCTTCTGCCTCGGCCTGCTGCTTAACGAGCCCTGAGCCAGGGACCACCATCGCATGCACCGTCTTCGCGACTTTCTTGCCTTTGGCAAAACTGGCGGCAAGGCGGAGGTCTTCAATCCTGGAGTTCGTGCAGGAGCCGATAAAGACCTTGTCGATCTTAATGTCGGTAATCGGCATGTTAGGAGAGAGTCCCATATATTCCAAGGCCCGCTCCGCTGCGTGCTTCGTTTTCTCATCAGACATTGTTTTGGGGTCCGGTACGTTCTGATCCACGCCGACCACCATGCCGGGGCTTGTTCCCCAACTCACCTGAGGCGCGATATCTCCAGCTCCAAGGGTCACTGTGGCGTCGTACCTGGCATTCGAATCAGTCTTAAGCTGCTGCCAAGCCTGAACCGCCCGTTCGAATAGCTCTCCCTTTGGCGCGAGAGGCCGTCCCTTAATGTAGGTGATTGTCTGATCGTCGGGAGCCACCATACCGGCGCGGGCGCCGCCCTCAATCGACATATTACAGAGGGTCATGCGGCCCTCCATGCTCAGGGCTCGAATAGCCGAGCCTGTGTATTCGATCACAAAGCCGGTTCCGCCGGCGGTGCCGATCTTTCCGATGATGGCGAGAATGATGTCCTTGGCCGAGCAGCAATGTGAAAGGGTTCCGTTGACACGGATCTCCATCGTCTTGGGTCGCTTCTGAACCAAGCATTGAGTGGCCAGGACATGCTCCACTTCGCTGGTCCCGATACCGAACGCCAGCGCGCCAAATGCCCCGTGGGTCGACGTATGGGAATCTCCGCAGACGATCGTCGTGCCTGGGAGGGTGAATCCTTGCTCTGGCCCAATAACATGGACGATGCCTTGTCTGATATCGTTCATGCCATACAGCGTAATCCCAAATTCCAGACAGTTTTCCTCCAGCGTTTGAATCTGTTTAGCGCTGACTGGATCGGCGACAGCCAGTTTTCGGTCGGTCGTCGGGACATTGTGATCGGGGACCGCCAGTGTCGCGGCGGGCCGTCGAGGCCGGCGCCCAGCGAGTTTTAACCCCTCGAATGCCTGCGGCGATGTGACTTCGTGAACGAGTTGACGGTCAATATAGAGCAGAGTGGTGCCGTCCGGCTCCTCCCGGACCACGTGGGATTCCCAGATCTTGTCGAAAAGGGTCTTTCCCGACATGCTACACTCCCTAGTGAACGGCGAACGAACTCTCCAGAGGTGAGGGCGCATTATACTGAGACGTCAGGCAGCCTGCCAAGAGCGTGTAATCCTCAGGATGATGGGCTGAGGGCTTCAGGTTTCTGGTAGGACTGCCAATTGCAAGCGTGATGAACGACGGCATGTTCGATCCCGACTGCATCACAATCCCACGCTGGAGGATCGCCCGCGACCCCCGATCCCTCGGGTGCTTGTTCTGCCGCTCTATCATCGTGCGCGTCAAGACGGACAATCGTCAAATCGCCTTCTGCTGTTGCCGTCTCGTCGAATACCGTCCCCTCTCCAGGCCCAAAGTCCGCAAGGCCAATACCGGTACAGGCTAAACCCCTCACCTTGCATCGATCCCCCAGACGTGTTAGCTGAACGATCGTTTGGGTCGCTCAAACTGTGCGCGTTGTTCATGTAGGTCTCGTAGAACATGACCGCTCCGATCTGGACTCACCCATCGATTGTTTCCTGGTCGCAACTACTACTCGATAGCTTCCACCATTGGATCGGGCGAGACCTTCTCGAACGGAATGGCTCGCCAACCATGCAGGCTCAGGCTCTCTTTGACTCTCCGTTTGTGGTGATCTCTCATGGGACTGAATCAGACCCGATCTTGAATTACGCCAACCAGGCAGGGCTCGATCTGTGGGAGATGACGTGGGAGCAGTTGATCCGCACTCCGTCACGTCAGACGGCAGAGCCGGTCAACCAAGAGGAACGGATTCGCATGTTGGTACTGGCCGAGGAGCAGGGATACTTCGAAGGCTATAGGGGAGTCAGGATTTCAGAGACTGGCAGGCGATTTCTTGTGGTGGGCGCGACCGTGTGGAATGTGCTCGATCATCAAAGCCGGCGCGTCGGCCAGGCGGCGACATTTTCAAACTGGTCGGAGGTGCCGTGAATTAGAAGGGGAAATAGACTTCAAATCCTCCATAGGCGCCACTGTGGAAGGAGTTGCTGTTCTGATACCCGCCTTTGGCGAGCAAGGAGACCTTTCCGATCGGCACTTCAAACACCGGTCCGGTTTGCACCGCGCGGAAGTCTCTATTGCCCATTCCGGCAAGGTCCCATCCCGCATACGCGCTGCAGCACCCCTTATCGGCCTTGTAGGTCAGCAGTTTGCCACGGAGGCGGCCCCAGAAGAAGTCGTCAAGACCGGCATAAGATCCGATCGCGTGGAGGCTGCCTTTCTCATGCCAATACATCGCTTCGATTTGGCCGAAGGCACCGATCTGATGCTCGATCGAGGCGCTCGAATTCAGCCGCTCTTCCTCGATTCGGCGCAGCTGCGGGCCGCCCAACCCCAAGAAGGTCCATCTGCCGAGGGTCCGGGAGATGCCGAAGGAGGGGACGATGAACTGCACATTGGCATCCAGCAGTTGCCCGTTGCTCTTGAAACTGTACCCAAGCGCCGCCGTCATCGCTTGAACGAAGAGTTTTGTCCCTCCGGACATCTCTAGGACCGGGGTTCGGATTCCCAAATAGCCGAAATATTGGCGCTTGTTGTCGATCTGAAATCCTGTAAAAACGTCTCCGGCCGGGCTGGTTGCCGGTAGACCAATCAGCACCAGTGTCGCCAGCACAAGTCGCGCAACTCTCGCCATCATACTTCCCCTTCTCGGATGTCTTCCGCACGAAACCGGACCAGGGTGTCTGGTCCAAAATGAATGATGCCGATCCGCATCGCCTTCCGTGCTTCGAATTTGATCCGGAGCGGAGCGCCCCACAGTCGATCGGGAGGGAGATAGGGGAACAAGGCGGAGTATCCTGTAAAAGAGAGATCCTGCAAGCTAGTTTCGTTGAGGTCGACGGTTATGCCTTCCACGCGCAATCCGTCCACTGCCGCCGCGCACAAGTATTCGTGGGTGACGCGAGTAGGTCGCCGAATGGGTCGGGAGGTCATCGACAGACAGGGGCGCTGTTCCAGCTCTTCGGTCATGACCTGCTCCACCGGTGATCGTGCAACTCGCGCCACCGCTGTTCGCCGCGCTCGATGCTCTCGACCCTGAACCGGACACGGGTATTGCGCAAACGGCGGACCATCGATACGGGGCTGACCTTGAGCGTGATATGTGGCAATTCCAGGAGACTGCCGACAAGCGATCCTTTGGGTCTTGAAGGGAAAAGCGCGCTCACGCCCGTGAAGGACATGTCCTCGACGTGCCCTTTCAGCAAGAATGCCGGGGTATTCAGCCGGCAAGGAGTTCCGCCTGGGAGGCGCAACATCCGGCGCCGGTCCCATGTGAGGGACCTCCAGGGGACGGTGAGGGAGTAAAGCAATGACCGTACGCTGCTGACGATACCGGGCTTGAACTGATAGCTTTCTTCCCAGGGTGCGGGGTCTCCGAAAATCAAGTCGACGAGCACCTGTCGCGTCGATTCATCCAGATCGATGAATTGTAAAGCGGCTGACACGCCTCCCGAAGGCGATCGTTCTTGCCGAACGATGCGGCCGGTCAGTCGCACCAGCGTGCCTTGGGAGGACGTCAAAAGCAGCGTCACGGTGTCCTGAGCCGTAAAGACCGGATGTGCCAACGACAACGCAGCGCCTTGCTCGTTGATGTTAAGAATTCGCGCGCTGAACGAAATGCCGTCCACGAACAACTCGCTCGCGAAATCGCGATTGAGGCGAAACGCGTGACGCCCCTGCACCTGCTCGCTGGCGACGAACATGGCAATGGTCAGCAGTATCAAATTGATGCCTCCCCAGAAGAGACTGACGGGAAGCCCGGGATCTCCAGTACCCTGCTGCAAGTGTTGCACTCCCAGCACGAGACCGCCGACCAAGAACCCAAACGTGAGTAGGTGCGGCCAGGCGAGCGAAAGTTCAGTAGCCGTGCTCTTTTTCACCCGTTGTCCTTTCGGCGTCACTTCAAAGGGCCGATCCTTACGCGGTGCGGCCAACGCTTTGAGCGCCTCGAAGCTCAGGGCGAAACACATCGCGATTTCGTAGACATCTGACCAAAAGGGATTGCGTGCTCCGCGGCTTACGGGGCGCATCACCAGGGCCGAGGCAAGGAAAAAAGAGAAGAAATAGAGGGACAGTTGCCAGACGTCTGCCTTGAGCGGAGGCGTATGGAACAAGAGGCTCGCAAGAGGAGCCACAAGACAGATCACGCGCGGAAGGCCGAAGAAGAAATAGAAGATCGATCCGAAATAGTCGATCCGTTGCGGGAGCGTGAGCCCTCGTTTTGTGAAGGGATTATCCCGCAAAAGCACCTGGATACAACCCATGGCCCAGCGTTTCCGCTGCTTCAGGTAGCCTTCAAAAGTTTCCGGCATCAGTCCCGCGGAAAGGACTCGATTGAGGTAACAGGACCGGTATCCCTTCGCGTGAAGATTCATGCTGGTATGGATATCTTCGGTGATAGTTTCCGTCCGGAATCCGCCGATTTCCTCTAGAGGCTTGCGGCGGAAGAGTCCCCCGCTGCCCGCGAAGAAGGCGCTGTTGTGTGTATCGCGGCCTGCCTGCAAGGCGCGGAAGAACAACGCCTGTTCGTTCTTGACCAGATCGCCGACACGGAGATTCCTTTGGAAGATGTCGGGGTTATAGAAGTGGTGGGGTGTCTGGACGAAGGCAACCTTGGGGTCATCGAAGAAGCCGACCGTTTCCTTCAGGAACGTCCGGGCCGGGACATGGTCGACATCGAACACGGCCACGAGCTCGCCGCCAGTCAGTCGGAGCGCGTGGTTTAGATTCCCGGCCTTGGCGTGACGCGGGCGATTCGCGCGCCGGATATACCCACAGCCGAGCCGAGACGCCAGCGCTCGTGCTTCAGCGCGATGGCCGTCATCGAGAACGTACACCTTGAATCGGGCTTCTGGATATTCCTGCGACAGGCATCCCACCAACGTTTGCCGCAGGAGAGATAACGGTTCATCGACGACGGTCACCATGATATCGACGCTCGGGTAGGTCGTGATCGGCGCCGGTTGGCGGTCGGTCGGTGACCAAGATTGATAGGTAAAAAAGCAGAACTGGCAGAGGCCGTAGAGTTCAGCGAGGTAAACGATCCATCCCACGATCATGCTGGCAAGGTCATCGGTGGGCATCGTGTAGAGCACCCGCCAGACTATGTAGCGTGCGTACAGGAAGAGGCTCAGTCCCAGGACCCAGCGTCGTCCCTGCTCCTTCTTCATGAGAAGGCCGATGGCAAAGAGTATGAGACCGGAGATTCCAGCTGCTACGGGGGTGCTGAAGAAGGCGTCAACCAGCGTCATTGTGAGTTTCTTTAAATTATTTAACTAATTAAGTGACTAGCACGCTCTCAGTAGTATTACCCTATTACGGGGTCACCACTCAGCCTATCCTACAGACGAAGACCGGCCTTTTGAGGGGGAGGCGAACGAACCTATTGATGGAGATAGCGATTTGTTTTGGCGTACAGAACAGAACGTTTCATCGAAAGAGGGGGAAGTTAGGTGCAGAGTTGGTTGGTGCCATGGTTCGTAATGCCGCGCAGCAGATCATGTGTGGAAAGAATGCCGAGGAGACGGCGGGTACCATCATAGGAACTGCATAGATCGATCATCCAGCATGACCCACGCAATTTCTTGAATTCAGTTCAATCCCAAAGCGGTTGCTTCTATTTTGCCCCGTATGTTATATGCATCGGCTCGTGATGTTGACAAACGAAGCACATGTGAGAGTTGGAAGTCATCAGAAGGAGTCAAAGCTACCAGAGGTGTGCGGGAGTTCATCACCAACCTAATCACGTCTCTCCTTCATTTTATAAGGGGGTAGGTCATGGGCAAGACGACGTTAGCGGTCATCTTTGGCCTCGGGATGGTCGTAGGGGGGGCCTCGGCGGCGTTCGCGCTCCAAGCAGGCGGCGTCGAAATCGGCGACTATGAGACCGGGTCGGTTGTGGGCCAGCCATTTAAGGAACTTGAAGTGGATGCCCAATTATATGCGATCGAAATTGGGAATATGAAGACCTGGTATCCACCGGTCACAGTTATCGACTTCAAAGTACGGCCAGGACGTCCAGTCTTGATCAAGGTGACGAACAATTCAACCGCCGAGCACGGCTTCTTGTTAACGGCTGATGAAAATCAGGCCGCCCCGACCGTCCTCAAGGCGCAGATCGTTCTGAAACCGGGAGAGGCCAAGTATATCGGCATCCCGACCAGCGATCTCTTTTACGCGACAGCGGGGAATATTCTCGTTTATAAGTGCCATCTCCATCCGGCGCATGTAGGCGGCAAGTTGCTGATGCTGAAGTAGTGTGACAATCGTCCGGTACCAGTATTCTGGAAGGATATAGTGACGGCCCCAGCGGGAGAGACCCCCCTGGGGCCGTTGTGTTTTTTCGATCGGTTTGTGGGGACGGTCCGACTAGTGTCTGACATCTCGTCGGGATGGCAATCAGGGCAAGGGATGCAAGTAAATGAGAAGGCCTCGATTCCGTTCGGAACCGAGGCCTTCGTCGTAGATCACGAGCCGGGCGAAGAAGGTTAGTTTCTTACTCCGCTCCAGACCTTTGCTGCATCAATATTTTTATCAGGATTCAGGGTCCTTGCTTTCTCCAGCAAGACGTCGGTCGTTTCTGGATAGACCGGATCTGATATGCAGCAGTTATCGACGGGACAGACCGCCGCACATTGCGGTTCGTCAAAGTGGCCGACGCACTCCGTACAGCGGTCGTGCGTGATCACATAAATATTATCGCCGACCCCTTGGCCGTCGCCGACATGATTCCCTTTACTTTCGGCATCGCTCCGAGTTTCGAAGATGGCCTCATTGGGACATTCGGGCAGGCATGCCCCGCAGGAGATACATTCATCGGTAATCAACAATGCCATGACCCACGCCTCCCTTCTCGCTCCAAAAGACAGTCCAACGATGTTGACAAGATCGCGCCGCCCCGACCATAGTGCGCGCGGCGTGGGTCATTTTATTCTGTGATTCTTTTCCAAGTCAACAGAACGGAATCCGCTCAGAAGGCCTAGATCGTCAGCATTGATGGGCCATTGGGCCCAGCATGGAATGAACGCGGGTTTCCCTATGGCGTCGAGTCAAAGCCGATCGAGCGATCGGGAACAGAAGAAAAAGCGGATCATCATGATGATCTTGCTCGCCATCCTCCTGATGAGCGTCTCGGTTTTTCTTGTCGAACGCAAGGAGTCGAGTATCATTGTCGTGAAGTTTCCGAGCGGTGTCGAGATCGAGGCCGAGGTGGCGGACACGCCGGAGAAGTTGTTGTTTGGGCTGGCCTTCCGCGACGAGTTGCCTCCAAACGGTGGGATGATTTATATCTTCGAAGAAAACGGCCTGCATCGCGTGCAGACGAAGGAATATCGATTCCCCATCGACATCCTGTGGGTGGACGAAAGTCATCATGTGGTGCACATGCTGGAACATGTGGAGCCCTGCGTAAAGGACCCCTGTCCTCTCTTCGGTCCGCCGCCAGAAGCGGCCCGGTATGTGATTCAGACTGAGTCGGGATTCCTCAAGAAGGCCGGAGTCGCAAAGAAAGACGAACTCAAGTACGCGCTTCGTATGTAGGCAGTGTTGTTCCTGGTTCCCTAGGTATCAGGAAGTGATCGTGCCAGGGGGAGTGAGGAAGAGATGGACGGCTTTCAGAAAGTTGCACAGCTCAACGAACTACCTCCGGGACAATCGAAGATCGTGACATTCAACAATCGGGCGATCGCCTTATTCAATGTCGAAGGGGAAGTCTACGCGATTCATAATAGTTGTCCTCATGAGGGCGGGCCGCTGATCGAGGGACGGCTCAAAGGATATGTGGTGACCTGTCCGTGGCATGAGCTCGCGTTTGATATTCGGAACGGGCAAGGAACGGATGGCGGCGGCTACTGTGTCGGAAGTTATGAAGTGCGAGTAGAGGGGGACGACATTTTGGTCGGCCCTCGGCGAAAGATCTAGCGTAAGAAGGCAAGGCGGCAATCGGCCTTCTGAGCTCAACCGGGACGTAGGGTGTGTGAGCACTTCCGGGCCGGAATCCGATCTCGCTTCTGATGCCAACGAATGCCGGGTGATGGCAACGGCGGTCGACCGGCCGTTCGTCATTCGCCTGTGGGAAGATCGGACCAGAGGCGAGCAGTGGGTCCCGTCATACGATGCCAAAGCGCTCTCCCTGCTCAGTGACGAATTTCTCTGCATCGCGAGTAATAACGCAGTGGAAAACGGGCAGCGCATCTTTGAGTTCAAGGCTGTGAAACCTGGCGTTCACCAACTGGTGTTTGAAAAGCGCATGGGGTGGAAATTCACTGCCGAGGATCGCCGCGTGTTCCGTATTGAAGCAGCGGAACAATCAGGGAGCTGATGCTCATGCCGGACATCGCTTTCATCAATGGCCGGTTCCTGCCATGGAAGGAGGCAACCGTCTCGATCGACGATCGAGGATTTCAGTTCGGGGACGGTATCTATGAAGTGATCCGAACCTATCGAAGCGCGCCGTTCGAACTTGGGGCGCATCTCGGGCGCCTCGCTCGGAGCGCGAAAGAACTGAGTCTCGCTCAGCCCTACTCCCACGAGCAGTGGGCTCGGTGGATTCAGGAAGGACTCAGCCAGGCCAACTACGAAGAAGCCAAGATCTATATCCAGATCACGAGAGGTGTGGCCCCACGCGACCATGCGTTCCCGTCCGATACCGCACCGACCGTCGTGATGACGATCCGTGAACTCCATCCGCTGGCTCCACAGTTACGCCAGGATGGGGTGACTGCACGCACCTGTGAAGATCTTCGCTGGGGACGGTGTGATGTCAAGAGCGTGAATTTACTTGCCAATGTCCTCGCGCGCGAAGAGGCGAAAAAGGCAGGAGTCTTCGAGGCGATCCTCGTCAAAGACGGGCTGGTGACTGAAGGCTCGCTCAGCAATGTGATGGCGGTTCAGTCTGGAATGATCGTGACGGCTCCGGAGGGCCCTCGGATCCTATCCGGTGTCACGAGAACCGTTGTCCTGAGGTTGGCCAGGAAGGAGAGCATCCGGGTAGAAGAACGCTTCATGTCGGTCGACTCCCTATATACAGCAGACGAAGTATTTCTGACCGGAACGACGGTGGAAGTTCTGGGAGTCGTCCGGATCGATGGGACAACGATTGGGTCTGGTCAACCGGGACCGATCACGAAGACACTCACCGCACGGTGGGCGCTTCTGACTGGTTAGCGCCCCTTGCTTTGCCCGGAGGCGCGTGGTATGGTGCTGCCGCTGGAAGTGGGCTCAGGCCCACTTTTTTGTTTGAGCACATGTAAGTTAAGTATAGGGAAATGGGTTGAGCATCTCGGAGCGTACCCCGCAGTCAGTCGTCGACAGATTGCAGGGTGTCATTTCGCCGATCCTTTGGACGCTCGGCTTGGACTTGGTTGAAGTGGTGTGTGTCGGGCAGGGTCCTCGCGCCGTGGTCCGCATTTTAATCGATAAGCCAGGCGGCGTCACCGTCACAGACTGTGAGCGGGCGCATCGAGCATTGGGGCCGGCGCTGGACGTGGCTGATCCCTTCCCCCACGCCTATACCCTTGAAGTGTCTTCCCCTGGTCTCGATCGGCCCTTCAAGCGCCCTCAAGACTATCAGCGAGCGATCGGGAAACAGGTGAGTCTCAAGCTGAAGCAGCCGCTAGAAGGCCAGTGGCGGGTGACAGGGCAACTGACGCAGGTGGGTGAGCAGGCAGTGTTGTTGACCGTCTCGCCGGGAACATCCGAGGCTCGGTCGCTGAGACTGGAACGGGAATTGATAGCAGAGGCCAGGCTGGTTGTGAAAATTTAGGTTTCGGAGGAAGCCGGGGCTATCGGCAACACGATGCAGGAGTGTGACGAATGAACCGAGAACTCATCTCAGTGATCGACGAGATCGGACGTCAAAAGGGGATCGACAAGGCGCGTGTTATCGGGGCTATCGAATCCGCCTTACAAACGGCCGCCAAGAAGCGCTTCGGTCAGGCCGAAAACATTCAAGTCGAAATCGATCCGAAGACAGGAGAAATTTCAGTCGTCTCCAAGAAAATTATTGTGGACACGGTCAGCAATCCGAAAGCGGAGATCTCGCTGCAAGAGGCCCGGCAGTACGATAGCGAAGCAGAGGTCGGCGATGAAATCGGATCCCTGATCGAAATGAATGAGCTGGGGCGCATCGCGGCGCAGACGGCCAAGCAAGTCATCTTCCAAAAGGTCCGTGAGGCGGAATGGGAGGCGGTTCAAAAAGAATACTCGACGCGCCAGGGGGATCTGGTGAACGGCATCATTCTCGGCATGGAGCGTCGGAATTACCTTGTCGATCTTGGAAAGACGGAAGCGATTCTTCCCGTTCAAGAGCAGATTCCACGGGAGACCTATCGTCGCGGTGATCGTGTAAAGGCGATGCTCCTTGAGGTTCGCCGCACGCCGAAGGATGTTCAAGTCATTCTGTCCCGCAGCCATCCACAATTCGTGCTGAAGCTGTTTGAACTCGAAGTGCCGGAAGTCATGGAAAAGATCGTCGAGATCAAGTCCGTCGTCCGGGAACCGGGTGATCGCACGAAAATCGCCGTCACGTCGCGTGAAAAAGCTGTGGATCCGGTCGGTGCCTGTGTGGGCATAAAAGGGTCTCGGGTTCAAGCGGTCGTGCGTGAATTGCGTGGTGAGAAAATCGACATCATTACGTGGACGCAAGATCCTCGAGTGTTTATCGCGGAGGCCCTGAATCCGGCGACGATCGAGAAAGTCGGCATTGATGAGGAGAAGAAGTCGGCGCTCGTCGTCGCCGCCGACTCCCAGTTGTCGTTGGCCATCGGCAAGAATGGGCAGAACGTCCGACTGGCCGCGCGCCTGACTGGCTGGAAGATCGACATCATCAGCGCGACCGAGTACGAAAAAGAGAAGGTCGAACGAGACAAGGAAATCAAAGCAGCCCTCGCGGAAGAAGCCGAAGCCCAACGACTGCAGGAAGAAACTCGGCAGGCCGCAAGAGCCGAGGCCGGCGAAGTGACAAGCAGCGAGAATACTGGGATTGTCTGATGGCTATGCGTGTCTACGAGCTCGCCAAGAAACTGGGAATAGAAAATCGAATCCTCATTCCTGAGCTCAAGAAGATGGGTGCGTCCGTCACGTCCCATAGCAGCGCGCTGGACGATGAAATCGTTCAAAAGGCGCTAGGCAAACTCCTCCCAATGGTGAAGGGCGCGGAGAAAGTTGCCGAGGGAGAAGCGGGACGGGGCCCGAAGTCAGTTCATGAAGCGAGTCACGCCAAAGACGGGGTGACGAAGAGTCAGTCGGTAGAAGGACCGACCAAGCCGGACAAGCGGCGCATCCTAATCAAGCGGAAGAAAGAGGATGAACCCAAGGAGGCCGTTGCCTCTGCGCCGGTTGGTGAACTTGAAAGCACTGCAGCAGTTGCCCCTGCGTCGCGGCCTCGCGCAGGAGAGGTCGATTACGGGTATCCAGCAGAGGCGGCGGTAGCGGGAGAGACCGGACCGCTGACTCCGCCTCCTTCTGTGCCGGTGCAGGATGCCATACAGGGGAAGCCGACTGTGGTCGTACCACCAGGTGCTGCGGCGACCATGGAACCGGTAGCGGGCAAGAAGAAGAGCATGGCTTTCGAAGCCATCGAGGCTGAGGGACAACTTGACAAACTCAAGAAAGGGCGGAAACCGGGGCGGCCGAAAGACGAGCAGCACGATACCAAGTTTCGTGAGGATGCCGCCCGCTGGCAAGACCTTCGCGCGATTCCTGTTCAGCGACGCGATGACCGGGCGAAGCATGTGCATCACAGCACTCCAGCGGAGATCACCAAGCCGCGTCGGAAGAGCGTCAAGGTGACGCCTCGGACGACGGTGAAGGAGTTTGCCGAGTTGATCGGTCAGCGGCCGACGGACATCGTTCGGAAGCTGATGGAGATGGGCCAGATGGTCACGTTCAACCAGCCCATGAATCTGGATGCAGCACCGATCTTTGGCGAGGAAAGCGGCGTCAAGATTGAAGTGACCGTGGAGAAGGCCGCCGAGGAGCTGCTGCACGATGCGGTTGAAACAGGCGTCGATGAGCGGCCCGAGCCGCGTCCACCGGTCGTCACCATCATGGGCCACGTCGACCACGGAAAGACGTCGTTGCTCGATGCGATCCGACAGACGAGGGTGGCTGAAGGGGAAGCCGGCGGGATCACCCAGCACATCGGAGCCTATACCGTATGCGTGCGCGACAAACAGGTGACCTTCCTGGATACGCCGGGCCATGAGGCCTTTACTGCGATGCGCGCCCGCGGAGCCAAAGTCACCGATATTGTCATTCTGGTCGTGGCCGCTGACGACGGAGTCATGCCGCAGACGATCGAAGCGATTCACCACGCCAAAGCCGCCGGAGTGCCTCTGATCGTGGCGATCAACAAGATCGACAAACCGGGAGCCAATCCGGATCGCGTGAGAAATGCGCTCTCCGAGCATGGGCTGATTTCCGAAGCCTGGGGCGGCGATACCATCATGGTGGAAGTCTCCGCGAAGCAAAAAACCGGGCTCGATACCCTGCTCGAAATGATTCTCCTCCAGTCCGAAGTACTCGAACTGAAGGCCGATCCTCATCGGCAGGCCAAGGGCACCGTCATCGAAGCCAAGATAGAACGCGGCCGTGGTCCGGTCGCGACCGTGTTGGTCCAGAGCGGGACGCTTAAAGTGGGCGACGTGTATGTCGTCGGGGCATTCAGCGGGCGTGTCCGGGCGCTCATTGATGATCGAGGCATGAAGACGCGGCAGGCCGGTCCCTCCAGCCCCGTCGAAGTGATCGGGTTGCCCGGGGTTCCGTCGGCGGGAGATGTCTTCCAGGTTGTCTCGGATGAAGGAGTAGCCCGAGAGATTGCTGAACAGCGCGCCCAAAAGCAGCGGGCCGCGGAGTTGGCCAGCTCCGCCAAAGTCTCGCTGGATGACTTATTTGCCAAGATCCAAGAAGGTTCGGTAAAGGAACTGGCCATCGTCATCAAGGCTGATGTACAGGGGTCGTCCGAAGCACTGGCGGGTGCGGTGGAAAAGCTCCCCACGGAAGCCGTCAAGCTGCGCGTCATCCACAACGGGGTGGGTGGAATTACGGAATCCGACGTGCTGCTGGCAGCCGCGTCGCGCGCCATCATCATCGGGTTCAATATCAGACCGGAGCCGAAAGCCGCCGCGTTGGCTGAGCAGCAGGGGGTCGACCTTCGCCTCTACACGGTCATTTATGACGCCATCGCCGATATCAAGGCTGCGATGGAGGGGTTGCTCGAACCCACGCTCAAGGAGCGGATACTGGGGCGGGCGGAGGTGCGGCAGATATTCGTGATTCCCAAAGCCGGGACCGTGGCTGGGTCCTACGTCGTCGACGGGACGATCGCCCGCACGAGCGCCGGTGTGCGAGTGATCCGGGATAATGTCGTGGTCTACCAGGGCCGGCTGGCGTCGTTGCGGCGGTTCAAAGACGACGTGCGTGAAGTGCAGCAGGGGTACGAATGCGGGTTGAGCCTCGAGAACTTTAACGATGTGAAGACCGGCGATATCATCGAGGCCTATGCGATCGACAAGGTCGCGGCGAAGCTTTGAGCTAACGGCGGTGGAGGGTATGGTCGTTGGTCTGTGCACCGTTGAGCTGCTTATTTCGGGGAGTCAGTCGCTCAAAGACAAGCGAAAAGTGCTTCATAGTCTGAAAGACCGGCTGCACGGCACGTTTAATCTCTCGGTGGCCGAAGTCGAGGGGCAGGATCTCTGGCAGAAGGCGGTGCTCGGAATAGCCTGTGTCGCGGACGAAGGCAGTCATGTGAATCAAGTGCTCGAGCGGGCGTTGAATTTGATCAGAAGCATGCCCGCGGTCGAGGTGGTCCGAAGCCAGTTGGAATTGTTGTAGCGGCTCAGGGTGATGCTCGCAACAGGCCTGATGAGAGCGTTGGATCAGCGCAAGATGTCCAAAACAGCCTACAGACGGGCCGATCGGGTGGCTGATCAGATTCGGATGGAGGTGGCGGATATCCTCATGCGGAAAATCAAAGATCCGCGGGTACGCTCTGTGACAGTAACCGATGTCGAACTCACAGGGGATTTGCGCATCGCCCATATTTTCTTTACGACGATGGAGAAGGATGAGGCCGAGCGAGACATCGTTGCAGGGCTGGCGAAGGCCGCCGGGTTTGTCCGGGCAGAGTTAGGCCGTCGCCTCACGTTACGGTACCTTCCCGAGTTGGTGTTCAAGAAAGATGTCACTGGGCTGCGCGGCGATCGTGTCTTGCAACTATTGGAGGGATTGCACGTGGACGCACAGCAGGATGAAGCACCGGTTTCAGAGAGCCCTCCCGATGCAACGAAAGCGAGAACAGGACCGTAAGGTTTGCCAGCACGTCAGAGATCTACGGAGACCCTGACGCTCCCGATGCAACGAAAGCGAGAACAGGAC
>JBQTHY010000135.1:0-4052 GCA_052389395.1 Nitrospiraceae bacterium | reverse complement strand
GACAAAGCAGGAGCGCTTGGCCGAAGCCGAGAGTCGCCTGCCTGCGCCTGACAGTCAATTCTCTCTGCTGACCTTCATGGAAGAAGCGGCGACCACGGCCAGCGTGCGTGATTGGATTACGGCGATGCAGCCGCAGGTGCAAGCGGTGGCGCAGGAGTATCAGGAGACCGCAGTGGACCTGCGGCTGGAAGGCGTGCAGTTGCCGGAGTTGCTGGATTTGCTCGTCGCCATTGATGAAGCCCCGTATGAGCTCCAGGTCCGCCATCTGCAAATCCGGCCCAAGTATGACAATCCCGTCTATCTCGACGTGACTATCCGGGTCTTAAGCTATGCGAAAGGCTGATGAACGGGGGGTTGCGCTCCTCCTCGCCCTCCTGGTTCTGACCCTTTTGGTCGCGCTCATTCTCGAATTCGATGCCGAAGCGCGCCGCGAGTACCGCGAGGCCGCCGCCTTCCGGGACAACTTTAAGGCGAGCCTGCTGACTCGCGCGGGCATCCAGGCGGCTCGGGCCGTGCTCCAACGAGACTTTCTGCGCGACAAGCGGGACGGTGCAATGTTCGATGCACCCTCGGATCTCTGGGCCATGCCGATCAAAAACTACGCGATCGGTGATGGGCTGCTGACTGCGCAGATCGAAGACGAGCGGGGAAAGCTCAATCTCAACGACCTGGCCACGGTTGCGGGAGACGAACTGCAGAAAAAGACGAAGATCAAGCGGGTGAAGCGGCTGTTCGAACTGCTCCAAATCAGCCCGGATCTGGTCGACGCTCTCGTCGATTGGGTCGATCAAGACGAAAACCCGCAGCCCGCGGGTGCGGAAAGCTTGTACTACCAATCCCAGAAACCGGCTTACCGAGCCGCGAACGGCGCGCTTGAGGCGATTGCAGACCTCCGTTTGGTGAAGGGCTTTACCCCTGAAATTGTCGATCGACTGTCACGCTACGTTACGGTCTATCCAACGGAAGGCGGCGTGCCGATCAATCTGAACACGGCGGACCCTTTCGTGATCCAAGCCCTCGACCCGGCCATTACACAAGCGATGGCGATGGAGATCGTGCTAGGGCGGCCGTACAAGACCAAAGTAGATCTTGACCGGATCGGCAGTTTTCAGGACATCGGTGCCCGAATTCGGGCAGATTACGACGTGAAATCCGACTATTTCTCCGCTCACCTGGCCATTACGGTCATTGAATCAACAAAATTGGCTCACGCCGTGTTGCGCCGCGATGCGAACAAGGGTGAGAGTAGCGTGCGGTACCTGCGGGTCTATTAAATCTCGTAGAGGACTGATCTGATAGGGGTCCTCCCGGTCGTTGAGTTGAGACTGGAGTTTCGCTCCGTCAGTCAAGCGCCAGGAGCGCTGGGACAAGACCAGAGACCGGACGGGCTGCCCCGATGTCTCACACCCTCTGACCCCACGCCCGGGTGAGCGAGCGAGGGCAAAAAAAGGCCGAAACCCACGTGGGTTTCGGCCTTTCCCGAAGGGAGAGCCCCTCTCGAGATCTACCTCACAGATTAATACTGGAGCTGTAAGGCCACATTGAACGTATCGCGCCTCTCCCCTGCCCTATTGGGGGCAAACACGCCAGGTCCACCAACGAAGCCTTTGGAGCTAATATCGCCATACGTCCAAAAGGCCGACACGCGTGCATTGAACCCATCGATGATGTAGTTCACGCCTGCTTCCCATTCCTCACGGAGGGCGCTGTCCTGCGGGATGATGCTGGTAAAGCGCCCATAGGGCTGGAGGTTTCCCCATCCCCATTTATTCGGGAACATATAGAGGGCGTACACGGTCCAGGAATGCCCATTAAACACGCACATGCAGTTTCCAGGGGGGCCAACAGGAGGGGCGCCAACAGGGCCACCGGCAGCCAACTCCCTATAGGCGTTGAGTTCCGCCCCCCAATACCGTTTGAACTCCCCATTGAACGTGAATATGCCCATGTTACCTGGGATGAGATACTCAAGCAGCGCATCCAGGACGATAGCATTCATATCGGAACGATTATTCGCCGTCCCAGCACCATCTTTCTGATGATTAACCCCTATTGCTATCGCGGCGAGATTCCCGTAACCCCCGTAGTAACCTCCGGCCGTGTAGTACCCAGGATTATTTTCCTGCTCATCGGCCAGCAAATTCCACTGGAGACGTCCAGTATAAGCCAGGCTGCTTCCTCGATTAGAGGCTCCCTGGAGTCCTGTGGACACATAAAGGCGTATAGCAGATGTGTCCCAAATGGATCGACTCTCCCGAAGAAGACCGCGCCGTTGTCACGACCATAGAGACCAGCTCCATCGTTGCCAGCAAATGCAAGGCCAAAGTTCGCACTTTGGTCGTTAGGGAGGAAGGGCGTCTTAAAGCCATCGAAGGTCATGTGGTAGAAGGGACCATTCAGCTCGCCTCGGTCAAACGGCGCCAAGGTGCGCCCGACCCAGAGGTTTATTTGCTTATTATATTCGACCTTCCCGATCGCATCGATCAGGCCGATACTGGACTGCCCCGAGAAAAAATTGCTCGCGCCGAATCTGCCCGTGGTACTACCACAGTTAAAGCATTCGGTGTTGAACGTGAACTTGATATACTTATGGATCTGGCCATTGATATAGATACGAGAGTTATCGATCGTGAAAACGTTGTTGTACGTAGACCCGTCAATTGACGAATTTTCCTGCGCACGGAAACTGGTCCGGATCCCCATGCCGATGGAAATCCACTTGGTTTCGTCGGCCTTGATCGTGCCTCCAGCGTAGGCACTCGGCACTGTGGAGGCCAGCCCTGCCACGAGTGCCACTATAGCCCCCGCAGCTAACAATGCTTGCCTGATCTTCCACTCTGGTTTCTGCTTCATACTCATGCCCTCCCTTGTGAGTAAGAAAACCGCCTCCCCGCACCCCTCAACCAGTTCGGAGGTGCGCACTATGCCTCAGTCGCCACGCCCTTTGCAAGGAAAAAGAAAGCAACATGGAGATTTTTTTCGAAAGGGTGAGAACGATATCCCGCAAGGGCTCCTCGTCGCATAGACCGTCGCTGCTCCGCTAGTTAAAAAGGACTGTATTCTCTTCACAGCCTCGACGACTACTTCGGTTCCACCCACAGGCCGGCGCCCTTATATCAACAGCGGCCAGAATGTGTCAAGACTTTTTCTTTTGTTGTTCAATTTTGTCCAAGTTGAAGCCTACTATACTTAAGTAGGGGACCAATAGCATTGGTGCTTAGAACGCCCTTGCCCAGCTAGAGCCAGAGCTGATGCACGGCTATAATACGCGACTTCCGCCGGAGCGATCTTGAGCGAGAAAAATTCTCCAGTTTACCAACCAGCGTCGGCTCCTCCTCGCCTGCGTTGGCTGATCCTTGGGCTTCTCTTTGCTATCAGCGTCGTCACTTACATTGACCGCGTGAATATCTCGGTGACGGCGCGCCAGATGATGCCGGCGCTCGGCCTCACCGATCAGCAGATGGGGTTCGTCTTTTCCTCATTCGTCATCGGCTATGCGTTATTTCAAGTTCCCGGCGGGTGGCTCGGCGACCGGTGGGGCGCGCGTCTCGTCCTGACAATCGCACTCCTCTGGTGGTCGTGTGTGACCGCGCTGACGGCCACTGCTGCCACTTCTTCTCTGGCAGGCCCGTTGGGGATCGTCGGTGCGCTCGCCCTGGTCCGATTTCTCCTCGGCGTCGGTGAAGCTGTGGCCCTCCCCACCTTTAATCGTGCCGTGACAGACTGGCTCCCTTCCCATGAACGAGGTCTTGGCATCGTCATCGCGATCGGCGGGATCGGCGTCGGTGCAGCGGTGACCCCACCCATGACTGCCTGGATCATGGTGAACTATGGCTGGCAAACGGCGTTCTACCTTTCGGCGGGACTTGGGATTGGGTTGGCGGCAGTCTGGTGGCTCATGGCGCGCGATCACCCAGCCGATCACCCATGGATCAGTACGCGTTACACTGTCGCTCCTAGAAGCACATCCACCGAGTCGCCTACAATCCCCTGGCCGGCGTTGAGAAAGACCCCCACTGTCTGGTGGCTTGTGCTGAGCTACAGTTGTCTTG
>JBQTHY010000134.1:0-1618 GCA_052389395.1 Nitrospiraceae bacterium | reverse complement strand
TCGTCGATTTGGTGCCCAATCGCGAGCGCCAGGTTTTTGAATATCGTCGGGATTTGGCAGAGTCGTTAGCGGTTCAGTACTCGGCGCTGGTCGAGCACGAACAGATCGAGACAGTCAAATTTGCGATGGAGACGTTGGCCCAGCGGATTCCTGATGTCTTATCACTGGCGCTCCTCCGGAAAAACGGGATAGTCGTCGCACAGGTTGGCGAGCATGCGGAGATATGGGTGCAGCCGCCCGGAGAAGAATCCACCCTCGAGTTTCTCCAAGTCCCGATCTACTCCGGCGACCAACCGTGGGGTGTGCTCCAGGTGGCGTTTCGCCAAACAGACGTGTCCTTCTTTCGGTGGTTCGTCACGCATCCGTGGGTCCACTTCCTGGCCTTTGTCAGTCTCGCCGGATTCGTCAGCTACCTCTTCTTCATGAAACGCACGCTGAAGCAGCTCGACCCCTCCGGCATCATTCCCACTCGCGTCAAAGCCGCCCTCGATGCACTCACACCGGGTGTGGTCATGATCGACACGCGGGATCTTATCGTCTTGGCGAACGAGCCCTTCTGCCAAGCTGTGGGAAAGCCCGTGAAATCATTGATCGGATCCGACCTCAGCTCCCTGGGGTGGAAATCCGCCGCTTCAACGGCCAGCGTGTCGGTCTATCCCTGGACAGAGGCGATCATGGACAAGCAGCCCAAAGAGGGCGTTCCGCTCCTCCTGGGCCTTGCTGGGGATGGACCGCGAAAGTTCTTCGTCAATACCGTGCCGATTATGGACGACGGGACTACAGTGAGAGGAGCTCTGGTCACCTTCTACGACGTCACCGAGCACGATCGAGCGAATTCTCAACTCAAGGAGGCGAACAGCGAGCGGGAGTTGTCCCGCGTCCAAAATCTGCAGAAGAAACAGGAACTGGAGAACACGAACGTGAGCCTCAATGTCGAGATCAATGAACGGAAAAAGGCTCAGGCGGAGAGAGAAGACATGTATCAGCAGCTCATGCAGGCGTCGCGCCAGGCGGGCATGGCAGATGTGGCATCAAGCGTCCTGCACAACGTCGGGAATGTCCTCACGAGCATTAACGTGTCGACTGATACCCTGCTGAAGACCCTCGCGAAGCCGATGGTGGGGGACATCTGCCGAATTGCTTCGATGTTCCATGATCATCACGACGACTTACAGGCATTTCTGACGGAAGATCCTAAGGGCAAGCAGATTCCTTCGTATTTGGGCATGGTTGCCGAGTCCCTGAGCGGGAGTCACCAGACCATCCGGGGAGAACTCGACTCCCTCGTGAAAAAGGTCGACCATATCAAACAGGTGATCATGGCGCAGCAGGATATCGCCCGCGCGAAAAAGGTCCGTGAGGCCGTGTCAGCCGAGGATTTGATGGAGCAAGCCTTGATGATGGCGATGCCAGAACCGGAGAGGTATCGAATCGAAGTCACGAGGGAGTATAGCAACGTCCCCAGGTTCATGACGGATCGGCATCAGGTCTTGCAGATACTGGTGAATTTGATCACCAATGCCAAGAACGCCATGGTCGAGTATCCAGGGACTTCGCATCGTCTTACGGTACGGGTAGGAATGTCTGCCGACAGCGAAGAATCCGTGCGATTCGAGGT
>JBQTHY010000133.1:0-7341 GCA_052389395.1 Nitrospiraceae bacterium | reverse complement strand
GGGTCCCTTGTGAAGGTTTGGTCAACCACATCTTGACTGCTCACCTGTTATGATTTAGCGTTGGTGCGAGACAGACAGACAATGGGCGCAGATGGCGGAGCGAGAACACCACGGAGCTACAAGCCTGAAAGAGGAAGCAAATGGCCGGGATGTTCGGCGAAAATCCACTGATAGTATTAATCGCTATCGCAATTGTAGTTGTCGCAGCCGTTGTTTTCGCGCTTATGACGGCTGGGTTCTAGGCGGATCAACGGCGATGCCCGGTGCCAGCACTGGAGCAATCCAGCTTGTCAGACCTGTCGGGTTACTAACCCCTGTCACGTTCGGTTCCTAACCCCGTACAGAACTCCTTGTCTTTCAGGTGTCTTCCTCTTGCTTATCAACCGGGTTTTGCCCCGCTTTTACGGACACCTGTGCTTTGCGAGCGTTGATCGCAGTGGCACCCGAATGGTGGGCCTAAATAAATCGGGCAGCGGGTGGGGCAATACAGGTTCTAGTGGCCACTGAACTAACCACCTGCGGGCCACCGGAGGAGGAGTGTCTTGCATGCTCCTCCTCCAGCGGATTCCCTTGCCGCATCAGTGGCTCAGTGGCTTGGTGCATGAAAAGACAGCCTCTTAAGATCCTATGTTATCGATGACATCCACTCTCATCGACCCGCCGGTGAATGCATACACAGGCCCTCGCCATTCTACATTGTCGATGACATCCACTCTCATGAACTTCTCTCCGGAGGTCTGCATGCTGTCCCACTGCCACCCCGTTGGGAGGCTATCGATGACATCCACTCTCATGACCTTCTTTCCCCGGGCAGTCTGCACGCTGTCCAACTGGCCCTCCCCCGTTGGGGAGCTATCGATGACATCCACGCTCCTCGGCCCACTGGCAGCTGAAGACACAGGCCCTTGCGATTCTATACTGTGGGTGACATCCACGCTCTGTGCATCGGTGACGAAGCTGTTGGACGAACTCAGCACTACGGTTGCGCCCATCATCGACAAAAATCCAACTGTCAACATGATGCTCTTCACTCTCATGACATCCTCCTTATGGGTTAGACATTTCCGCGGATTCTCCCACACGCTTACCACGCTTTATTCCTCCTACGACCGCCGCATGACCTATTTCGAGCACACGTATTAAGCGGGCAGAAAATGCTGGCGCCCATCGGCGCATTATTCATCGTATTTGTTATCAGTGTTCCGGCCCTTGCCGACTTTAAGGGTTCCGTTGTCAGTGTCCCCGACGGCGACACCCATTGAAGTTTGAAGTCCTGCACAACCACCGCCATGAGCGCCTCCGCTTTCACGGGATTACTACGCCAGAAAGGGGCTCGGGCTCGGGCCGGCGCGCCGCGCAGGTTGCTGACGCGCCGGTCGTTGACCAGGACACCGGCAACGCCGCGGCTGCTTGGAGGTTGCTGCGTCATGCCCCTTGTCCTGTCAATGGAGCCGAGTCATCGCCGTCCGTGCCTCCCTTGTGGGGCTCGCATGGGCGGGGTGGCCATGGCCGGCCGCTCTCCTTGCGCAGCACGCGCGTTCTCCCGTCCTTGCTGCCCGTGCTCACCCGCAGCCTGATCAGCGCGGTCCAATCCTCGCAACTCGCCACCCTTGTTGCTCCCGGGAGGAGATGGCGGTGTCGGGGCTGCTGAGGACGTCGGGGGTTGAGGGACTGGCTGACCGGTCTGGGCTCCGGCCACACTGATTCCGCCACAGACCCAGACTATAGCGACGATCGCACTCCAGAGGCCTCGCATCACAAACCTCCTGTAAGTAAGATGGTGACTGGTTGTGGTCTGCTTCACCACCATTGGGAACGGTGAGCAAGTCGGATGCCTGACAGACACAAAGTCACGTCGATGGCCCTAGGGCCTTGTAAGATTAGACGGTTTCCTGGAGACGCGCTTCCTGCACCACGCAGGAAAAATGGACGGCCTCGCCACTGTGAAAGACACTTCATACCGCTGGGGACATCTTGTCTCAGGCCAATTGACAAGACGAAGGTCGATGATGAAGGATCTGCTCCCCTTGTAGGGTCACGGGACGAACGTCAATCACGAGTTACTCAAATACGGCTGGTGCTGGTGGTATCGGAAGTATGCGCCAGCTAATACCACGCTTGAAGGTCTAGAGAAGGAAGCACGAGACGACAAGAAAGGCTTGTGGATCGACCTTGCACCCATCACGATGTGGGAATGGCGAAGGCGGAAATAGCGTTAGCGAGCAGGCTTATTTCTTAGCGTTGGCGCGCTTGGATTCAGCCTGCGTCGCTCCATGGCTCACCTCCGGGTTCATTGATACACCTAACTCGGTGTCTTTGAAACCGGCAGCAGGCCATTGTGAAGAGCTATGAAGATAGCTGTCGAAGGTCCTTGAGAAGCACGAAAAGATGCAGCGGATCGCTTGGCGACGGGACGAAATCAAAACGCTGATAGAAACGTTTAGTGCTATCATCTTTGGCATGAACGACTAACGCGCGAATGCCTGCAATCTCGGCGGCTTGCAGCGTCCGGAGCACGGCGTCTTTCAAGAGCGCAGCCCCAATGCCTCGTTTCTGCCAGTGACGATCGACCGCGAGTCGTGCGAGCAACAGGATGGGAATCGCATGCTTCGCGAGTCCTTTCTGCACTCGCTCAGGAGCCTCTTCCTGTTCTACTGATCCAACGGCGAGCGCGTAATAGCCCACGACCGTTGAACCCACGAGCCCCACGTAGGTTTGTGATCCCCCGCTGCGTTGGTTCTGGAGCGCGTGCTGTTGGAGGAATCGATTCAGTTCTGCCTGGCCACAATCGAACGCATCAACGGCGTGCTCCCGTCGAAGCTTTTCAATCTGGCGGATCAACGGTCTTCTGTGTTGGTGGCAGGTTCAGAGTCGAAGAATCCTGGTTCAGTTAACAGACGCTGCATACGTGGGAGGGGGCGAGTTGGGGCATCAAGCGCAGCCAGGAAGGCGGTCCATTTGGGCTTACTGAGAACAAACGCGCGACGATCAGCCAGCATTTCATCCGCACGGGCAAGCGCGCTTTCCAGCACGAAGGCAGTCAACGAACGGTTGGAAACGGACGCGGCAATTTCCAGCGTCCGCTTGGTTTCGCGACTTAGTCGAAGATCAAGTTTTTCAGTGCGAAGTGTTCGTGCCGCCATCGACTCCCTTTTGGTTCTATTAAAGATAGCCGAAGATTCTGATCGTGTCAAGACATAGTCAAGACAGCATGATCGTTAACCATCATATACTTATGGCTATTCATGCGCCAGGGTGAATTCTACGCTGCGAGAGCAACTCCGTGAATTGCAAAGCGCACGAGGGGGCCCAACGACGGTTGAATGGTGTCCCGGGCCTTGTTCAAGGAACTGAACAGATCAGTTCTCAGCACGTCGCCCTTCAACCAACGTTGAGTAACTCTCTCTTCCGTGAGAGGGAGGAGAAGAAGAAATAGTTGCGGATAGGTCGGACCGCCTCTTACTTGTAGATCACATTCACTCGGGCGAGGAAATCTTCCAACTGTGCGATGGACTGTCCAATGGCCGGATGGTCGCGCTGGGCCGCGGCCAGTTCCATTTTCGCTCCGACCTCACCGATGGTCTTGAAGCCGTATCCGCCGCTGTCGCCTTTCATACGGTGGCCGAGGAGCTGAATGGTCTCGAAGTCCTCCTGCGCCAGCGCGGTTCGCAGCTTCTGCACATCTTTCCGGCGGTTGGAGAGAAAGGCGGGCACGATATCTTCCAGGTCGGCATCGATTGTGACGGTGACTCGGTCTGCTGAGCTGTGGTGAGAAGGCCGCATCGTTAATCGACCTATCCTTTATAGGCCTGAAGCACTTCCAGGAGCGTGGTTTTCTTCACGGGTTTGGTGATGTGCGTATTGCATCCCGCTTCAAAAATCTTCGCTGCCTCTTCCTTGAGCGCGAGCGCCGTGAGGGCGATGATCTGTGTTGGAGGGAGGTCATGATCGCGCTCCCACGCCCTGATGGCTTTCGTCGCCTCATAGCCGTCCATGACCGGCATCTGAATGTCCATGAGGATCAGATCGTAGCGACTGTTCTGGACCTTCTCCAACGCGATCGCCCCGTTGTCTGCCACGTCAAGGTAATGGTCTGTCTTTTTTAGGTAGGACCGGATGAGCAATTGGTTGTCCGACGAATCGTCGACAAGCAGGACCTTGAGCGGTCGAGTCTGTGTGGATGGTGTGAGCTCGGGGGATTCTGCGACTGGTGGCATCGTTCCCCTCGCCCGGTTCAAGGCGATGGTGATTGCTTGAAAGAGGTCGGAGCGGCGGATCGGTTTGACTAAGTACCCGCCCAGCCCTAGATCGTATGTGCGCGCAATGTCGTCGGCCCAGTGGTCAGACGTTAACATGACGACCGTGAGTCCCTTCCCAAAGGACGATTCTTTCAATAATTCAACCACCTGAAAACCCGTCATCTCCGGCATGTGGCAATCCAAGAGCAGCAGTTTGTAAGGCGTTCCGGCTTGAGCGGCGCGATCGAGTTCCTTGAGGGCCGAGGCCCCGCTACTTGCTTCTGTGACGTCAGCACCCCAGGCGCCGAGGGTTTCGCGCAAGATCAGCAGATTAGTCGGGTGATCATCCACAACAAGCGTTTTCATACCGGTGAGGTTGACGTGATGAGTTGGTTTGGGTGGAAGCGGCTTGGGTTGTACCTGGAGTCTGACGGCACAAAAGAACGTGCTGCCCTTTCCGACCGTGCTCTCCGCCCAGATCCGCCCCCCCATGCGTTCGGCGAGGTGCTTCGAGATGGCAAGGCCGAGGCCCGTACCGCCGTAGCGACGCGAAATCGACGCATTGGCTTGAGTGAAGGATTCGAATATGGAATCCAACTTCTCTGCCGGAATGCCGATGCCCGTGTCACTCACGGAGATGCGGATGGCGCCGGCGGCGTGGGCATCGGGGTCGTTGGCCACGCGCACGGTGACGGATCCCTCTTCAGTGAACTTTACCGCATTCCCGATAAGGTTGATGAGGATCTGATTCAGGCGGTTGGGGTCGCCGATCATCGCGCAGGGCACATCTGCCGCAAGGTGGCAGGCCAACTCCAACCCCTTCTCGTTGGCCCGCATCGCCAAGAACTCGATGGCCTTGTCGAGGACTTCGCTCAGGTCAAAACCAATTGATTCGAGATCCAGGTGGCCAGCTTCGACTTTCGAGAGGTCCAGGATGTCGTTGATCAGGTTCAGCAAGGTGCTGCCGGCTCGCCGAAAGATCCGCAGATACTTCCGCTGCTCCGGGGTCAATGGTGTCTCCCACAGGAGATCTGCCATGCCGATAATGGAGTTCATCGGCGTCCGGATTTCGTGACTCATACTGGCCAGGAATTCGCTCTTTGCCCGACTCGCTGCTTCAGCAACCTCTTTCGCAACGCGCAGAGCCTGCTCCGCCTCGCGCCGTTCTCCCGCTTCCATGGCCAAGGTCGCCATCGTCGCCAGCGAACTACTGAGCTGTTCTTCGTAGATGGCCCATTGACGGGGCGTGCGGACATGTTCTGTGCACAAGACGCCCACGAGCTGCCCCCTTCGCCTGATGGGGGCGTCCAACATGGCTCCGATGTTGAAGGGGCCCAAGTACGTGCGCGCGAACTCTTTGGTCCGAGTGTCCTTATGGGCGTCATGCGCTGCAATGGCTCGTTCCTCGCTGGCGAGTGACCGGAAGTAGGTCGGATAGTGAGCGGACTGGAGCACCATACCGGCGCTATGCCGACGCCGACTGGCTTCGAACAGGTCTATCAGCGTGATGGAGGCCCGGTCTTTGGTAATGAGCCAGATACTGGCCCGATCCACTTGTAACAGATGGCAGCACGCCTCCGTAATGGCCCGGAAGGCTTGAGCAAGGTTGCCGCTGTTCAGGGCTTCACTTTGGGCCAGTTTGCGGAGCGTCTCCTGATACCGTTCCAGGAGCAAGGCTGCGTTCTGTTCGGATACGGGCTTCGACTGTGTGGAGCGTGACGGCGTACGCTGAACGATCGCACTCTTCGCATGAGGCCTGCGATTACGAGGTGCGGTTGTGGATGCTTTGGTCCGTTTCTGTGGGGCTAAACGTGAATGACGCGACATGGTTGTGTGGACAGTGGGGTACGAATGCCCCGCAGGAAGGTGTCTAGTCGTCGTGGGAGTCTTGGACCAAAGACAGCATGCCGGCTGCTTTGGTTTTATTACGACCTTCCTGCTTCGCCTGATACAGGGCCTGATCTGCAGCCCTGATCAGATCTGTGGGGGAGGCCTGTCGGTTGGGAACAATGCACGCGTAGCCGACGCTTATCGTGACGAGGTCTCCATCTGAGTGCTTGATGCTCAGTGATTCAACGCGGCGGCGGAGGCTTTCCGCGACTTGCGCCGCACCGTCTATGCTGGTTCCCGGCAGCACGATCACGAATTCATCTCCGCCGTAACGGGCGACAAGATCCCCCGGACGATTGACGGCGCTGGAGATCGCCGCAGAGACCCGTTTCAGACATTCGTCGCCGGCCGTGTGACCCTTGGAGTCGTTGTAGGTTTTGAACCGGTCGATGTCGAACATGATAAGAGACAGGGGTGTTGTGTCGCGCACAGCTCGGCGCCATTCCTGATCGAGGAAATCATCGAACTGACGCCGATTGGTAATACCGGTCAACCCATCCAGACAGGAGAGTCGAAGCAGCATCTGATTCGCTTCCTGCAGTTGACGCATGACTTCGAGCAGTTCTTGTTCACGTGCACGGCGTCGGTCGACCTCATGGACGAGACGCAGGACTGAGCGCACCCTGGTCAATAGTTCAATCTTATTGATCGGCTTCGCTACATAGTCCATGGCGCCGGCGGCGAAGGCTAATTGAAGATCGACGGGGTCGGTCTTGACGGTGACCATGATGATAGGAGTGTCGCGGAAACGATCGATGGCCTTAATTTGGCGGCAGGCTTCGATGCCGCTCATCTCGGGCATCAGTATGTCCATGAGAATGAGGTCGACTCGTGTAGCGGCCTGATTGCCTCCGTCGAGACCGAGACATGTGAACGCGGCAGCGGCGGAGTCCGCGGTGAGAATACTTTCGTAGCCCGCGGCGGACAGGATCGACTGCAACAGCAAGCGATCGTCAGCAGAATCGTCAATGATGAGAATGCTCATGGTTCAAACGACCTTATGGAGTGGGAACTGGCGAAATCGTAGCAGCTAGTCCTGGTAAAGGCCAGGATAAAGCTTTTTAATACAGGGTTGGCAGAGACCGTGACTGAATTCGGCCTCAGAGTGTTCACCGAGATACTCTTCCAGTTGCTGCCATAAGCCGCCGTCGTTGCGAATCTTTTTGCACGAGGCGCAGATGGGAATCAAGCCCCTGAGCACTTTGACTTCTTT
>JBQTHY010000132.1:0-3428 GCA_052389395.1 Nitrospiraceae bacterium | reverse complement strand
CCGATCCGGACGATCCCAAGTCGGTCCAGGGCGTGCTCCACAATCCGCATAGCTTTTTGAATAAGAAGCCGGGCGACCCCGGGGCCACCGGTTTCAACATCGGTTTGGCCAAGAAGGGTGACAAGCTCGACAAGCCGGTCGTGTTCCGTGGTGGTGCGGAGAAAGATGGCTGGCTTCGGTTGCAGTGCGACCAGCACGAGTTCATGCAGAGCTTCTTCCTCCCAGTGGCGAATCCGCACTTTGCCGTGGCGAAGGATGACGGCTCGTTCGAGATCAAGGATGTACCTCCAGGCAAGCACAAGGTGGTGGCCTGGCATCCGTTTGTTGCAAAGGGCAAGAAAATCGAGTTCGAGGTTGACGTGGCGGATGGTGGAACGGCTAACCTGAAGGCCGAACTGAAGTAAGCAGAGTTCAAGGCAGCGGGGCGACCCCGCAATCGTACAAAGGGCAGCGGAGCAATCCGCTGCCCTTTGTGTTTATTTTGCCTGTTTCGCGAACGCCGCTGCCTTGCCTTTCACTTTCTGAAGTGGGTAAGATGTTGATATTTCAACGCGAAACAGCTGGAGAGGATGAGTGTGTCACGGGACCTGTCGCTCGCAGAAATCTTCCAGCTTGGCTATTACTGGGAGACGAAGATCCTTCTGACGGCTGTCAGGCTGGATGTCTTTTCCGCGCTGGATGGAAAGCCGAAAACAGCGCGTGAAGTCTCGGAGAGAATCGGGGCCCACGAGCCGTCCCTGAGCCTCCTGCTGAACGCCCTTGTGGCCATGAGATTGATGACCAGAGAGGGGCTGGCCTACCGCAACTCGCCGACGGCAGAGAAACATCTCGTCCGGCACTCGTCTCAGTATGTCGGCCATCTCCTTCTGCTGCATGATGCGGAGTGGAACAACTGGGGGATGTTAGAGAACACGATTCGCACCGGACGGAGGTCGGTCGATCGACATGTCTTCGAAACGGACCCGGAGTTGGGGAGCAATGTGTTGGCGGTGCTCCATCGGATCGGCCAGCAGAGCGGGCCCGATTTCGCAAAGAGGCTGCAATTGACCGGGCGGGTGCGGTTGTTGGATTTGGGTGGAGGCGCGGGAACCAACGCCATTGCGTTTTGCCAGACCTACCCCGACCTCACGGCGACGGTGTTCGATCTTCCTGCCACACTGCGTCTAACCGAGAAGACGGTGAAGGAGGCGGGGTTGGATTCACGAATTGCGCTTCTTCCCGGTGACTTCAACAGAGACCAGCTCGGCGGTCCGTACGACGTCGTGTTGATGTCCGATATCCTGCATTATCAAAACTACGAGACCAATGCGGCTCTTGTCAGCAAAGTATTCACTCATCTGAAGCCGGGCGGGCGCTTGATCATCAAGGATCGATTCCTGGATGAAGCTCGAACCGGCCCCGCGTGGACTACGGCCTTTGCAGTGCACATTCTGGTCAACACCCAGCAGGGGGGCTGTTACAAGACCAGCGATGCGATCCAGTGGATGACGAAAGCCGGCTTCGCATCCGCAGCCGAATTGGAGAAAACCGCCGTCGTGCAAGGGGTGAAGGGAACAGGATGAAGTCATGACGGAGTGGCTGCACGACCCGGGTTTCTTCGGTACACATGCTACTATCGGGGCGGACTTGAGCCAGCTCATGGCGACGCTCTTTACGGGGCTCTTCGTGATCGGCTGGATTCAGGCAAGGAGACGTCGGGCGGATGCCCACCATTGGATGATGCTTGGCGGGATGATCGCCATGTTGGCGTTCTTCTTGAGCTACTATTTATTTCGTCAATTAGGCGTGTTGGCCTTTGAAGGGAAAGAGGGGTTCGGTGGATCTGAAGCACTCTACCGCAATGTGTTCATCCCTCTCCTAATTACTCATATCATTCTTGTGGTCATTGGGTTGGTCATGGCGGTCTACATGATTGTTCTGGGGTTCCGAGCCCAGTTGATTGAGCAAGGGCGGCGGATCCTGAGCGATCGCGTTCTTCAGACGACCTGGGGGAAGATCAGTATGGTCTTTGGTGTCCTGTGCGTGCCGGTGGCAGTGTACCTGCTGTATCTGGTGGCCGTAGATCGTTTTCGGATGGGACGGCTCATTGTGTGGGTCGGATTTCTCGTCCTTATCGCGATTGTGTTCGGCGTGGAAATGACGATACAGCGTCTTTGGCCGGACGGCGGGCAACGCCACCGAACACTTGGACGCTTTACGATGACCATCTACTGCATTCTGTTTGTGACTGGAACCACCACCTACACGATGCTGTACATCCTGTACCCAGGAAAGATCGGATAAGTGATGGGTGATCAGTGATGTGTGATCCGTGATGGGCAAAGAGTGTTCGATGCGAGGATCTAAGTCGGACATATCTTTCAAGACTCATCACTCGTCACCCATCACGCATCACTGGGTTTTGCCATGTTGAACTGTGGCTGCGGGCGATGGATGCATACGGAAGGGATTGAAGAGCTCGCCTGCGAAGACGAGACGGTCCAGTGGTTCATCCGTTCGGAATGTCGAGGCTGTGGCCTGAAAGTCGGTGTCGAGGGACCGGCAGGGCAGACGAACGGTCTTGTTGATCGATTGATGTGGACAGACGATGCGCTGCACCGCTTGGATCGTATGCCTCCCTATCTCGCGCAGCTCGTGCGCCAGGAAGTCGAGCAGAATGTGCGTTCTCATGGAGAACGAGTTGTCAGCTATGACGCCTTATTGCGTCCACTGACCGGTGAGCGAATCGAGTGGGAACCAGAAGCCAAACACCGGTTGGATAATGTGCCGGCTCCGGTACGCGGGATGGCCAAGATCGAGCTTGAGCGAACAGCTGCAGAGCGCGGGGAGTCGCGTATTACCGTGGCGTTGATGGAAGAAGTGAAGGCGAAGTATTTCGGTATGGGAGCCAAGAGTTGAGCGGGGCCTGTCGTCGACCGGCTCGCACGTCCTCGCACCCCGCCCGGTGTGGGGACCCCGCTGCGGGCGTGCGAGCACTCAGGTCGACGCCACCCGCTCAGTAGGAGTGACAGAGAAGAGATGTTGCATCGAATGACCTTGCGCGTGCTGCCGAGCCTCAGCCTCGCGGTGACTGAGGATGCTGTTCGCAGGCAGAAACGGATCGTCATGGTTGTCCCTGGACTGGTGGCCTTCGGAGTCTATCGCCTGTTCAAGCACTTGGTGCCGCTTGAGGAACCGCTCGTGTTGTTGTTCATCAGCAGCCTGATGGCCGTGGTGACGGCGGTCTTGGCATATCGGGTCAGTCGATCTGTATCGTGGTCTGTGATCGCGCGGGAAGACGGGAGTCGTCTGCTCGGCTGGCTCGCCGGCTGGATCGGCGCTGTCTATGGCATCCAGCTCTCGCTGCTGGTGCTCGCACTGTTGTGGGTCGTGGGGTACAGCTACCTCCAGCACCCTGATGGGCCGGCTATGATGGCGATCATAATCTC
>JBQTHY010000131.1:0-10446 GCA_052389395.1 Nitrospiraceae bacterium | reverse complement strand
GCCGCTCTGCCTTGTTCCTCTGATGTGTCGTGCTGTGGGTCATGGCACGTGCACGTATGTTCGCAAGAGTCGCCCGCTGATTCAAGTGGAGCGGATGGAGGATGGCGTGGCTGGTGAGCGGACGGAGTAGGTCGCGGGCTTTCGCGTTCTGCTGCTAGGAAAAGATCTGTCGCCAGAGAGAAACGAGAGACCGCCAGAGGGCAATGAGCCACTCCATGATGGCGGAGAGCAAACTTTCCTCTGGTGGCTCGGCTGATTGGGCCTCCTGCGGCGGCTGCTTGTCCGGAAGCGGCGGGACCGGCTGCGGCGGTTGGGCGCTTGTCGCGTCGGGAGTTGATGCGGCCTGAGGGGGAGCCGCGAGGCTTGGACTGGCTGGTGTGGGCACCAGGGCGTCCTGGGGTGACTGAGCTGGCTCGCCTGTCCCAAACTCTGTGCGCATCTTCCTTTGATAAGCTGCGACGACTTCCTTCAGCGCGACGGTATCGCCTTTGGCGTCTTCCAATTTATCTCTGAGCGTGAGTAGTTGCACGTTGAGCTGGCTGACCATGCGCTGGAGCGTGGCGAGCCGCTCTTCAGCCGTGTGGCGTTGGGCCTCGGCCTCATCCTTGGCCCGTTGGAGTGCGGCCGAGGCGGCCATCGCGTCGGTCTGCGCTTCTCTCTTGAGGGATTCGAGCGTCTTCGCCTCCTGGGTGAGGGCCAGTTCTTCCGCCTGGGCAATCTTCAGATCTTTTTGGATCGTATTAAGCTGTTCGACGACCGCATCGTATTGGCCTTGGGTGACACAGCCAGCGGCCGTCACGATGGTGAGTCCCATCATCCAGACCCGAGCGGCTCTGCTCATCACCCCCCCTCCCGTTCTCCCTTGCTGCCCTAGGATATTGAATCTCTCAAGAGAAAGCACGCCCTCGGAAGGGAGAAGGTCTGTCTGGTCTATCTGGTTGGCCGGACCTGATTATCAGAAAGCCCAATAGACCAGAGAGACGAGAGAGACCGGATGAACCAGAGAGACCAGATGAACCACGCGAACAACAAACACCGACCCCTGAAACTTATCTCGCTTGTGATGAGGTTCTGCCGACCGGATGGAGAGCTACTCCCAGGATCGCGATCACACAAAAAGCGGCCCCAGCATAGAAGGTGAACGACGCGCCCAACCAATCCCAGAGGAGTCCCGCCAAGACACTTGCAATGAGCATCGCGAGCCCGCCGGCGAGGTTAAAGAAGCCATAGGCCGTCCCGCGCAAATCGGGCGGCGCCGTGTCGGCCACCATCCTGGCGAACAGGCCTTGCGTCATGCCCATGTGCAGCCCCCAGAGCCCCACGCCCAATAAGACATCTCCCCAATGATCGCTCGTGGCCAGCACCAGATCTGCCCCAATGAGGACCAGGAGACCAAGCGTGAGCAGCTTTCTATGGCTCATTGCATCGGAGATCCTGCCGAATGGATAGGCGGAACTCGCGTAGACGAGGTTCATCGCGACCATCACGAGCGGCACGAGCGCGATGGGCATCCCTCCCTGTTGGGCGCGGAGGACGAGAAAGGCCTCGCTGAACCGGGCCAGCGTGAAGACTGATCCGATGGCCACCACCCACCAATAGGCCGGGCCTAAGCGGATGAGATTGTCCCGACTGATAGGGGTCGTCCCCTTTCTGGTCTGACCCGGCTCAGGCTCCTGCACGCCGAACTGCAGTAGCACCACGGCCATCAACCCCGGAATGACGGCGACCCAGAAGACGGCCCGGAAATCGTCGGCCCAGAGCAGCATCAACCCCACCGCCAGCAAGGGACCCACCAGGGCTCCGACGGTATCGAGCGCCTGCCGCAAGCCGAAAGCAGCGCCTCGGAGAAGCGGTGGCGTGATGTCTGCGATCAGTGCATCCCGCGGCGCTCCACGCACCCCTTTCCCTACTCTATCCAGGAGCCTGGCGGTTAAGACGAGGCCGATGCCGGAGGCTAAGGCGAAGAGCGGCTTCGTCATCGCGCCCAAGGCATAGCCGAACAAAGCCAGTTCCTTTCGTTTTCCCAGATAGTCGCTCAGGGCCCCTGAAAAGACTTTGACCACCAGGGCAAGAGATTCGGCGAGTCCCTCCACGATCCCGACCGCGATCGTGCCGGTCGCGAGTGTCGTGACCATGAACAACGGCAGCAGGCTATGGATCATTTCGGACGAGATGTCCATCAGGAGGCTGACAAAGCCAAGCACCCAGACGCCGGAAGGAACCCGGCCCAACGGAGGGTTTGGCGATGACTGAAGCGTCACAGACAGGCTCTCCTGACATCTCCACGGCAACTGACGAGGCAACCCCCCTGCATCGGAAGGCCGATCCGATGAAGTACACGCCGCTGTCATGGAGTCATGCGGCACGGCAATCAGAGTTTTTCTGAGGCGACCTGTCAGTGTAGTCCGAAACGTGAAGGGATGGAGTCCCCGAGAGAACCGACTCGGGAAATGGCTGACCGCCGAAGCAAAGAGCCGAGAGCCGATGGCTGGAGCGGTAAACGCTGATTGAGTTCGTTGGCGTAAGCTTGCTGGCTGCCTCCCCGATGATCTGGATGTGGTGAATCATCCAGGTGTGGACCAGTTCGTCTGCTTCGAGCACGAGCCGATCGCAAAGCCTGTGTTCGCTGTTCGGCGCGCTATTGCGGCTCCTTAAGCCGTTGCTGAATCATCTCCCAGATTGGCCGAAGGCTCAAACGATCAACCCATTCAACAATATAGGCTTGATCAATTTCGTTCCCACTGATTCTCAGCATCCCTGTAATATCCCGGAGATGTTTGTCCGATCCTCCCCCCCGGTAGTACTCCATTTCCTTGAGAATGACATCCTCCGCTGAGGCAAACGTAGCCTGATAGCTTTCAGCGAGGCGGAGGGTGCGCGCCCGTGCGAACCGGCTGCGATCAAAGGGGGTGTCTTTGCGGATAATCACATCAACTTTCAATCCCGACGCAGGGTGAATGATATTGAACTGGGTCTGATGTCTGATCGCTGTACGGATGGCTTCCTCGCTCATATAGAACGACGCGGAGGGAAAGGCGGCCAATAATCCGCTGACGTGCTTGTTTTCGACGCCGGCGACGAGGTCGATGTCGTTGGTTAATCTTGGCTCGCCGTAGGCCATTGAAGCGACCGAGCCGGTCACGAGGTAGGGAATCTGGAGCCGTTCGAAGGTCTGCACGACTTGCTCGAGTAGCTCATACAGCTCCATGCGAGAGTCTCCGTGCGACTTCTCGGTCGACCTGCCGCGCGTCCCACTCCGGGTGCAATGACGCCAGTTGGCCACGCAAGAGCGTCCGTGCGGATCGCCACAACCCGAAGCCGATCGCGAGTCGTTCTGCCGGCGTCTTCCGCCGCAGCACTTCTGCCATCGTGTCGTCGATCACTTCGATCCGCCGTGCGTCGCTGTTCATACTCTGGAAATCAGGTCGTTCATGCCCCGTTGTGATGTCTCACCGCTCGCAGCATACCTTTTTCCCCACGAGAAATCACCCGCGTTTCGGTTAGAGAGGTGATGAGGTGTGGTCATGCAACGTGCGCCTTCTCAGGCACTTCACGAGATACGGACGACGCAGCGGGGGCAGACGGCGGAGGACGGTGAACCAAACGAAAGGGACGGCGCTGAATCCGGCTAGTCCCCTTCCTCCTCGCTTTCATCGCGCGCGGAGGGGATGCCGTAGCGCTTACATTTCTCCCAGAGGGCCTTGCGCGACAGGCCCAGAATCTTCGAGGCTGTCGTGCGACTGCCGTCGACTCGCGCCAGCACGGAGACGATGAAGTCTTTCTCAAAGCCTCTTCGCGCAGCCGCGAGCGAGGTCAACGTCGCGTCCTTTTTCCTCGTCCCGCCGGTCAGGCCTTCGCTACAAAAGCCGCAAGACTCTTGCGGCGTGCCGCCTAAGTAGGGGCAGGCCTGGAACCCGCAGAGATCGTGCGGTTGAATGGCCTCGGGCTCGCGGCCAAGCGCCACCGCCCGCTCGACCATATTTTCCAACTCGCGCACGTTTCCCGGGAAAGAATAGCGCAGCAACAGTTCGCGAGCCTGCTGGGAGAACCCTCGCAGCTTCTTGTTCAATTTGTTCGAACACGTCCTGAGTACGTGGTCGGCGATGACCATGATGTCTTCCTGCCGTTGCCTGAGCGGCGGGATGACGATCTGCACGACGTTGAGCCGGTAATACAGATCTTCACGGAACCGCCCTTGCGACACCTCCTTCCGCAAATCCTTATGGGTTGCGCAGACGAGACGCACATCGACATCGATCGTCTCGTTGCCGCCGACTCGTTCGAACATCCGCTCTTGCAGGACACGGAGCAGTTTCACCTGCACCGCCGGCGAGATTTCGCCGATGTCGTCGAGGAACAAGGTCCCCCGATGGGCCAGCTCAAACCGCCCCCGCCGCTGGCGGAGCGCGCCGGTGAAGGCGCCCTTTTCATGACCGAACAATTCCGCCTCTAACAGCGTCTCCGGCAAGGCGGCGCAACTCACTTTGATTAGCGGGTGATCGCGGCGCGTGCTGTTCTGATGCACGGCGTTGGCGACCAACTCCTTCCCGGTTCCGCTTTCGCCGAGGATCAGGATCGTGGAATCCGTTCCGGCCACGAGCTTGATCGTGTCCAGCACCGCGCGCATCCGGCTGTTCGCCCCCAGAATGCCGCTGAAGCAGAACTTGTCTTCCAACGTGTCTCTGAGATCCTGATTCTCGCGGCGCAACGCGACGACGTGACCGACCCGCTCGACGAGCAACAGCAATTCATCCATCTGGAACGGTTTCGTGATGTAATCGAACGCGCCGAGCTTCATCGCCTCGACCGCCGTCTCCACGGACCCGTGCGCAGTGATCACGACCACTTCCGTCTGCGGTGCTTTGTCCTTCGCAGTCTTTAGAACGGCCAATCCATCGGCGCCGGGCAACCGCAGATCGGTCATCACGAGATCGAAGGTCCTCTGCCCGATCGCCTCGATCCCCTCGGTGCCGGACGCAGCCGCATGGACGTCATAGCCGACGGCCTCCAGCGCGTCCACCATCGAGAGACGCATCAAGGGCTCGTCGTCGACCAGAAGGATTGCGAGCCCTTTCATGACCCCTTCTCCACCAAGGACCGCTCACGTGAAACCGGCAGGCACAGCGTGAATGTCGTCCCAATCCCGACTTCGCTCTCCACCAGAATCTTTCCACCATGACGTTCCACGATGCCGAGGTTGACGGAGAGACCAAGTCCAGTCCCTTCCCCCTCGCTCTTTGTCGTAAAGAAAGGATCGAAGACGTGCGGCAGGACGGACGGGGGAATACCGGCTCCCGTATCGCGGACTTCAACACGGCAGATGCCCTCCACTACGGATGTCCGGATCGTCAGGACTCCGCCGTTCTTCATCGCCTGGACGGCATTCAGGATCAAATTCATTAACACCTGTTCGATCATGTGTCGGTCGATCATCAAGCTGGGTAAACCATGGCCCAACACGGTTTCCAACCGGATGCGATTGGGCGCAAATAGATGGGTCGTCAGCACCAACACCTGATCGATGATCTGGTTGATCTCCGTTGGACTGAAGTCCGGCTCGTGCTGCTGGGAAAAATCGAGCAGTTGTCGAACGATCTTCTGCACGCGCCGGACGCCGTGCTCCATCGAGGCCCAATATTCCTCCTGGCGCATCGGCGACAAGCTGCCTTTTCGAAGGTTGTAGAGGCAATTGAGGATTCCTCCGAGGGGATTGTTGACTTCGTGGGCCACGCCAGCCGCAAGCTTCCCGACCGACGCCAGCTTTTCAGAATTACGTATCTGCTGCTCCAGCTTCTTGGTCTCCGTCATGTCACGCGCGATGCCGAGCACGCCGAGAATCTCTCCCTCGACTCCTTGCAGCGGAGACACACTGATCATCGCCGTGCGGACCTCACCCATGCGGGTTACGACTTCGACCTCGTAGACCTGCTTGGCTCCGATGTCCAATGTACTCTTGAGCCGTCGGCCGCGATGGCGTCGCGAGAGAAGGGAAAGGTAAGGTCGGCCTACCAGGTCTTCTTTGCGATAGCCCCAGATATCGACCTTGCTGTTGACGTAGGTGAACTGTTGATCCGTATCGAGGATATAGATGACGTCGTTGGCGTTCTCGAGCAGGTTTTCCAGGTACTGCTTCGTCTCCTCGATTTCCCTCGTCCGCTCCCGTACCTTCAGCTCAAGCTCTTCGCGGTACGACTGCAGTTGGCGTTCGAGCTTTTTCCGATCCATAATATCGCGGAGCTGCACCATGACCAGCACTTGATCCGCTTCTCCGACCCGAATCAAGTCCATTTCCACCAGGGTCTCGCGCCCAGCGGCGTCGTAGACGGTCATTTCCTGGGTGGGAACCTGCCGCTGGCCGGTGCTGATGTCGCGCAGCCAGCCCACGAAGACTTGGCGAGAATCCGCCGCCACGACATCGAGCATGCTCCGCCCGACCACTCGCGATTCCGCATAACCCAGCGCCTCTTCTTCCCGCTTGTTGACGGCGACGATCGTCCCTTCCGCGTTCACCATAAAGACCGAGTCCGCCACCATATCGAACAGGGCTTTGTAGCGAGCCTGTGACGCCACCAGCTGCTGCGTGCGCTCCGAAACCGCCTGTTCCAACCCTGTGGTGTAGCGCTGCAGCTCCTGTTCCAGTCGGCGCCGCTCCGTCACATCCCGGACAAACGCCCGAGAGTGAACCAACACGCCACGTGCTTGATCGAAGAGGGCCGTGGCATGGATTTCCACGTCGATCGGACGTCCATCCTTGGCCAGCAGAACCGTTTCCATCGAACTCTGCCCCTGCGAGCGCAGCTGCTCAAGATAGTGCAGAACTTGTGATTCCTGCTCACGCGGCACCAGGTCCCACAGCTTCATGGTCAGCATCTCCTCGAGCGTATAGCCGAGTTTGTCGAGCCCGGTCTTATTGACGTGGACAAGCCGACCGCTTCGGTCCAATTGGTAGATCATCTCCGGCGAATGTTCGATCAGATCTCTATACTTCTCTTCCAGCTGTCGCACTTCCGCCATCCGCTGCTCGAGCTGCCCAAACGACCGCTGAAGATTGCTCGCCATCTGGTTGAACGCCTGGGCCAGCCGTTCGATCTCATCTCCGGTCTTCAGCTCCAGTCGCTGCTCCAACCTCCCGCTCCCGATCTCTTGCACCCCGTCATGCAACAGCTGAATGGGTCTGGCTATCCGCCTGGCCACGATCACTCCCGTTCCCCAGAGCACCGCCAGCACGGCCAACCCGTAGAACAGGACTTTGGCGACAAGCTCGGCGAGCGGGGCAAAAGTTTCTTGTGGATCCTGTCGCACCACGGTTATCCAGTGCTTTCCTCCGATGCTCCCCAGCGCCAGTTGATCGGTGAACCGTACTGGCGCGAAGCCGATCAACCCATTCTTGCTCCCATGGGTATCGTCGGCGGCCACGGTCCATCCGGACTTGAGGGCGCTCAGCGTGCTGAGCAGTTCGGGATTCATCGTGTGTTCTTCGGGAGCTAACATCGGGCAGATCACCGGGACGCCATCCGAGCTAAACAGCATGGCATGGCCCGTTGCACCGATCGAAACATCGGCGATGGAATGAAACAACGTGTCGCGGCGAAGCAGGATCGTTACGGCTCCGATCACGGCCTGCTGCTGATCGTCCAGAATCGGAGCTGCCACGATGACAACATGAGTCCCAAAGGCTGGATCGAAGCCGATTTCACTCACGTAGGGCTGTTGACTCCCCCCTTTCACCACCGCCTGCCACCAGGCGGTCTTCCCGTAGAAATATTCCACTTGCGGGATGGAACTGACGACGAGCGCCCCTTGCCCGTCGGTAACCAGGATCCCGACGTAATCCGATTTCCGAATATCGTGCCATCGAATCAGGTAGTTGGTGACAATGCGGTTGATGAAGAGCGGAAACTCGCTCCGTTTGTCGCGCTGCCGCCACCGCTGCTGCCAATCCTTGATGATCTCCTGGATGCTTCGGGCATCTCTGCCTTCATACGAGCGGTTGGCCTCCGACACGGCGGTGCGCAGGTAGGGCCACGTCGCTACTTGTTGGGCTTCGTTCATGCCCCTGGTCAGGTGCATCTCGGTACGGCTGGCTGCCTCGACGGCCTTTTCCTTGAAGTTCGACCCCGTCGTTTCGCGCAATGCGCGATGCCCTTCCACGTAGGTCAAGGCGAGGAGAAGGGTAAGCGGTAGGAGGCCGACCATCACGATCGCCGCGATGATCTTGCGCTGGAGACTGTGAGACCGGCTCCAGAGTTTCATACAGGTGCCTTTGATCGGCTGAGTTATCTCAGCATACAGCAGGTGGATCTTGCGTTTCCAGGCCGCCCAGTGTGGAGCTTCGATGAATTTCTGAATCCGATGATCTGTCGATCTGTTGAATGTCCTGAGTCCTCCGGCTCAACAGATCATCAGAACCTGGCTATCTGCGCTTCAAGAGGCGACCCGCCGCTCCAGGCCACAAGAGCAGGAGTGGGCTGGCGACAAACACAGATGAATAGGTGCCGAAGATCACCCCCCAAAGCAGCGCCAGGGAGAAATCGTGCAAGACTTCTCCGCCGGCCAGGGTCAGAGGAATAAGCACGAGCACGACCGTCAAGCTCGTCACGATGGTGCGGCTCAACACCTGGTTGACCGCATTGTTGACCGTCGCCTCTTCGGTGTCACGCCGGCGCATCCTAAGATTTTCTCTGATTCGGTCGAAGACGACGACGGTGTCGGTCAACGAATATCCGGCCAGGGTCAACAGCGCCGTTACGATGAGCAGCGTAATTTCTTTGTCCAAGAGGTAAAACGCTCCGAGCACGGCCAACACGTCATGGAATGTCGCCAACGCCGCCGCCACGCCGAACCGGAGTTCGAATCGCGCCGCGATATACAGAATAATGCCCGCGAATGAAATGACGATGGCAATGATCGCGTCTTCCTGGAGTTTCTTGCCGATTGTCGGCCCGATTTCGGTCGAGGCATCCACGACGAACGGGTTGGTCGGATACTCTTTGCTAAAGATCGCCATGACCCGTTCCGCCGTTTTTTCCTCGATCGTCGTCGAGGCCTTCACGCGGATGAGCAGCTTGTTGTCCTGTCCAAATTCTTGCAGCTCCGCATCGCCGAGCCCGTTCGACTTCAACGCTTTCCGCGCTTCTTCGATGCGGATCGCCTGGTCGAACTTCAGCTGCACGGCCGTCCCGCCGGCGAAGTCGATGCCAAGATTGGCCGCCCCTCGCCCGATCTGTACCACGGCGACCAGCCCGATCAAGACCATGATGCCGGAAAAGATAAAGGCGATCTTGCGCTTGCCCATGAAATCGATGTTGGTCTTGCCCAAAATTTCCAGCATGAATGCTCCGTTTTCGTCGCTTTCAGCTCTCAGCGACCAGCCGTCAGTTTCATGCTGAGAGCTGATCGCTGGCAGCTGTCTCCTTAAATGCTCAGCGTTTCAACCTTCTGCCGCTGGTTCAGCAGATCGAAAATCACTTTGGTCCCGACCAGCGCGGTGAAGAGGTTGATCGCGATGCCCAAACACAATGTCACGGCAAAGCCTTTGATCGGGCCGGTCCCAAACAAGAAGAGGGCGACCCCTGTGATCAACGTCGTCACGTGCGAGTCGACGATCGTGAGCAAGGCCTTGTCGTAGCCGCCGTCAATCGCCGGTCGCACGGCCTTCCCGCCTCTCAGCTCTTCACGAATGCGCTCGAAGATCAACACGTTTGAGTCGACGCCCATCCCGATGGTCAGCACGATACCGGCGATGCCCGGCAGTGTCAGTGTCGCCGTGAGGGCGGAAAGCGCACCGATGAGGCAGAGTAAGTTCAGTATCAGCGCAAAGTCGGCAATGACCCCGGACAGGCGGTAGTACACAATCATGAAGATGACGACCATCGCGCCGGCGAAGAGCGTCGCGTTGATGCCCTTTTCGATCGAATCCCGTCCGAGCGACGGACCGACCGTGAGGTCTTGAACAATTTTGAGCGGGGCCGGCAGCGCGCCGGCCCGCAAGACAATCGCGAGGTCGTTGGCTTCCTGCGTCGTGAAGGTCCCGGTAATCTGCGCACGGCCTCCTGAAATGCGCTCTTGAATGACCGGCGCGGAATAGATGGTATTGTCGAGGACGACCGCCATCCGCTTCTTGACGTTGTCCCCCGTGATCCGTTCGAATTCCCGTCCGCCTTTGGAGTCGAAGGTGATTGAGACATAGGGATCGTTGAACTGGCCGATCGAAACCCGCGCATCACTGAGCACATCGCCGGTCAGCATGACCCGTTTCTTCACCAGGTATGGAATGCGATATTCGCGGCCGGTATCCTTTTCAACTGCCCGTTCGAACAGGATTTGGTCGCCCTCAGGCACCTTGCCCTCAAACTGCCGGACGACCTCCGATTCTTGGTCCTTCTGAATGCGGGCCGGCAACTCCAGCCTGATCTGGCTGTCTTCGTCCAGCATCTTGAACTCGAG
>JBQTHY010000130.1:0-14482 GCA_052389395.1 Nitrospiraceae bacterium | reverse complement strand
GTTCATTACCCCTTGAAGTCGCTCGGAAACCGGCCGGTGCAGAATAAAGTCCGCCACTTCGCCAATTTTGAGAGTTGCAGCGTCAACGCGGCCCTCAAACTGGAACTCGGCTGTAGGCCCGGCTGGGTCCTCACCGGCTAATGACACTGGTTGATCTGATCGTCGAACCACTCCATCCAGAGAGACAGCGGACACTCCCTCTTTCCCCGAATGAGCAGCCGACACATGAAGCTCCGCAAGACTGCGGTCGGCCCGAATGAGGAGCCCGGCCTCAACACGCTCCAGCTTGATGGAGCGGACACTATCAGGCCTGGCGCCATCGATCACCGTGATCGTGCCGTTGATGAGCGTGGCCTGCCGGATCCTAAACGTCCTGGCGATCAGGTCCATTGTGTGCTGATCCTTGGCTGTTTGATCAGTTAGGCCTTCTAGCAGATTCCAGTGTCCGGTTTCGTTCCGTCGGAGCGTGAGTGTGGGTTCCTCGATCAGCAACCGCTTGCCCACGACTTGCTTACGAAGGAGCGGAATCAGGCGCAAGACGAGATCGACTCGCTTGGCTGTCAATACAACATGATCTGAATTGGGGTCATGAATCGTGACTTGGGACAATTCGACTCGAACGGGTGGAAAGAGCACGAATTTTACTCGATGGACGTCGATTTTTCGTCCAAGGCTTTCTTCAAGTTGTTCCAGGACAAATTCCTTGAGGTAGTCTTGACCGGTCAGTTCTCTAGAAAAAGACAGAAAGATGACGGCGAGCACCGCCAAAGCGAGGATAATCACGAGCCCAAGCCGGAAATGGGACACTCCACCCCTCTCAACTATACGTACAAGTCTTCTAGCCATCTTACCGGATCAATAATCTGAAATCCAACAACTCTGCGTTCTACAAGGGATTTCTCAGCAGCAAGGTCTTCAAGCATCGAAGAACACTCACGTGCGTTTTCGTCCTTCTGTCCGAAGAAAGTCTCGCATTGATGGGCCAGTTTCCTGCTGCGGGAACCGACTTCTCCTCTACAACCTCTCGGCTCACCGTCTAGAGATTATTTTCACATGACTTCGATCTCTCCCGACACAACCGCTGAGTTGACAGTCGTGCGGCTCTGGGACTACACATCGCCTATGGCAATTCATCCGCTGGCAGGAAAACCGGCACCAGCCTCCAGCCTGGTGGATGTTGCCAAGCTTTTAGCGACGTATTCCAAAGACAAGCCCGATCCGACAATTCGAGAGGAACGGATCTCATTTGGTACCTCAGGACATCGAGGCTCATCGTTCAAGCGATCATTTAATGAATCCCATATCCTGGCCGTCACCCAAGCCGTTGTCGAATACCGCGCAGCCCAGGGTACGACCGGCCCGCTCTATCTCGGCATGGACACCCATGCGCTCTCGAAGTCGGCTTTCGCGAGTGCGCTTGAAGTACTGGCGGCCAATGGCGTCAACGTGATAATCGACCAAGACGGCGGCTATACGCCGACGCCGGTCATCTCCCACGCAATCCTGAATTACAACAAGGGCCGAACGTCGGAACTGGCCGATGGCATCGTCATCACGCCCTCGCACAATCCTCCGGAGGACGGCGGCATCAAGTACAACCCGCCCCAAGGTGGCCCAGCCGACAGCCAAGTCACCAAATGGATAGAGGATCGGGCGAATGCACTCCTGACTGACAAGCTGCAGGGGGTCAAGCGAATGTCGGTTGAACAGGCTCGCCACGTGGCCACCACGCATCGGCATGACTACATTGGGACATACGTCGGCGACCTCGGCAACATCGTTGATATGGACGCAATCGCATCAGCCAAGCTGAATCTGGGCGTCGATCCCCTCGGTGGATCTGGTGTGGCGTATTGGAAGCCGATCGCTGAGCGTTACAGATTGAATTTAGAGATTGTGAATACTGCCGTTGACCCCACGTTCCGTTTCATGCCGCTGGATTGGGACGGCAAGATCCGCATGGATTGCTCGTCCCCTTATGCAATGGCAAATCTGATCGCCCTCAAGGATCGCTTCGACGTGGCATTCGGTAACGACGCCGACAACGACCGACATGGGATCGTAACCCGGTCCGCCGGCTTGATGAACCCGAATCACTACCTTGCAGTCTCGATTGCGTATCTTTTCACAAATCGTCCCGGTTGGAAACAGAATGCCGGCATCGGGAAAACCTTGGTCAGTAGCAGCCTTATCGATCGCGTTGCGGCCAAGCTGAAGCGGAAACTTGTAGAAGTGCCCGTCGGCTTCAAGTGGTTTGTGATCGGACTGCTCGACGGCTCACTCGGCTTCGGTGGCGAGGAAAGCGCCGGCGCGTCGTTCCTGCGCCGCGATGGCGCTGTCTGGTCCACTGACAAGGATGGCATCATCATGGACCTCCTTGCCACAGAGATGATGGCGAAGACCGGCCGCGATCCGGCCGAGCTTTATCGTGACCTGACAAACGAATTGGGTGAGCCGGTCTATGAGCGGATCGACGCGCCGGCCACGCCCGAGCAGAAAGCAATTCTCTCGAAGCTCTCGCCCGATCAAGTAAAAGCGACAGAGTTGGCCGGCGACAAAATCATCGCCATGTTGACCACAGCCCCAGGCAGCGGTGCGTCGATCGGCGGGTTGAAAGTCGTCACAGACCAAGGCTGGTTCGCCGCCCGCCCCTCCGGCACCGAGGACGTGTACAAGCTGTACGCTGAGAGTTTCCGCGGAAAAGATCATCTCAGGCGGATCCAGGACGAAGCACAAATGCTGATTGGAGAGGCCCTTGCTGGGGCCAATTAGTGAGACAGGAGAGTTGTGATGGAAGCCGGCAAACATAGGATGTAAAAGCATGGGCGAAGAAACGGAGTTCAGTTGGAGAGAGGAGAGATCGTGACCCGTCGAAAGACTTCCGCATACAGGCCTGCGGGGGCGCTGGCCTTGGGATCAGCGAACACGGCTCGCCAGCGGTTCAATCCCAGCACTCCTTCCCCATAGGGTATCGTTGCCACCTGACTCTGATGCTCCGCGATGGCGGCCATCTTTATGGCCACATAGCGGTCAATGTACTCTAGGCGGTCCCAGGTAGCAAAGGGGCCCCAGATTTCGTACGCCCAGAGGCCACCGTTGAGGACGATGCCGGCTTCAAGAACACTTTCTCTTACCAGTTTACCCGCAAGCCGATGGGCCGAATGTCGGTCAAGCTCTTCATCCAGCGTAGAGACCTCTGTCGGTTGCAGGCGAGCGACTATCTCGACGAGTCTCCGTTTGACAGCGGTGAGATTGATCCGGTCTGCCGCGTCCGGTTCGTCAAAAAAGATCACGTCTTTTACCCCCAAGACCCTGGCGGCACGGAGGGCCTCCTCTCTTCTTACTTCGGCCATCCGCTCCTCCGTCAAGTCGAAAGGATTCGATGACTGACCACCGTTGGTCACGACGACGGAAGTAATTACAGCCATGGACTCCACCAGTTTGGCAACAGTCCCGCCCATGCCGATTTCCATGTCATCCGGATGAGCGCTAACGATCAGGATATTGCGCTTCTGGCTCATAGCCGGAATCCTTACCCTACGATGCGTGGACAATCTGCTTTTCTGCGTGGTAGGAGCTGCGCACAAGCGGGCCCGACTCGACATGAGAAAAGCCCATGGCTAAACCTTCCTCTTTCAGCTTGGCAAACTCAGCGGGGTCGTAGAAGCGGGCGACAGGCAGGTGTCCTCTTGTCGGTCGGAGGTACTGGCCAATCGTGATGATGTCGCAGTTGACGACACGCAAGTCGCGCATGACGTCTCTGGCTTCGTCGATCGTTTCGCCCATCCCAAGAATCAATCCTGACTTAGTCGTCATGCCGAGCTGCTTGGCCTTGCCCAATAGGTCAATCGAGCGCTGGTACTTTCCTTGGGGGCGGATCGCCGGGAACAGCCGTCGGACTGTTTCAATATTGTGATTCAGGACCTCCGGCTTCTCTGCGCAGACCGTTTCCAGGGCCGCCTCGTTCCCCTCAAAATCAGGAATCAACACTTCAATGGTGCAACCAGGACTGAATCGTTTCGTCTGTCGGATCGTCTCGGCAAAGATAGTAGCGCCTCCATCCTCCAACTCATCCCGATTCACCGACGTAATGACTGCATGGCGCAGTCTCAAGGCCTGCACAGCTTCAGCGACACGGCGTGGCTCCTCATGATCCACCGCCATCGGACGACCGGTTTCCACCGAACAGTAGTGGCAACGCCTGGTGCAGATGTCGCCGAGGATGAGAAAGGTCGCGGTGCGGGCGTTCCAGCATTCCCACCGATTCGGACATCGGGCTTCTTCGCAGATGGTGTGGAGCTTCAGCCGCTCCATGGTCTGTTTGATGTCGAGATAGTCCGGACCAGTCTTGGCTTCGACCTTCAACCAGGACGGGAGACGTGGACGGATAATGGCTGATGGCGGATGGCTGATACCAGGAGCAGATCGGAGATGGTCGAGCGGGATAAAGCTCATGGGCACTATCCATTCACTGAGCGTGGACAGAACCAGCTTAAGATTCTTGCCATAAAGCCGGGCCGTTCTGGCTCGGGTTGTGGGGGATCCGGATATTCAACCCACATCTCTTGTGAGCCCAAATAGATGCCTTTGCGAAAGCTGCCTTGGGTTCGCAGTTGTCGATAGCCTTGGGCCTGCAATGTCTGGACCAGGGCATGCAAGGCAATATCCTGCGACGGGTGCGGCTCTGTGCGTACTAAGGTGGATTCATACCGAAAAATAGCTTGATAGCTCTCCCCAGCCGGCTCAAATTCAACCGGTCGACTGAAGCCCCGTTCCCGATGATCAAGCCCGGCAAGTTGATGCCTGTCGGAACCGTCCTTCCACATACTCGCTCTTAGGCCCGTCGTGCGCTATTCCAGCGCGCGAAACACGGCCACCAGGTCGCTTAATGCGATCGTCTTATTCTTGAGGATTGCTCGTTCAGCCTGGATGGCTTCTCGTGTCTTCAGGTCGGTGGCTTCCGCTTTCAAGCGCGACGCGCCCAGTGCCAGGATGCGGTCGCACTCCTGCGCGAGCTTGTTCTTGACGACGGGGTTGACGGCCAGGATCTCCATGAGCTGCTGACGTGTGTCGGTCAGGTGTTTTTGGAGCTCTACGTCGGGGTAACTCTTGCGGGTGCTTTCGTCAGAACAGCGATCGAGGTATTGGGTCAGGAACACGTAGAGCCGGACGAGCGCGGCGGCGATGTCGGTTTGATCATTGGGAGAGACAGCCATAGACTCCTTTAATAACGTGAAGCGGTATTTTTGTCTCTCTCGTTGTCGCCCCTGTCTCTCTGGTCTCTCTGGTCTGTCTGGTATCGGACGAGATAGACGAAACAGACCAAATAGACCAGACAGACGAACGACGAGATACGAACGACGCTTCACGAGCTAGAGCAGCACCTTCACGTCGTTGCCTTCGACCTTGACTTGATAGACTTCCACTTTCGCGGAAGGGTTGTTGACACATTCGCCCGTGGTGACGTTGTACTCCCAACCATGCCAGGGGCAGGTGACGACGTTGCCTTCCACATCCCCTTCTCCGAGCGGACCGCCCCGATGGACACAGGTGTTGTCGATCGCGTAGAAGATCCCCTCCACATTGAAGACCGCGAGGGTCTTGCCGTTCACTTCCGCCACGATGCCGTGGCCTGGTGTCACATCCGCCGTGCCCGAGACCCGGATGAAATCTGCCATCACTGACCTCCGTAGTGAAGAGTCCTCGATCAATTGGTGGTAAAGGGTTGCTTGATCTTTTTGAGCAGGCTGTCGATCGAAGCACCGCCCTTCCCTGCTCCCCCCAATTCCTCGACGAGTTTCTCTGCAATTTCTCTGATCGCTGCCGCCTGCGGCGATGCCGGATTGGCCACGACGATGGGATGGCCTGTGTCACCGCCATCGCGAATCGCCGGGTCGATGGGGATTCTGCCGAGGAACGGCACGCCGAGTTTCTGGGCCGCCCGCTCACCGCCGCCGTGCGAGAAAATCTCCGTCCGTTCGCCGCAATGGCCGCAGACGAAGAAGCTCATGTTTTCGACGATGCCGAGGAGGGGGACGTTCACTTTCCGAAACATCGCCATGCCCTTGCGCACATCGTGGAGTGCGACTTCTTGCGGCGTGGTCACAGTGATGGCCCCGGCCAGTGGGACCATCTGAGAAAGCGACAATTGCACGTCCCCGGTCCCTGGCGGCAGGTCTATCAACAAATAATCTAAGTCGCCCCACAGCACGTCCCGAAGGAAGGCCTGCAAGTACTGGTGGACCATCGGTCCCCGCCAAACCAGCGGCGTTTCCTCCGGCACCAGGAAGGCTATGGAGATGAGTTTGACCCCGTAACTTTCGACCGGCAAGATCTTTCCGTCTTGTTGCTCCGGTCCCTTGGTACTCCCCATCATCATCGGGAGATTGGGTCCGTAGAGATCCGCGTCGAGCAGACCGACTTTCGCGCCGGTCAGCGCCAGAGCACAGGCAAGGTTTGCCGCGACCGTGGATTTCCCGACCCCGCCCTTGCCGCTGCTGACGGCGATGATATGTTTGACACCGGGAACCAAGTTGGTTGTCCCCTGTGATGGGGGACCGTGGGAATGTTCATCAGCCATGAAGGAACCCTCCCTCTATCGGTGTTCAACCGCCGCCGACACCAGCGGTTGACAGTCAGATAATTTGACTGTGCATTCCCATCATAATCGATGAAGGAATGGAAAGGAAATGGGCCGGGTGGGCCAGCTCTTGTATGGCCCGATTGGGTAAAGCGAGATCGTAGCGAGAAGATAGGCGGATCGAGACTGCGAAGCTTGGATGCCGATCCTCCCAGTGACGCAGTATAGAAGATCCTCCTCCAGGGACCAAAGTTGTAACAATCAGTCTAGGCGATGACCCACGGTGGTCCAGCATGTATACTGAAATCATCGGAAAAGGTCGTTTCTTCCCTGGAGCACCGATGACGACATCGCCCTCTTCACTTGAGCCAGCCATCCTTCGCATCGGTGAGCGTCTTGCGCAGCTTTCTGCCGGCCTCTCTCCGACTATCTTTGACACTCGCTGGTGGTCCCAATCGGTGATCAATCTGGCCATGAAGGATGCGGCCTTCAAGGCGCGCCTGTTTCACTTCATCGACGTGCTGCCCGTCGTCACTGATGATGAGCGGGTCGTCTCGCTCGCCGAGGAGTATTTCGGCAGTTCGGGGAGCGAGTTGTTCGGGATCCAATGGGGCTTGAAGGCGCTCGGGTCTACCAGCATCGGCGCGCGTTTGACCGGCAAATCCATCAGAACACAGATCGAGCAGATGGCGAGAACGTTTATCGCCGGGGCCTCGATTGAAGAGGCGGTTCCGGTCTTGGCACGCTTGTGGCAAAAAGGGCGGGCCTGGTCCGTGGATCTGTTGGGTGAAGCCACGATCAGCGAGCAGGAGGCCGATCAGTATCGTGACCATTGTCTTGATGCGTTGACCGGCTTAGGTCGTGCCGCGACAACATGGCCTTCCACTCCCCTGCTCGAGCGCGATCATCTTGGGCCGGTACCACGCGTGCAGCTTTCGCTGAAAATTTCAGCCCTCTCCTCGCGACTGGACCCGATCGATCCCGATGGGAGTTATGAATCGGTGGCGGCGCGCCTCCGCCCGCTGGTCGACCGGGCCCTGTCGTTGCCAGCCGGATTGATTTTCGACATGGAACAGGCTGAGACGAAAGATCTCATTTTGGACGTCTTCAAGCGGCTCTTTGCCGAGCCATCGTATCGTGCGTACCCCTACGCCGGTGTTGCACTGCAAGCCTACCACCGGGAGACCGAACGGGACATTCAGGATCTCCTGGCGTGGGTTCGTACTCGTGGTGTCCCGATCGTCATACGACTCGTGAAGGGAGCGTACTGGGATTCGGATACGGTACGCTATCGGCAAGCCGGCTGGCCGATACCCCTGTTCGAGCAGAAAGCGGAGACGGACGCCAATTACGAGCGGTTGATCCGTGTACTGTTCCACCAGGCCGATCTCATCCGTCCCGCGTTCGGTACCCACAATCTCCGCACCTTGGCGGCGGTCGAGGCCATCGCGGAGTCGATCGGTCTGGCTCCCGAGGCGCAGGAGTACCAGATGATCTTCGGCATGGCTGAGCCCTTTCAGCAGGCAATGGTGAAGCTTGGGCGTCGCGTTCGGTTGTACACCCCCGTAGGCCGGCTGTTACCTGGCATGGCATATCTGGTCAGGCGGCTGCTTGAAAATACGTCGAACGAATCCTTTCTCCGAAAAGAGTACGTCGAGTCTCAACCATTGACTCGACTCCTCGCTCCCCCCGCAGCCCTAGCCCTTCGTCCTGACGCCAAGCCAACGGGCAGTGCGCAGGGTTTTGCCAACGAACCGCACAGTGATTTCTCTCATGCGGTCGTCCGCAGCTCGATGCAGGCCGGGATCGCTTCAGTTCGGTCGCAACTAGGGCGTCGCTGGGAAGCGGACTCTTCAGATCCGACGCTGACAGGTCCATGGCTGGAATCTCATAATCCATGTCGGCCGGATGAAATAGTGGCACAGGTGCGGAGCGCGGCTGTAGCCGACCTCGACCGAGCAATTCAGCAGGCACTCACCCAATTCGACGGTTGGCGACGGCGATCTCCTGAAGCGCGAGCGGGGATCCTGCGAGAGGCTGCGTCGGAGATGAGTCGACGCCGCTATGAACTCGCCGCCTGGGAAATCTTTGAAGTGGGAAAGCCCTGGCGGGAAGCAGATGCCGATGTGGCTGAAGCCATTGACTTCCTCCGATACTACGGGGACGAGATGTGTCGCCTGGCTCAGCCTGCACGTTTAGGCGATCGGCCTGGAGAATTGAACCACCGTGTCTATGGGCCACGCGGCGTGACGGCCGTGATCGCGCCCTGGAACTTTCCGCTCGCGATCCCGACCGGCATGGTTGCGGCAGCGCTGGTGACCGGCAATACGGTCCTTTTCAAACCGTCCGAACGATCATCCCGATTGGGGCATCTGCTCACGGAAATCCTGATCGTAGCCGGGGTGCCACCCGGTGTCTTTATGTGTCTCCCCGGCGGCCCAGAGATCGGACAGGCGCTCGTCGCACACCCCCATATTACTACTCTTGCATTTACAGGATCCAAGGATGTGGGGCTTCGCATTCTGGCCGAAGCCGCCCGCGTGGTTCCAGGGCAGAGCATGGTCAAACGCGTGATCGCTGAGATGGGCGGGAAAAATGCCATCGTCATCGACGAGACGGCGGATCTCGACGAGGCGGTTACCGGAGTGGTGACGTCGTTTTCGGGCTACGCGGGACAGAAGTGTTCGGCCTGCTCACGCGCGATCGTGCATCGCGGGGTCTACGATCAGTTCGTCACACGCTTGCGAGAAGCCGTGTTGAGTCTGAAAATCGGCAACCCGGCGGAGCCAGGCACTCAGGTGGGACCGGTGATCGACGCGCGTGCGCATGAGCGCATCCAGCGATTCATCGTTGAGGGACAGCAAGAAGGTCGGTTGCTCGTCCAGCGAGCGGTCGAGCGGGATGGATACTTCATAGGGCCGACTGTGTTTGCCGATATTGAACCCCATCACCGTCTGGCTCAGGAGGAAATCTTCGGTCCAGTATTGGCGGTCATGAAGGCAGAGAGCTTTACGGATGCCGTTCGCGTGGCGAACGGGACCGCCTACGCGCTGACAGGGGGTGTCTATGCCAGGAGCCCAGCCAACCTCGCGATTGCGCGTGAGCAGTTCGATGTGGGGAATCTCTACTTGAACCGTCCGATTACCGGCGCGCTGGTCGGTCGTCAACCGTTCGGCGGGCACAGGTTCTCAGGGGTGGGCGCGAAAGCCGGTGGGGAGGATTACCTGGCTCAGTTCATGATCACCCGCGTGATCAGTGAAAATACTCTCCGACGGGGATTCGAGTTGACTGAGTGAGTCCTTGGAGGGGTTGATCTCGTATTCTTCAAGCTCTTCCGTGATCTCCGTCACGACGCCGTGATCTTCACCGACAGCCGATAACTCCTGCCGCTCCGAATACTTTACCAGCCCGACGCCCTTCGCGAACCAGGCCGTCGTCACGTCTGTTCCAGCAGCGCTACGGTGGCCTCGTGACAGGTGAATACGCATAGTCATCCGCGCTTCTACTTTGACGGCCTCTTGAAAGGTGCCGGCCGGCACAGTGATCGTCTCATGACCGACCAGGCTGCTCCACCCGCGCACATCCACTTTTTCATCGGTGCCGTCTCGGTCCATGTCAGTGCCGAAGTTGAGACCTGTGCGATCGAACTGTTGGAAGGACGATGGAATCTTCAGGGGGAATCGAAAAATCTGGTAAGGAGTAATCTGTTTTTCCAATGGTGTCCCGGGATCAGAACCATAGTACACGATGCCGACGGCATCTCTTCGGTAGAAACTGATTAATGGACCTTGATTGCCGGGGTTTGTGTCATGGAAGACGGTGACGGTGACGCCTTTGATCGTCTGGGTTCCTTTGACCGTCGAGACATTCGTGAAGAACTTATACCCGATCGATTGGAGCGGGCCTTCCGTGATCTGGCCTCGGTAGGTCCAGCGGTTTCCGACCGCGTCAGGAAAGTAGTCGGCGGATTGGGCGATTACGATGGGTTCATCAGCGTCGAGCGCTGCTGGCGAAATCACCAATCCCAGCAGTAGACAAGCTCCTCCCGCTAAGAACTGTCGCGTTGTGAGTTGACGTCTGAACATGAGGCACGTTTTCCAGCCGAGGATCGGCTGAAAATATCACAGGGGTCCAAAAGCAGCAAGCAAAGGGCTCTCAATTATCCTCCCGTTGCTCAGACTTGCGTTCGCCCGCCCCTCCTCGCATAATTCCGGTTCGCATGAAACATCCTCGGTCAAAGAAGTTGTCTGTCACGAACCGATACGGCGAGCATAGAGCTCGTCCAACCGTGTTGATTACCGGCGCATCCGGGGGAATCGGCCGTGCTATCAGTGAAGCGTTCGGTAAGCTTGGATGGTATGTCGGCGTCCACTATCGCCGGAACAAAGGGGCAGCAGAGGACACGCTACGGAAGGTCGTGGCGGCTGGTGGTACAGGGGATCTCTATCAAGCGGACATCCGGGAATCTGATTCTGTTCAACGGATGATCGACGAATTGTGCGGTCGCACATCGGGGTCGCCGGTTTTCGTCTGCAACGCGGCGATTGGAGAGGGCAGTCTGCTGTTGCGTCAACAGGAAGACGCCTGGGCCGAGATGATGGCGACGAATCTTACGGGAACGTTTCACTGTCTTCGTGCCATGGCCCTTGCGCTGCTCGCTCGAGAAGGCGGTTCCATCGTTGTGGTTGGTTCCCATGCGGGGTTTCATGGGACCACCGGACAGGCTGCGTATGCGGCATCGAAAGCGGGGCTGATTGGATTGGTGAAAACGGCGGCGTGGGAGTGGGGCAGGCAGAATGTTCGGGTGAATCTTGTGTTGCCCGGTTGGCAGAAGACAGGTTTGTCCGATGGAGCGTTGCCGGAAGTTGAGGGCTGGATGGATCACGCGCTTCGTCGTCCTCCATCGGTTGAAGAAGCGGCAGGCACGATCGTGCATCTGGCGCAGCTGAAGGATGTCTCAGGGCAAGTGTGGAACTGCGACAGCAGAAATCTCTAGGGGAATCGGTTCATTATGTCAGTGGACCATTTAGTCATTGCTTGATCGAATTTGTGTAGCCGTTTCTTGGAAATGGTCCAATGAGACAATCGTCAATGACGCAATGTTTTCGAGGCTGCTTCATCACTGGGACAGACACAGGCGTGGGAAAGACAGTCGCCACAGCAGCGGTGGCTGCTGCCTTAGTGAGGCACGGGTACGCAGTCGGGGTGATGAAACCAATCGAAACAGGCCTGTTGTCATCCGCAGACGCTGGGTCGGATGCACTACGACTTCGTGCAGCGGCAAGAAGCAGCGATGCGGTCGCCGAGATCAGGCCCTATGCCTTTCGCTGGTCACTGGCTCCGCTGGAGGCAGCTCGCCTTGAGAAAAGAACGGTCGCACTGCCAACTATCATGCGCGCCTTTCGCAGGCTTCGATCTCGACATGAGGTCCTGCTTGTGGAAGGAGTGGGTGGCGTGTCTGTGCCGATCACGCCGTCACTTGACGTATCTGACCTCATCTATCGCATGAGGTTTCAAACAATTGTGGTCGGACGGGCCAACCTTGGCGGAATCAATCACGCCTTGCTCACGCTCGCCGCACTTCGCCGGCGAAACATGTCCATTCTCGCACTTGTTCTTAACCGGACTCTTCCCGCGCGCACCGCCATAGCACGAGCCCAGGAGCGCTCGACCGTGCGCCTGCTCCGGCAGCGCGCTGGGGTACGGGTGATCGGTCCGCTCCCCTACCTCTCAACTCTGCAAAGCAATTGGGAAGAGGGAGTGGCTACACTCGTTCGTACGAAAGAGATCAGAACGCTGGCGAGGCTGGTGCTGGCATCCGGCTGAGGAAGTCCTTAACGGCCTGGGTGATATCTGGAGCTTTCAAAAATGCAGAGATGACCGCCACCCCGTTCGCCCCTGCACGCATCACCTCTCCGACCTGATCTGCCGTAATCCCGCCGATGGCGAAGATCGGCAGTTTCGTGAGGGCACGAACGGTCCGTAGGCCCTCTATCCCTACGATGGGGTCGTGATCCTGTTTGGAGCCCGGCGTGAAGATCGGCCCGAACCCGATATAATCAGGCTTGAGTCCCTCTGCTTCTATGACCTGTCTCGCGTTGTGGGTTGAAAGCCCAATCAATTTGTCCGGTCCCATGACCTTCCGCGCATAGGTGTACGGCAAGTCTTCCTGTCCCAGATGCACGCCGTCAGCATCGACGGCCAGCGCCAGATCGCAGCGGTCGTTTACGATAAACCATGCCCCCAGCTCCGCAGCCGCCTTTCTCAATGGCATCGCTTCACCATAGGCCTCCTTCATCGAGGCTGTCTTGTTACGATATTGAAAGATCCTCGCGCCGGCTTGGGCGGATTGAGCGAGTGCCTCACTTAGGGGGCAATTAGAACAGGCAGAAGGATCGAGAATGATGTAGAGCCCTGAGAATGAAAGTCTCGAAGGAGTGGGTTTCACTTGCATGGGCGGAGGATTGTAACGTGAGGGAACACCAGGTCTCCAGTAGGCGACGAATAATCTTTAGGCACATCGGAACTTTGAGAAGCCGTACGTCCGCGGGGTTGACAGGGACCGTCACCGGCGTGCTCGTTCAGCAACCTGCCAGACCGCCATAGGTGACTGTCCAATCGCTTCCCTCCGCCGCTACTGCCCCAACCCATCCGGATTCGAGAGGGAGAAATCGAATAGGCATGTTTGTCCCGTCAGATCCACCCCCACCCCTGACCAAGCAACCTTCTTTTCCATCACTCGACAACTCCACATGGTCACGATGAAGGGGAAACGTCATTCCCTTGCCCTCGGCTTTAAAGAAGGCTTCCCTGGCCACCCAGACTTGCAGGAACTGCTCATGCCGTCGTGTTGAGTCACCACCTCCTATGAACGCCTGATCCTGGCTTGACAAAAACCGGTTGGCAAGGCTCACGATGTCGACCTCAGGACGAATTTTCTCCAGATCGATTCCGACCTCCCGATCCTTCGCGATTGCGATGAGAGCTCTGCCGTGAGAATGCGTCAAATTGAACCGAATGGGGTGATCACGGGTTAGGAAGGGCTTGCCGGCGGAGGTCTTCTGTATATCCAATTCTTGTGGGCGCTGCGCGCAGTAACGGCTCAGCACCATTCGCAAGACGACATGAGCCGTCATAAACTCGTGCTGATGCCGCCCAGACACCAACCGGTTGACTCTCTCCTGTTCATTTCCCGACAGATACTGGGCCGCGTGAGTGAGTTCCTCAGCGTCGACATCTAACGAGAATCCCCACACATGCACTTCGTGAGGGCCGATCACGATCAGTGGTGTTGGCGTGTCTCTATTCTCGAACGTGATCCGTTGGAATCTCAGACTTGTGCGATCCACGTCGTCCTCTCTCCCTTTCAAAGGACTTGCATTCCACCATAGGAGCGCATCGGTTTAGCCATTGCAAAACACCATCTGGCAGAGTAAGCTCCGCCGAAGTCGTCGAGTGCCCTGTCTTCACTGGCTTTCAATTCAATTCGATCGACGATCCGTCACATCGGAGAGGTGCGAGAGCGGCCGAATCGGGCAGTCTCGAAAACTGCTGTCGGGGGAACTCGACCGTGGGTTCGAATCCCACCCTCTCCGCCATACCGCACTTCGTGTGAGCCGGTGGCTATTTTGAGAATTATCGTTATTGGCGCCACCGGAGAAACTCCTCCAGGGTTTCCTGCTTTTCCTACATGTCAAAGGGTAGCGTTTCCGCGAGCCGACGTCGAATTCCCACCCTCTCAGCACCAAGAAGTGCGGAGGACTGAGTGCAGTGTGCTGAGTTTTGGCGGAAGGCGCGGGCGGAAGAGCCGCCCAGTTATCCCGCCTTTTCCCGCAGTCCTCGTCTTAACTCCACCATCGCCAACGTATCCCGCTTACAGTATTCCAACAATGCCTGCCTGAT
>JBQTHY010000129.1:0-3349 GCA_052389395.1 Nitrospiraceae bacterium | reverse complement strand
CCGTGGTGAGCCCTTGGATCTCTGCCCGCTTCTGAATGACGCTTTCACTCATCGCTGAAACCTCTTACTCGTCGTTCGTATTCCGTATTTCGTCGCTCGCGAGATACGCTTCACGGTTCGACAGGCTCAGGGTCCGACTCGACCGCCTTCGACCTTTCGACAAACTCAAGGTCATGAGCCACGTCGAATGACAAGCTCAGGCCCCGAGCCCGTCGAGGGGAGCTCGTCGCAGGCCGAGCCATGTCGAGCCTTCGACCCTGCTCAGGCTCGACCCCGAGCGAGGTCGAGGGGTCGAGGGACGCACGACGAGCAACGGCCCCCTGCGCATCGCGTATCACGACAGACTTTCTCATAATCGCGGCAAAACTTCCAACTCGGCTTTCCGTATGTCTTCGACAAAATCGATCTCCGTCCACGGCAGGCCGCCGATCTTTTCATAGCCGACCTTCACGTTGCGGAAATATCCCAGCAGCGCATCCTCGTACTCCATGCCCCAGGCCTCTTTTTCGACGAAGGACCGGAGAGAGGCCACGACATGAGGCGTATCGGCATGTCGCACTTTCAAAAAACCGACCCCTTCACCGGCGTAGTCATAGTGGTCCGGTATCTTCTTGGTGAGCGCGATGACACGGTCCCCCGCGACGACGACCATGCATTCCTCGCCGGTTTGCTTGACCGTCTCATCCATCAGCAGCGCGTTCCCGTGGGGCGATGCGACGAGCCGGCGCAGGATCTCCCGATGGAAGAGCACATCGGCGTCCATGATGATGACGTCGTCATCCAACACTGTCCCCGCCACCCAGAGTGAAGAAATGCTGCCGCGATGGAACTGCTCATTGACCAGGAATTTGACGGTGACACCGCACGAGTCGCGCTCGACCGCCGCGCGGATCATCTCCTGCTTGTAGCCGACGACGATGTCGGCCCGCCTGATCCCGACACTGACAAGCACGGCCAAGTAACGATGCAACAACGACCGGCCGCCGATTTCGATGAGACACTTGGGCCGATGCTGCGTGACCTGCCACAGGCGTTTCCCCTCGCCAGCTGCGAGAATGAGCGCTTTCATGGATGATGCGGGCTCAAGGACTGTTCGAATGCATCGAGGAAGTTGTTAAACTGCGCCTCGGTCAACGCGCCCATGTTGGCCACCCGGAAAATCTTGCTTTCGAGTTGTCCCTGTCCCGCATAGATCACGTAGCCCCGTGCTTTCAGTCGATCGTGAAGCGTAGGGTAGGGCATGCCGTCGGGTAGATGAAAGGCCGTGATCGTATTCGACTGGCGCTCGGGCGTGAGGACCGGCTTGATCCCGATTTTGGCCATGCGCTCGCGGATAAGGGCCGCCATTTTCTTGTATCGTTGAATGCGCTTCACCACTCCTTCTTCCAGCAATTCGCTCAGCGCCTCGTCGAAGGCGTTGTACACCTGCACGGCCGGCGTGAAAGGGATCGTGCCGCGGCCGTGATCGTCGACATAGTGTGTGAGGTGCAGATACCACGACCGCTTCGGATAGCTCCGCATCCGTTCGAGAAAACCCTTGCGCACGAGGACGAACGAGACGCCAGGGAATCCTTGAATGCATTTCCCCGCCGTGCCAGCCGCCATGTAGATATGGCTCGTCGGGATATCGATGGTTTCCCCTCCCAAGGCACTGATGGCATCCAGAATAAACACGCGATTCTGGCCGTCGACGACCTCGGCGATGTCCTTGACGGGGTTGAGCAAGCCGGTGGTGGTCTCATGATGGACCATCGCCACGCCATGCGCCTCCGGATGTTGCCGCAATGCGAGACGCAATCGTTCGGGGTCAGGCCTGGCCGTCCATTCATACTTGAGTTCAGACACACCCAATCGATGGAGGGCGACCATCTGGGACATTCGCTCTCCATAGACCCCGTTATTGATGATCAGGATCCGTTTGCCGTAGGGGATGGAGGACAGCAGGGCGGACTCAACGGCTGAGGTGCCCGATCCGGTAATCAGCACGGCGGCGTAGTCGGGCTCCGCTCCCGGCACAAACGCCTTCAAGAGCTTGGCTTGAATCCCGTGCAGCAGCTCGGTAAATTCCGACTCCCGGTGACAGACGTCCGGCCTCAAAAGAGCCTGCCGTACGCGCTCGCTGACGTTGACGGGACCTGGATTCAGGAGAATCATGCATGTACCTCGTCGTTCGTGAAACGTATCTCGAAACTGCCCACGAGCGACGAACGACGCTTCACGAGATACGTCATGCGATGGCCTTCATGAAGCGTTTCGTTATTTCCGGCGGTTCGAGCAGCACACGGCCGGCATCGTCGGCAAATTCGTTCACCTTGATGAGCAACATGCTTGGCCCGTCTTTTTTCAGCATGTCCTTAAACTCATAGACGAGATCGTCGCGATCGAGCACGCGTTCGACGTTAACATAGCCCGCCGCCTTTGCCACTTTCTCCAAGGGCACGACATTGGAGATCGTCGGTTGGTTCCCGGTCGTCCCGTATACTTCGTTGTCGAACACGACATGAATAAAATTCTTCGGCTTCAAGGCGCCGACCGTCGCCAGCGTCCCCATCCCCATCAGCACGTTACCATCTCCGTCGAATGTGATCACCCGTTTATTCGGCTTCGCGAGCGCCACGCCGAGCGCGATGGCCGGCGCATTCCCCATCGACCCGATCATATAGAAATGCGTGGGGCGGTCGGCAATCTTATGCGCCTCCCGCGAGGGAAACCCGTTACAGATGATGACCGGCTGATCGGTCAACAGTTCGAGCAACGCCGCAATGGCCTGCGCCCGGCTGATGAGCGTGCCTTGTTCAGGCCTCATGAGTACCCCTTCGACGTGTTGGGTGACGGGTGATCAGTGACGAGTAAGAAACGAAGCCCCTGTGCTCGCTCTTCTATGTTCTTCCATGCTTGTTTCATTTTGATCCTTTCCGTTTTCTATGTTGTCACGCGTCACTCGTCGCGCTTCACAGTTTTCACGGATGCAATCCCTTCACCACGCCCTTCGTAATGAAAAGCGCGACCGGAATCCGTTGCTTCCTGAAGGCCTCTTCCACCCACTTGAAATCTGCGATCGCCGTCTTTTCGGTCAGGGTGCGATGGGGAATTTTCATCGTGTCGAGAAACTGCGGCATCACTTCGCCCATCACGAGATGTTCCGGCGCATCCTTCCCCCCTTGGCCCCGCCACGAGACGATCAGGATACACGGTTGTCGATAAATCATGTTCAGAGAAATCAGGGTGTTGAGCGAGGTGCCCAGGCCGGAGTTCTGCATCAAGACGGCCGGGATCTTCCCCGCCATGTAGGCACCAGCGGCCATGGCCACTGCCTCATCTTCGCGGACAGCAGGGGTATACAAGCGAC
>JBQTHY010000128.1:0-5272 GCA_052389395.1 Nitrospiraceae bacterium | reverse complement strand
ATGCAAACCTGTCCTGCCTGTCAGCGATCGCTGCCCAAGATCAATCGTTTCTGCACACAGTGTGGTCACCGGCTCGATGAGAGTGCGAGTGCAACCCCTGCCTCTGAGCCCAACGCCGCAACAGCAGAGCAACTCAACATCACCGTGCTCTACGGTATGGTGGTCGCTCTGGTCCTCGCGGTACTGTTTCCTCCCTGGGAAACCCCGCCGACTGAGCAGCCCGAGTTTCTCGGCATCCATTTCATCCTCACTCCGCCGAACCCTGACGCCATCGTGAGCCGCATGCTCCTGACTATTGAGCTGGTCACGATCACTATTGCCGGTTTGTACGGCTCGTTCCTCTTCCGACGAAAACTCTAGGGGGGTCATTCGTCAAGGGTAAGGGAACAGACGAGAGCCCTCCGCAGTCATTGACCAGTGACTCTTGACTGATGACCAATGACCCTTTTCAGTCAAGGGCCAACGTGAGACACTTGGCCGACCCGCCCGACTTCATGAACTCGTCGAGAGGAACGGGATGGGCTTGGTACCCTCTCTCTTGGAGAAGGCGCTCAGTGATGGGACAACCGGCAGGCAGGACGACGTGTTTCCCGACGCAGACGGCGTTGCAAGCGAACCGTAGCGCTTCATCCTTCGGAACGGACAAGCGCCGCTCGTTTGGAATTCGCTCGGCAATCGCGGTCTGTCCATAGCGATCGAATGCGAGTTGATAATAGAGGAGTTCTCCTCCGCTGAGCGGGCAGAAGCACGTATCGAGATGGTAGAAGCGGGTATCAACGAGTTCGACCGGAATAATTTCCCGCTGGAAGCGCTCGCTCAAGACCGGGAACGCGCGGATGTCCGATCGCTGCCGATACCCACCGAACCAACATTCCGGAAAGCCTAAGAGATCCCCCGCGCCTTCAAAGAACAGTTCTTTCTCGAAGGTCATCACGTCATAGCCGTGCTCGCGAAACCAGTCTTCAAAATGAGCCTCTTCCCGTTGCCGCTCGGGATAGCGGAAGTGGCTCACGACCGCCGTGCGGCCTACGACGACGCCGGCGTTGGCAGTAAAGACCAGGTCCGGCAACCCTGCGACGGGAGTCATGCGGTCGAGCACCACGCCCAAGTCCTTTTCAAAGACGCGCATCAACCCATGCCACTGCAGGACGGCCCGTTCGTGATCCACTCGATTGCTGAGCCGCATCCAGGGGTTGATCTCATACTCGATCCTGAAATAATCCGGTGGACAGACGAGTAACCGACTCATGGTTTCCACCCCAACTCACGGGCGAGCTCGCGCAAGAACGACGCGGCATCCATCACGAGCCCAACGGCCTGAAAACTGCCGCGATCGGCCAACTTCGTCGGCACGGCCGGATTGATATCGACACACACGGTCGGCACCGAAGCCGGCAGCAGATTGCCGGTCGCCACCGCGTGCAGCGTGGAGGCGACGAGCAGGGCCAGCCCCACACCGGGAATCGCCGCCCGCATGGCCGCCTGCGCTTGCATGGAATCCGTGATTACGCCAGGGAGCGGCCCATCGTCACGAATCGTCCCCGCCATCACGACCTCCACCTGGTTTCGGACACAGGCGGCCATGATGCCGTTCTTAACGAGCCCGGACCTGACCGCCTGTTCGATGCTGCCGAGGGCGCGCACGCGATTGATGGTCCGCAAATGATGCTCATGGCCATGCGAGACCGCGCGCCCTTCCCGATGGGCATAGCCCAGCGACGTGCCGTAGAGTTCGACCTCCATATCGTGTGCCGGCAACGCATTCCCACAGAACAGCACGTGGATGAATCCTTCTTCGATCAGCCAGGTCATCGCCGCTCGCCCCCCCGCGTGGATAATCGCCGGGCCGCCGGCCAGGAGCACGTTTGAGCCGGACTGCCCCTGCCGATGAGCGTTCCGAAGAAGGGTCAGGCGCTTGGCCACATCGCTGATGACATGCCCATGCGGCCGCTCCGCCGAGATTTCCGATTCCATGAATCCGAAGCTGTCGCGCTCGCGTGGTCGTTGAAGCGGTGTCACCCGGACTCCCTCACGGCCCACAACGACCTGCTCCCCCCGATGCACATCAGCCATCGGGACCGCCCGCGCAACCCTCCTGCTCGGATTAACGCAAATACCCAGATCCATCTCGATTCCTTCGACGTCCACCCACAGGCCACCTAGTCGGATCTGTGTCGCGAGATGGGTCGTCGCATAGAACTCGTCTGGAAACACGCCGTCCGCCGGCGCCGGCTGGAGCTGACAGTCAGCCTCCCGTTCGACCGAGGCGCCGTGCGGTTGGATCGTCTTGAGAATGTCGTCCAGGAGCGCCTTCGATGTCGCCCTGATCACGATGCGAGCACGAGAAGGTTCTTCCCGCGTTTTCCCGATGTGAACGTCCTTGATGTCGAAGGTTCCGCCCATCATCAGGATGATGTCCAGCACCTTCGCCAATACCAAAGAATCGATAATATGTCCGCTGATGAGGACGGTTTCTTGAGCGTGAGGCATCGATTCACCCCATGGACGAGGGGAAAGAGCTTAGAGGCCTACCGAATCATCATATCATGCGCCGTTTCCTGCACCTCCTGTTTCCGCCGTCTCATACACTTCGCCTTGTGCTCTTAGCCGGTTTTCATCAGTTCCCTTAACAGGCTCGTGGCGTAGGCGCCCGGAGGAAGCGAAAACTCCAGGGTGAGGACTGAGCCCTCGAGCGACCAATCGAGCTCAACGAGCCGAGCTCGTAACGCCCGCCGCTCGCCGCGGAACCCGCAGGCCTTTGCCGCTGTAACGAGGGTGTCCCGCGTCGTGCCCGCTTCTGCAATGACGGCTTCCTCAATCCGACCTGGCTCACCAGTTGCCCACGACACCCGTGAGCCAAAGAGAATCCCGGTCGGGCTGATCTCGAACCGGTCTACTCGCGGCTGTTCTTTCTCAGCATCCTTGACTTGAAAACAGGCGCCGTTCTCCAACTTTGTTGCCCAGTCGCCGACAAAGATGCGGTCGATGTGATCGATGCGCTGGGCCAATATGCGGTTGAAGAGAACGGACTGATAGGCGTTGAGATACCAGATACGTTTGGCCCGGCTCATCTTATCGAGCCGACGCGGATTGGTGAGCAACGCGGCCCCGATCTGATAATTGTCTCCGCCCTTCCCCTGTCGCTGCGGCCCGAAGTAGTTTGGCACACCGCGTCGGCTGAGTTGATCGAGGACAGCCGGCACTGTTCCAGCTGCATGACCGGCGACCTCGCGAATGACCAGGCGGAATCGGTTTCCGGCATGGTGTCCGGTGCGCAACCGATTGCGATGGCGCCCAAGGATCTCCACCTTCAGAATGTGGTCGTCGATCTTTACTCGATCCACCTGATCCGGCTTAACCCCCTGTAAGGAGACCATCTGAGTGGTGACGGCTCGTGCGTCCTTCAACCCAGCTACCCCGATGGCCTGAGCCTTCACGCCTAGCGTAGACGAGAGGCGGCGGACAAGATCCGGTGTGGAGAGCCCCCGCTTGGTGATCATGACGTACAGATGTTCCCCTTCTCCACAGGGAAGGTAGAGCGGCCGTTCATCGACCTGAAAATCTTCGGGGGTGCTGCGGATCTGCCCGCCGATCCCCGGGATGGCCCTTGTCAGAAAGGGTTCAATCGGTTCCGTCACAAATCACTCCGTCTCAGTCGTTCTGCGTGCTGGTGACTTGTTCCTGCCAGTCGTGGGAGAGCAGAACCATGGTATACTTTCCCCGGCATATGCTGAAGGGATCGAAACAACTGGGTTCTGGCCGATCGCGCTCGCTGATGATTCAGACGGCGCTGCTTCTGACGCTTGTTCCGTCTCTGAATCTCCCGGCTCCGCTGCCTGCAGCCGGTGAAACGCATGAAACACCGGACAGCGTGTTCATTCGATTTACTCGTCATATTCAAGAGCACATTTCATCCGATAAAATCGCGTTCGCGAAGGCCACCCGCTGTACCAACTGGCTCTACCACCGGGAAAAGCACAAAGAGGCGCCTCTCGGTATTCACACCATTCACTTCGATCTCATTCTCCAGCCACTGAGCCGCGAAGACTGCCTCCAGCTGTATCCTGGAGGACTCGACGCGGTGCGTCAGGATTTTCACCGCACTCAATCCTCCCTGTCGGTAAGCTTGACGTCCTATGAGTTTGCGCTCGTGGTGGATCGGGATGACGACACTCACTATAGCGGAGAGGAAATACGTGATCTCTTCCAATCGCTTTCGCTCACGTACGATCAAGTACACTCGCCTGCCATACAGGCCACAGCCCTGATGGAACGGTTCGACGTCTGGTATCGAGCCAGGAATCTTGAGAGCGTGATGAACGGCATGAGCCGGCTCTACGAAAAAGGCTACCGTGTCACCCCCGCCGACTGGGCCGAACTGGACCGAGTCACGAAATGATCAGACGACGGATGTCCTGGCCCGATCACCTGCGTGCTTTCATGGGCTGCCTCCTGAGTAAGCCGTTGTACCGATTCTTCAGCCTTGTCCCACAGTGGGAAATCGGCCTATCCACGCATCAGGTTTCCAGCCTCAACTATGTGCATCCTCCTCTTGCCGGTCGTCGCGCAGTCCATTTGACTGACCTGCACCTCGACCTGTACCACGCGCGCCATGACCTCGTCGTGGAGACCATTGATGAGCTTCGCCCGGATTGGATTTTTATAACGGGGGATTTACTCAACGTACCCGCTGGACTGCCGCATCTCTTCCGCTTTCTGGCGCGCCTCCGCGAAATTGCACCGGTCTTCGCGACATTGGGCAACCACGATCACTACAGTGGGGTGCCCGTGGCACAATATGCTGAACTTGCGGATCGGCACAAGATCACGCTACTGGTGAACCAATGCGCGATCATTTCAACGGGCGTGGGGGAGCTGGTTATTGTCGGGGTCGACGATCCCTCTCTTCACCGAGCCGACCTGAGGTGCGTGCCTCCTCCTGCCGACCATCGTTTTACCCTGTTGTTGGCCCATGCGCCGAACATTCTCGATTACGTGGAATCCCAGCATGCCATCGACTTGATTCTATGCGGACACAGCCATGGCGGACAATGGCAAGTGCCAGGCATACCAACCTTTTGGCTTCCTCCTGGTTGCAATGGTCTGGTGGCAGGCTGGCACGAAGCGGGCAAACACAAGCTCTATGTCAACCGAGGTCTGGGATGGTCCTTCCTCCCATTTCGCTGGAACTGTCAGCCCGAGATCGCTGTGATTGAATGGATGCACGAATAGACCTGGGCCCAAGCCGCCTAGCCCAGACTATTCATGAATA
>JBQTHY010000127.1:0-18596 GCA_052389395.1 Nitrospiraceae bacterium | reverse complement strand
AATCGAGCGGTCCTGATGGACAGCCCCGGCCTCATTGATCAAAACTCGTCGAGAGATTGGTTACGAAGGATGGTGAGAGCCTTTTCTGTGCTGGACACCGTCAGGACTACGATGGCCCGTTTGCCCTCTCGAGAAGGCGTGCAGTAGCCGCATTTGATATTGATGCGACTCTTTCTGAGCAGATCGGCTACTTCATTCAGGGCACCCGGTTTGTTCTCAAGGCTGAGGACGAGGGCCGTTTCCTCGACAAATTTTGTCTTGGCCGCCTTAAGAGCCGCTCGGGCTCCATCCAGATCCGCAACGAGTAATCGCAGCTTACCCGTGCCCGTCACTTCTGGAGCCGAAAATGCCTTGATATTGACTCCAGCTTTGCCGAGAACCGACGCCACATCGGCAAGGACACCCGGCTTACTCCGACCACTAATGACAAGTTGTGTCGTTGTAGGCATATGAGTTACTCCATGGTCCGTCTCGTTCAGGATCTGTCACATGAACCGTATGGGGAATTTCAGCACTCGATCAGAGGCCTCAGTATACAATATACAATTTCATGTCTCCGCTCTAGAATCAAGCATAATGCCTGCATGAATACAAAAAAGGGGACCTGGCCCCTTGCCAATCCCCCTCTGACCACCGGCACACTTCACGAGCAGACTTACACGTTCCCGAAAGCAATTACATTTCTAGCCCACCTAAGTGGGACCTTCTCACGGAGACCATGATGCGTTGTGAGTCGCAGCCATCACAAGATCTGGACCAACCTGTTGAAGAAACTGTACTCATAGATGCCGTTAAACCGAATAGCTGAAGCGGTGGCCAGCTTCTCTGCCACAACCTTATTTCCCTTTGGGATCAAAAGATAATATGGAATACCAGGCGCGGCTACTTGCTCCCACCGTGTGCGGACATCGGGATCGGAAAGCGAATCCTCCGTCTCGATTTCGGCGATCCACTGCATGCTGTTACCCAGCGGATTAGCGTGCCAGCCCACGATGTCGGACTGCTGTTTGGGATCAGCCCATGGGTTCTGTTCGAGACCAGTTTTAATGGTTACCCTGCATTGATAAGCCTTCGCCCAGCGTTGCGCCACTTCGCTTACCACTTGATCATGAACTGTTTGAATGCCCCGTTCGTGGAGAATTGGACTCATGGCGTGCTCCACGGAGTTCATGAGCATCCACTCGTCGCACCGCAGCTGACGCACTTGAGGCAGGTGCCGTTGCGAACCATGGTGAACTGTTTGCATTCAGGGCAGGGATCCCCTTCGTAGCCCTTCACCTTGGCAGTTTGAACCTCGGTCAGCGTGAGGGTTTCGCGCATGATTTCAACCTGCCGGGCGACGCTGTGACCGTTCCCATGACCGTTCCCCTTCCCTCCGTTCCGACGGATGGGAAGATGCTCCGTGATGACTGAAGACTGGGCCAAGGCATCGAGATCCGCTTCCTCTTCAGAGCACTCGGGATCCATCTCATCTTTCTTCATCGAATCCATACGCAGATCCTCTTCCTTGACCTGCGCCAAGTCGTATCGATCAAGATACGTGACCGCCAATTCGCGGAAGATATAATCGATGATGGAGGTCGACATTTTAATCCGGTCGTTCAACTTGACGGGCCCGTTGGGCTCGAACCGGGTAAAGACAAACGCTTCAACGAATTCTTCCAGCGGCACGCCATGTTGCAGGCCTAGGGAAATGGCGATCGCGAAGCAATTCATGAGACTTCGGAAGGCCGCCCCCTCCTTGTGCATGTCCAAGAAGATTTCCCCGACCGTTCCATCCTCATATTCGCCGGTGCGCAGGTACAGCTTATGTCCGCCGATGATAGCCTTCTGAGTATACCCATTCCGCCTGCTCGGCAACGGACGCCGCTTGGCGAGGTAACGAACGAGGACGCGCTCGGTGACTTTCTCCGCCATCGCCATGGCATCGCTTGGGGCTTCGACGGTCTTTCCGCTATCAGTCGAAGCGCTCAACGGCTGACTGAGTTTAGACCCGTCACGGTAGAGGGCCACTGCCTTCACCATGGACTTCCAAGCGAGCAGATACGCTGCCTTCACGTCTTCAAGTGTGGCATCGGCGGGCATATTAATGGTCTTACTGATCGCGCCGCTGATAAACGACTGCGCCGCGGCCATCATGCGGATGTGAGCATCAACGGCGATAGAGCGCTGACCTCTTCGGCCGCATCGGTTGGCACAGTCAAATACCGGAAGATGTTCGGCCTGAAGATGCGGCGCCCCTTCCACGGTCATGGTGCCACAGCAGAAGTCATTCGCCGCAGCGACCTCTTCTTGCGTGAAGCCGAGTGCCTTCAACATATTGAAGTTGGCTTCATTCAGTTGCGCCTCGGTGAATCCCAGCTTTTCCATACAAAACGCTTCTCCAAGGGTAAATTTATTGAAGACGAACTGGATTTCAAACGCCTGGGCCAGGCTGCTCTCCAAGTGATCCAGCGCCGCGTCATCGAATCCCTTCTGGCGCAACGTTTCATGATTGACGAATGGCGCGCCCTTGAGAGTCTGCGCACCGACGCAATAGCGCACGATCTCCTGCACCTGTTCGTCCGTGTACCCCAGCGTCGCCAGAGCAGCTGGCAGGCTCCGATTGATGATCTTGAAGTATCCGCCACCCGCCAGCTTTTTAAATTTCACAAGAGCAAAATCTGGCTCGATGCCGGTGGTATCGCAATCCATGACCAACCCGATCGTTCCTGTCGGGGCAATCACCGTCACCTGTGCATTGCGATAGCCATAGGCCGTCCCGAGTTCAAGGGCACGATCCCATGATCGTCGGGCGGCAATGAGCATATCGGGCGGGCAAAATTCCGGTTGAATCCCCATCGGAACAATCGTGAGGCCTTCATATTCTTCGTCAGGAGTGTTGTAGGCTGCCCGGCGGTGATTACGGATCACCCGCAACATATGGTCGCGGTTTTTCGCATAGCCCGGAAATGGCCACATCTCAGCAGCCATTTCAGCTGATGTACTGTACGCTTCTCCCGTCATGATTGCGGTAATCGCGCCGCATATCGCCAAGGCCTTGGGCGAATCGTAGGGTATCCCTTGACGCATCAGGACAGTCCCCAGGTTGGCATATCCCAAGCCGAGCGTACGGAAGTGGTAACTCTTTTCGGCTATGGATCGGCTGGGGAACGATGCCATCAATACGCTGATTTCTAAGGCGATCGTCCACAACCTCACGGCATGGCGGAAATTCTCCAGCTCAAAGTCGCCGTCGGCGGTGTAAAACGTAGCGAGATTGAGGGAAGCCAGATTGCAGGCCGTATCGTCCAAAAACATGTATTCTGAACAGGGGTTCGATGCATTGATGCGACCATCTGCAAGGCACGTGTGCCATTCATTGATCGTCGTGTCGTATTGCACTCCGGGATCTGCGCAAATCCATGCCGCCCAAGCAATCCGATCCCAGAGGTCGCGGGCTTTGATGGTTTTGCAGACCTTGCCATTGGTACGGCGTTTTAGTTGCCAGTCGCCGTCGGCTTCCAGCGCGGTGAAAAACTCATTCGGCATTCTGACGCTGTTATTCGAATTCTGGCCCGACACAGTTTGATAGGCCTTGCCGTCCCAATTCGGGTCGTATTCGTGGAACACGAAATGCGTATAACCCTGCTGCGCATACGAGAACATTCGCTGGATATAAGCTTCGGGCACCATGTCTCGCCGAGCCAGCGCCAGCGCTTCGCGCAATATCGGATTCGACTTTTGGTCAGGATCCAGTTTCAGTCGGCCCTCGCGATCGACGGTATGGCACGCCTTCAGCACAGCATTCAGGCGCTGGGCACAGATCTTTGAGCCCGTGACCATCGCCGCGACCTTCTGTTCCTCGACCACCTTCCAATCGATAAATTCTTCGATGTCGGGATGGTCCAAGTCCAAGCAGACCATCTTCGCTGCACGGCGAGTCGTCCCTCCGGATTTGATCGCCCCTGCAGCACGATCGCCGATCTTGAGGAAGGACATGAGTCCGGAAGACTTTCCTCCTCCGGAGAGCCCTTCTCCCTCCCCGCGAAGCTTTGAGAAGTTGGTCCCGGTCCCGGAGCCGTACTTGAACAACCGGGCCTCTCGAACCCAGAGGTCCATAATTCCATTTTCATTCACAAGATCGTCTTCAATCGACTGAATGAAACAGGCATGAGGTTGGGGATGCTCAAAGGCATTCGTGGCCTTCATAACCTCACGGGTCTTTGGATCAACGTAGTAATGCCCTTGTGAGGGTCCCTCCAATCCATAGGCGTAATGGAGGCCTGTATTGAACCATTGCGGAGAGTTCGGAGCGGCCATTTGTCGTGCGAGCATGCAGCACATTTCGTCGTAGAAGGCCTCGCCATCCTCCTGGGTCTTGAAATAGCCGCAGGACTTGCCCCAATGTGTCCAGCATCCAGCCATACGCTCGAAAACCTGGCGGGCATCATGCTCCCCGCCGAGGACAGGTTTGCCGTCAGGATCGACAAGCGGCTGTCCATTCTGATCACGCTGGGGAACCCCGGCCTTCCGAAAGTACTTTTGAGCCAGAATGTCAATGGAGAGTTGGGACCAATGCTGCGGGACATCAACGTTGTCGAGCTTGAAGACCGTGGATCCGTCCGGATTGCGAATCTCGGACGAACGTTTGACGAACGTGAGACCATCGTAGGGGTCCTGGCCACGCCGAGTGAATCTCCGCTCAATTCTCACAGTATTCCTCCTTGGAGAGGCATGGAACCAGTCGGTCTACAGGGCCAAAATCGCCCTAGTCGTAAATGAAGGATTGCCGATGGACATGATCACAGCACACCGCGGAATGACTACATATAGCTATCCATATTTTTTGTCAATACCAAATATTGTGGATGAACTGGGGAATGCGGGGAAAAGCTGTGAATAGCGACGACGGAATCCAGGATTGCTATTGAATCCGGAATCGAAGAGTTATCCACAGATATGTGAGGTCGGAGGCAGCAGCTTCCTGCAAGTTCCCATTGTCATCAACTCAAAAAATCATCCGCCCGATCTTTAGCGCCGCTTCCTCCACCCCTTCGATTGGGACAAACCGGCTTCCGATACCAAGCACGACAACCCTCGTATCGACCACATGTGTCTCATATCGGCTCAAGACACCCCAGTTTTGCCTGGTAGTATGGGGTCGAACCACACTCTCAACGAGCTTCTTGCTCTGCAAGCGAAAGACCTGCCGAATGAACTGCTGTTCGCGAGTCGGCGTGCTCTGATCCATTCGGTCCAACGCCTTGCTCATCTCCTGTTCGACAAACCGCAGGTAGTCATCCATCGTCGGGTTGGTAAGCGCCAGGCCAACTGCCCCGGCGAGCAGTATCACTACCGTGCTCAATCGTAGAAGACTCGTCATACCTCCACTGGAACCCCGCTTCCCCAATGCGTGGTTCAAAGATGATGGATCGGCTCCATCTTGACAAGCAACTCCACCTTCGTTTGACAAACCACTTTTGGCCGACTAGCCTAACCCGCCACGACGCGCAGTCTCCAAGAGAATTACCGACACAGGAGGATGCTATGTTTGTCTGGAGCAAGAAATTCATCGCCAGCCTGTTAGGTGTCTTCATTCTGTTGCTAGGGATCTTTCTCCTCCAGGGGTCTCCGGACAGTACGAGCGTTTTGAAGATTCACACCACACGCTGGATTACATTGAATTATGCCTGCGTTCTCGTTTGGGTTTTTGTCTGGATGATTGACCAAGCACGAGTTCGAGGGAAAAATGTCTGGCTCTGGCTCTTCCCGTTCATCCTTGCTCCGCTTCCCACTCTCATGCTCTTTGTACTCTTCCTCCAGCGACGGTTGCCCTCGTAGACGGCCTGAGAGATGCGTCACTTCACGCCGCGTGGTGAAGGGTTTGATAACGGCCCTTCTGCTCTCTTTCGATCTCGAGCCTGATGCGCCAGACAGCCCAGAGTCCTGGAAGCGCGATCACAACTGTCGACACAAAGAACTGTGTCCACCCTAAAGCCTCAACGACATCAGCCGATGGACGGCCGGCAAAGACTCGCCCAAGGGCCTCCAAGGAAGACAAAAGCGCGAACTGAGTGGCGGTATAGCGTGGGTCACAGAGCGACATGATCATTGCAACGAAGGCAGCCGTGCCCATCCCGCCAGTCACATTCTCGAAGACGACTACCGCCATCAGCACACTCGCGCTCTTGCCCGCGAATGCCAGCACGACAAATCCCATATTCGAGACGGCCTGTAGTACGCCAAAGGCCAAGAGTGACTGGAAGAGTCCGGATCTGGTCATCATGATCCCTCCGACCAGTGCCCCGAGGAGCGTCGCAAGAATTCCTACGCCTTTGACTGCCCCGACTTCAGTGGCCGAGAAACCGATTCCTCCGATCAGGAACGCGGTTTGGAGTGAAGAAGCGAACGCGTCTCCAAGTTTGTAGAACACGATCACCGCTAGAAAGCCCAGCGCTCGGGGCCGAGAAAAAAACTCCTTGAGCGGCGCCCCGAGGGCCTCGCCAAGACTTTTCGGTGCCTCGGCAACACGGGTAGGTTCAGGACTCATCACAATCGTGACGAGTCCAGCCAGCATCACCGCAGCCATCGTGATATACGTCATCTGCCACCCGACATAATCAGCGAGTACCAAAGCGCCCGCTCCAGCAACCAATAGGGCGACTCGATACCCATTCACCCACACTGCAGCGCCGAACCCACGCTCGTTCGATTGGAGCGTGTCCGTGCGGTAGGCATCGAAAACGATGTCCAATGAGGCAGAAAGAATCGCGACTAAGAGCGCATACGCCGCAAGCCAGTCCGGGTGAGCGCGTGGGTTGGTCATCGCCATCAGGACCAGTCCGATCGCAACACACAGTTGAGTTAGCAACATCCAGCCGCGTCGCCGCCCGAACCAAGGGGGGACGAAGCGATCCATGACGGGAGCCCAGAGAAATTTGAGCGTGTAAGGAAGACCCACCAGCGTGAAGATCCCAATCGTCTTGAGATCAACCCCTTCCATAGTCAGCCAGGCTTGGAGTGTGCCAGCCGTAAGCGCCAACGGAAGGCCGGATGCAAAGCCCAACGGCAGCATCACGGCAAGACGCCGATTCATCAAAGCCGCAAAACCATAGGGACTTGCGTTCACTCAGGTGTACTCACATTCAAGCGGGACTGTGATTGAGTCGGACTCCAGGCCCGTACCGTGCCGACGATCAACTAGACGGCAGAATAGTATCGTATTCTGCTACTTCCACAACAGAATCATGAAATGCGTGGGAGCAGAGCAGTCTCGCCAGGGCGACGGCGGAGTGATGCCGCTAACAAGGATGCCCGTTGAAGAGACAGGGTTTATAGCGCGAGATATCGAACTCCGTATCCTCTTGATAGACCTTCTCGTTGCCATTTACCCCATCCTGTTCAGGGTCGTTCCACATGGTGTGGTTCCACCAATAGAACAGTGGCTGGGCTTCGGTCTGATAGACGGGATTACCGTAGCTGTTGCGGGCAAAATCACGGACCAGTCGGGCCGTCACATAATCGACCTGACCATTCCCTTTCAGCGAATAGAGCATAATGAACAGACGCGCTTCATGGTCGTAGAGTTCATCGAGTCGCGTGTTGAGATCCGGCTCTACCGGAAGGAGATTCTCGGCCCACCCAAGGTGATACGAACTGCATAGCACAGAGAGGAGGGTAAGAACGGAAACAAGACGATTCGCCATCTTCACATTCACTAGTAGTGATGTGGATCGTGAAAGTGCCCGAATCCTACCATGCTCGATCCTGACAATTAAAGTGCGCTCCGGGCAACCATCGCGATCGCAATACAACCTTGCCGGATCGGGCATGATCTCCCTATAATGCCCCCGTGACAATGAAACGCGCATCGCTCCATTCGCTGGGATGTCGATTGAATCACGCTGAAACGACGATCCTTGGCGAGGGACTCCGCCTGAATGGATTCCAGTTGGTCGAGTTCGGCCAGCCGACGGATTTACTCGTTCTCAACACCTGTTCGGTCACGGAAGATGCGGAGCGGACATCCCGATATCTGATTCGCAAAACGCTCAAACATTCTCCCCAGGCCTTCGTCGCCGTCACGGGCTGTTATGCTCAAAGTGGAATAGCAGGGCTCAAGCTGCAGGCAGGCATCGACCTCATTGTCGGCAATCAATTCAAGCTCGACCTGCCCGCCTACCTCCCCCTGACTCACGCGTTACAGAAACGGTCTGCTCCGGAAATCCACCACACTAAAACGATTTCACGCGAGGACTTTGACCTCCCACAGTTTGGAGAGCCGGACTCTACGCGGGCATTGTTGAAGATTCAGGACGGCTGCAGTTCCATGTGCAGCTTCTGCATTATTCCGTTCTCACGTGGCCATGCGCGCAGCAGAAAACTGGATGACATCGTGCGCGAGGCGGAAAGCTTGGTCGTTCGTGGCTATCAAGAGATCGTGTTGACCGGAGTCAATATCGGCCGGTATCTCCAAAACGGCCACGACTTCTGCGCGTTGCTCCGTCAGCTCGAGCTGGTGTCAGGCCTCGAACGCATCCGCATTTCTTCGATTGAACCAACGACCGTCAGCGAAGAGTTGATTGATCTCATGGCGTCTTCGACGAAACTCTGTCCCTATCTTCATATTCCCTTACAGAGCGGTGATGACCAGGTCTTGTCGGCCATGAACCGCCGCCATACGGTGCAGACCTATATCAGCCTGATCGAGCAGGCTGTCGCAAAGATTCCTGATTTAGGGCTTGGGACTGATCTGATGGTGGGGTTCCCCGGCGAGACTGAATCCGCGTTCCGCAATACACTTACTGTCGCAATGGAACTCCCTTTCTCCTATCTCCATGTGTTCCCCTTTTCAAGAAGGCCAGGGACCGCCGCCATGCGCATGGGGGGGGATGTCCCGCCTGCAACGGTGAAGAAGCGTGCAGATCTCCTTCATGATCTCGGAAATGCCAAACGACTCGCTTTCCATAACAAGCAGATCGGAACAACTGTCTCAGCCCTCTTTGAAGCAGGGGCATCTGACGGATACCGCCTCGGCACCACTCCTAACTTCACGAAAGTGGCGGTGCAAGCCTCAGATGACCTCCAGAATCAGATCAAGCCGGTCACCATCACTGCCGCAACGGATCGCTGGGCTTTCGGCCATGTTGTCCGGAACCAGCCGATGAGAACCCCCGTGACAGTTCTATGACACCGAAGCCTCCCCCCACTCCTCAGGTGCATCTCGAAACCTTCGGCTGCCAGATGAACGAATCTGACAGTGAGCTCGTTCGCTCGATGCTGAAGCAAGAAGGGTTTGTATTCACGGAAGATCGCGAGCGTGCCGACGTAGTACTCGTAAACACCTGTGCGATTCGCGAGAACGCCCACAACAAGATTTACGCTCACCTCTCTGAGTTGAAGGTGATCAAGAAACGGCGTCCCCTCGTAGTCGGGGTCCTGGGCTGCATGGCTCAGAACCTGAAGAGTGAACTGGCTCAGAAGGAACCGCTTGTCGACTTCCTCGCAGGACCAGACGCCTACCGGCAGCTCCCCAGGTTGCTTTCTTCCGCGCTCGAAGCCCAGGAACAAGGGTTTTCGCAGAAAGGGTTTGCTCTCGATCTGTCCGAGTATGAAACCTATGAAGGCATCATGCCGGACCGAGAGAATGGAGTGAACGCCTGGATCACCGTCATGCGAGGATGCGACAACTTTTGCTCCTTCTGTGTCGTCCCCTATACCCGCGGCCGTGAACGGTCTCGCGATCCACAAGCTGTCCTCCTCGAAGCGCGTGATGCGGCGGCCCGCGGGTTTAAGCAAATCACGCTGCTGGGCCAAAACGTGAATTCCTATCGCGCCGGCGAGTGGGATTTTGCCAGGCTGATCCGTGCCGTGGCGGACACGCCGGAAATCGATCGGGTCCGGTTCACTTCGCCTCACCCAAAGGATTTTCCTCCCGCCTTGATCGAGGCCATCGCCACTCATCCTAAGGTCTGTAAACACATCCACCTTCCCCTCCAGGCAGGAAGCGATCGCATACTCGATCTCATGGGACGGACCTATACCGGCGCTGAATATCTTGCGTTAGTAGAGCGAATCAGGCGGACCATCCCTGGTGTCGTCCTGACCACGGATATCATTTGCGGATTCTGTACCGAATCAGATGAGGATTTCCAGGATACCTGTCGCATGGTGGAACAGATACGTTTCAACTCTGCATACATCTTCAAGTATTCCGAACGGAAGAATACGATCGCCGCAAGGAAGTATCCCGACGACGTACCCGATCATGTTAAGGGCAGACGTGTCTCGAAATTAGTAGACATCCAACGCATCATTACCCAGGAATGGAACCGAGTGTATATCGGCAGAGATATCGAGGTTCTGGTCGAGCGTGACGCCACCCGCTCTTCAACACAGGGAATGGGCAAAACGGACGGCAACATCACTGTGGTGTGGGATAAGGGAACTAACCCGTTTAGGCCAGGCGCACTCATTACGAAACACATCTTCGACGCCTCCGCCGCGACGCTCTACGGCGAATAAATCTCCGCAGCACATCGAAGGCTGTCCTTCTCCTGCCGCATTGTGCCGTTGGACCATTCCGGCCAGCACAATTCTGCACGCGCAACCGTTCGGCGTGAACATTTTCTGACTGTTTTCCGTCAGATCTTTCTTGCTCCTCCCCTCACTGGCTTCTTTCAGGTTTTCGCTCATGTAAGTAGTGGCTAGGAGTACCTCCGTGGGAATCAATTGAATCAGTAACTGTAACCATCTGATTTTCATGCGAAACATCGGCTGGTAGCTCTGGCCATTTGGAAAAACCACTTTCTCCGCCAGCTGTGAAGTTTTGACCTCGACCCCCCAGAAGTCCTGATGCAGCGTTTCTCTCGTTCGAATCCGGGCGGCATGGACTTTGCTGTACGTTCTACTGCAGTCAGTTGTTTGAGCAACCCAAAAGGGAGCCTCCGTCTCTTATGGAGTCTCAAATTCTTAGTCGAAGTCCGATGCTTCTTCTTCGAAATCTCACATGACGCTCGAAACGATGATTTCCGTCGGTGTACTTGGATGGTTGGCCATGGGCATGGTGCTTATGGGTCTGGGCATCTGGTAATTTGACATTACGTACAATTTGAGAAACAGGCCCTTCACTCATCCGACGTTCCTTCCAATTTCACGAAGGGGAAGTGATATGCGCTCGTCTCTTCATGCACGAGGGTTGCAATTTGCCGTGATGGTGGTGTCTATTTGCCTCGTTGTAACCGGATGCTCGATGGTTACCGGATCGTCAACGCTTCATAACAGTGCCAAAGGATCGGTTCATCTCGAAGAAGTCCCCGATTGGTCGTTCGAGGCCAGCCATCCAGCCGTGATCGACCAGATGACCATGCTCAAGGTAGTCAAAGGCGTGATCGCCGATGGCGCCATAAAGGGGTCGGCGGTAACGCCCGCCAGTGGCAGCAAGCCGATGAGAGTGTTCAGCGATGAAGACGCCGAGTTTCTTGCTCCCCTGCTAGCCCAAAGCATTTCGCGAGCGAAACCGGAGCAGATTGTCGGTTTCACGGTGTCTCCATCGGCAGGGTCAGGCACTGAACCCACGGCGGGCACTCTCTATGTGCAACAAGGTTCCATCTACCTGACGATTGCGCCCTCTCGGAGCATGAAAGTTTCAGGATTCATGCCGAGCTCAACTGCTCGTATTGAGAAGGCTCCGTCCTATGCTGCTGCAGGGGCTGATGGAGCCGTGTCTATAATGATCGATTATCAGGCTCTGGCCAAGGCTCCTGTGCCAGTCTCAATCCCGCTCACAGCCGCCCCAAAGCCCATGCCGGCTTCAACAGCAGCTGTCGTTCCAACTGTGAAGACAGCTCCCAACCAAGAAGCTCCCGCAAGAGTCCAAGCTCCAGCTGTGGGTAACGCGGTGTCGAAGGACATAGGATCGCCGGAGTTGAGCAATGACGAACTGCTGAACAAGAAGCTGGACGAGCTTCGTCTAGCTCGGGAGTCCAATAAGATGAAGGATTTCGAGATCGCGACCTTGAAGAAAGAAGTCGAGTGGATGAAGCAGGAGCTCCGCGAACGCTCAGCGGAGATGAAAGCCCTCAAAGCCAAGAAAGTACCCGTGCGCTCGGCTCCAAAAAAGAAAACGGCCGAAGCCTATCCCACCCGCTGATCCACTCGGCGATCAGCCGACGTCAAGTAGCTCAGGCTGTAGCAGGACCACTTCACGGGATAAGGGCTGTCGGAAGTTCATTCGGCAATAACAGGCGTACGTGACATAGGTATCCTGCAGACAGTAGCGGGCGACTTCAATCGCCTGCCCCTTCTCCCACATCTCGGCGACCTGTTTTCCGCTGCTCGATTTTGTCTCGACCTGTAAGGCGCGGGCAAGCACATCGAGCTTCACCCAGCCTCGCGTATCCCAATTACTCCAAATGGCCATTGTGTCAAAAACCGGGTCGGACCGGAACTTCGCCAGATTAACCTCTAGGCTTGGCTTTACTTGATTGATGATTGACCGTTTCTTGATGAATGGGAGATCGAACCCCAGCCCGTTGTGCGTAATGAACAATGTCGGCCGATCTTGGGCGAGACGCACCCAAAATCGACGAAGCAGCTCCCGTTCGTTTGTGCCGTACCACGCTACGGCGCTGCGCGCTTCCATCTGATCGGAAAACTCCAGGAGGCCGATACAGATGATTCGACTAAATGTCCCGTCGAACGCCGACTTTGCATACAGCTCATCGTCCGCCTGCCTCTGTTCCTCAGCCGCCCCTACGGCAAAGAGATCATCGCTCTCGTCGTATTGGGGACCTTCGGCACAGCTTGGCTCCTTCCCCGCCAGACGGGCCCACTCCTCGCGGGGGGCTTGGACGGTTTCGATATCAAGAACGACCTTCACCGTGGAGCCCTTACCTCATCACGTTGCAATGCCTCAATAATGACTCGGTCCGCCGGAGGGAACTCATAATGTGGCAATTCCTCAGGAAGAACCCATTTGATCTCGGCAGAGTCTACCGGCGTAGCTTGCCCCTCTTCGACTACACAGCGAAAGAAATGCAATTCTACGGTCTTTTCAGGATAATCATGCCGAACGATCTGGTACGGAATCGGAAGAACGATTCGAATCCTTAACTCCTCGAATAATTCCCGCCGCAAGCACTCCTCTAAGGATTCTCCCCTCTCTCGTTTTCCGCCAGGAAATTCCCAGAAACCAGCCAAGTGGATGCCGGGTTTGCGACGAGCGATCAAGTAGCGACCTTCATGATGGATGAGTCCTGCCGCCACTTGGATAACTTTCATGATGCGCCCAACTGACTTCTGTCCGTTTTCGGATCAAAGGGGTAAGTCTTGCAGAACGACCTCATCGGACAGAGAAGGCAAAACGGGTCACGAGCGGTACAGACCATCGCACCGAAATCCATAATCGCCTGATTGAAGTCGTAGCCTTTGCCGCGAGGGATCAAGGCTTCAGACAACTCCCACAAGGTCGCCTTCTGGGCCTTGGGATCGCCGTCAGCCACAAACACTCTATGCAGCACACGACTCACGTTTGTATCCAATATTGGAGCATCCTCATTGAATGCGAAGGAGCGAATCGCGCCAGCGGTATAGCGCCCGATGCCCTTAAACGACAACAGTTTTTCCGTGTCATTGGGCAACTTTCCCCCATAACGCTCCACCGTCTCACACGCGATACCGTGCAGCCGTTCAGGACGTATGTTGTACCCCAGGGGATACCAGGTCTTCTTCACATCAGCGACCTGTGCCTCCGCCAGTTCCTCGAAACTGGGATAACGCTCCAAAAACTCGTGGTACTTGGGAATTACCCGATCCACCTGCGTTTGTTGCAGCATGACTTCGGATACCAGGATGTGATAGGGGTCCGACGTCCTTCGCCAGGGCAGGTCACGGCCATGCTCTTGATACCACTTCAGGAGACGTCGTTGAAATCGGCGCTTATGGGAAATCTCGATTGAAACTGACTTGGAAGATCTTCGATGGAGGCGATGAGATTTCCCTGGTGTGCGATGAGCCATATCTTCACAATCCTTGACCCTCGGCATTGTAGGTGTCCGTCTTTCCAAAATCAAACGCACGCCGCCTCCTGGGACCTCGTCACTAGAACGCCGCGGGCTCTCATCAGACGATAGAGCTCTCCTCCCCCACTTAGCCGACGCGAAACGCACTGCTCCTAAGATCAGCGATTTCATTGACAAGACCGCCCCAGGCTAATAACATGCGCACTAGGGGACTGAGACCAGGCAGGTTTGGAGCAACGCCAACAACACCGAACCAAGGTCGAATTCCCGACCGTATCATTAGGCAACCTTGCAGGAAGGGGAACGGTCGACAAGCATGGTGGTTCGTATGTTCCCGCGGTTCCCCGTTACGATCCCGAGCACGCTGATTCAAAAGGACAAGCTACGGTACAACGCGTTGTTGAAGGACCTTTCGCTGAAGGGCTGTCGGGTAGACAGTCTTCTTCAACCCTTTACAGGGATGCAACTTGAGGTGCTTCTGCGACCGCCCGGGGAGGCTACTCCCATCACGATCAGCAACGCGACTGTTCGATGGACAGGGTCTCACGGCATTGGAGTGGAATTCTTAACTGTTGCACCTCCTCATCAGGAACGACTTAATCGTATCGTCGAACAGCTCTCGGCAAGGGCTGGTCAAGCCTAAGCCCCTTTTCATCTCCACCCTTCTCCGGCCTATCTCCCCCTCTCCCCATGTCGCTCGTTACATGTTTGGTCAAGTGAGCCTTGTCCTTCCCCCGGATGGACCCTGAACAGCCTATCCCGGATTCAATGAAGGATCTCGTTCGCCGCTTGGATGACGACCGACTTCGTGAAGCCGTGGTCGGTCCCGAGCTTGCCTGCAATCTAGGCAGGGAAACGGTCCGGAAGGCTGGCAAGGTGCAGCTTGAACTGGCCGTGCATCACATCGTCCACGTAGCGCTTGAGCGCATCCCTCACGACCGGAAATGCTATCCCATCCCAGGGAATGGCGGAAAGAGGAAAGAGTCGAACTTCTAAGCTCTCCGATCCAGCCTCAAATGTCGGCGCGAGCATTCGACCACGAAACACCAAGTACACCTGTCCTATGTGGGGCAGGCTTAGCACGGCATAGAGCGAGGTAATCGCCACGTCGGCTTGAGTCTCTTCTTTCGTCTCGCGAACCGCCGCTTGTTCGGTACTTTCGCCGATCTCCATGAAGCCAGCCGGAAACGTCCACAGGCCGAGCCGCGGTTCGATGGCGCGCCGGCACAAAAGAATTTGACCTTCCCACTCCGGAATACAACCTGCGACGATCTTAGGATTATAGTAATGAATCAACTCACACTGATCGCACACATGCCGAGGCAGGTTATCGCCGAGTGGGATCTTCTGAGTGACGCGGGCACCGCAATGGCTGCAATAGTTCATGTCGAGGCGGTCCTCACCGCAGTACGGGTAAAATGGGGCAAAGCCAATACCGATTACAAGATTGCGAGACTATGCAGACAGTTACGCCAGGAGGCAAGGCGCCGCTGCAGATCGGCCTGACGATCCGCTAGAACAGGCTTGGGGACGGGGGTACAGGCTCGGATTCTGGAACTTGGATCTTGCTCACATCGACTACCAGCTCATCTTGCGCGTTGGCCAAGAGCTGGTCCACCCAACTGCTTTTAAGTGGAACCACCGCGTCAGGAGGCTGGAAAAGCAGGTCGAAGCCCTTCGCCGCGGTCGGCCGCATGGGATAGCGCAGATCGTAGATCATGCCGTAGGCCGGGATACCATAGACGATCCGCCAGTTCCCTAAGATCAGATGGAGTTCCTTCCCCCGGAGATAGATCCCGCCTGAAGTAATGACCCGCCTCCTCGATGTCTGCGGCTGACTCAAGTAGAAGGTGATGCGCTCGTTGTATTTGGCCTCCCCCAGCGCCTTGGCTATCTGGATAGAAAGCCAAGCTATCTCTTCATCGGTGAAGGCTGGAACCACAGGCGCTTCGCCCTGGACCCATTGTTGGGGCATGATCCGATGTTCCTGGATCCTCAGCCCCGACAAGATCACGCGGAGCTTCTCCGGCTCCATCACAACTGGGTGGGAATGATGGCCCGGAGGCCATTCGGGCAGCACTCCCGCGTCTTCTTCCAGCCTCACATAGTTGACTGGATCTTCGTACACCGTCCGTGACGGCACATGGGGAATAGCGCAGCCAGCAAGTAGGACCAGTGCTGAGACCTGAGTGCTGAGGGCTGAGTAGGAGAGCAATCGCGGAACCCAGGACAGGTGGAGGGCCAGTGTATGTTTCAGAATTTGTGTCCTCCCATTTTCTCCATGCTTAGCACACATCGCTCAACTGTCAGCACTTCAGTCCGTGATCGTGACCGTCATTTCCACCCGCTCAAAGGGATTATCTCGCCCATCGCGCTTCATATTGACAACCTTGTCCGCCACGTCCATACCGCTGACAACTTCCCCGAACACGGTGTACTGCCAATCGAGGAAGCTCGCCTCCGCGACACAGATGAAAAACTGGGAGCCGGCACTGTCCGGATCATTCGACCGGGCCATCGACACGATGCCGCGCTTGTGCGGTTTGCTGTTGAATTCGGCCTTCACGTGATAGCCTGGCCCACCCATCCCGTGCGTCGTCCGATCCGGACTCTTGCTGTTGGGGTCTCCCCCTTGGATCATGAAGCCGGGAATGACCCGATGGAAGGTTGTGCCTTCGTAAAACCCCTCTTTCGAGAGTTTCACAAAATTTCTCACATGGCCTGGCGCCACTTCGGGGAAAAAACGCAGGACGATTTCACCCAGCGCCTGTCCCCTACTCCTAACCGTAATCTTCGCTCTCGTTTTCTCGTTCACCTCAGACATCTTTCCATCCCCTCATCCGTTACCGAAATGGAAAGGGCGGCGGCGCTATCCTTCCCCCTAGTCCTTGATTCACGGCAACCCACGTCAGTGTGTCGTCGCTGCGAAATACCCCGGCGCTCGTGCCGGCAAAGAGTCCTCCCTCCCCGGACCCGATCAACACCTGGATCGAGAGATTCGTGAGACCCTTATTCACGGGAATCCATTGCTTTCCCTTGTCCACTGTCTTAAAGATACCGTTGCCGGTAGCCACGATCAAGTTCTGGTCGATCAGGACGATCCCCCGGATGGAATCGTTGGGCAACGCCCGACTGATCGGTTGCCACGTGGCTCCGCCATCGTCGCTGCGAAACACCCCGCCGTCAAAAGTTCCGGCAAGAATGCTCTGATCCCGATCGATGACCAAGACACGGATAAAATTCTCGATCATGCCTTCATGGTCCTTCAAGCCATGCTGCACGCGCACCCAGCCGGACGCATTCCGCTTGAAGCGGAGGATGCCTTTGCCGGAGGTGCCGGCGTAGAGCGTGCCGTCCGCAGATCGTGCGAGAGCATGAACCAAAATGTCTTCCAATCCTCTCGTCACGACCAACCAGCGATCCCCAGCCTCATTCAGCCGATAGACTCCATCGCCCGTGCCCGCGTAGAGTTCGTTCCCCGCCACCATCAGCGCTTTCACTTCCAGCCGCTTGAGACCCGTGTTGATTGGCTGCCAAGTTTTGCCTTCATCGCGTGAACGAAACGCCCCGCCCCGAAAGGTTCCGGCATACACCGCTCCATCTTTGGCAACCGTCAGACTCAGAATAAAGGGATCGGTCACGCCGCTCCCGACCGGAGCCCAGGTCGCGCCTCGGTCGTCCGTTCGAAAAATCCCGTTGCCAAAGGATCCGGCATAGACCGTACCTCCTCCCGCCATCGTCAAAGCCTGAACGCTCGCTCCCGATTGCTCGAACGGCCGGGCCGCTGCCTTGTCCCCTGAGTCCTGGGCCGGCGCCTGTGGCTCAGTCAGGCCCGCTGTCCCCAGACCTGCCCCACTTGCAGAACCCGTGAGGCAAACCCAGATTAGCCCCGCAGAAATCATGGTTCGCATCTCACGATTCGTCCCCATTCTGCTCATCACCGCGCTCTCGTTCCCGCCGTGCCCATGGGCACGTCCGGATCAAGCGGCAAATCCATGCGGCCGCTGTCTTCCCTGCGTCCAAACATACGAGCGCCGAGAATCCCGATTTCGTACAACACTATCAGCGGCACTGCCATCAGCAGCATCGTGAAGAGCGTTGTATCCGGCGTGACGATCGCCGACACGATGAGAGAGAGAAGGATCGCATGCTTCCGATAGCGCGCGTACGCCTGCGCCGATACGGCCCCTGCCATTGCCAGCAAGGTCATCGCCAGCGGCAATTCGAAAGCACACCCAAAGATCAGCAGGAACTTCACATTGAAATCGATATAGGTACCGACGCTTAACTGCGGCGTGATATCTCGATCGAGGCCGAAACTGACGAAGAAGTCGATCACAAGAGGAAGAATCACCAGATTGCAGAACACAAGGCCAAGCGCGAAGAGAACTCCGGCCAGGAAAAACAGCGGGATGGCCCAGCGCTGCTCTTTCGGCAGCAACGCCGGCTCGACGAACTTCCAGGACTGGTAAAAAATGACGGGAAGACTGAGAATGACCGCCGCCAGAAACGACACCTTGATCGAGGCAAAGAGCGCTTCTGTCGGGCCGTAGAAGACCAGTTGATTCGGGAACGGCCGGTTCAGCCAGGCCA
>JBQTHY010000126.1:0-2147 GCA_052389395.1 Nitrospiraceae bacterium | reverse complement strand
AGTCCACGATGACACCCGTTATAGGTGAGTTGAAACATTGGCGACGTTGGTCTGTGTTGCTATGGGGTGGTGTCTTCTGCACACTCACGGCGATCCTCTGGGTGACGTATCCGAACGGCCGGGATGTCACTGGGGTGTATCGAGAGGCTTCACAAGCGTGGTGGGCACATCAGGGTCTGTACAAGGGACCCGGGTTTCACTATCTTCCTCATTTTGCCATCGTGTATAGCCCTTTTCAGGTGATGCCTCGGTTTGTTGAAGAGCTGCTGTGGCGATGGGCGTGCGTTGGCCTCATGATTTTCGCGTGGTGGAAACTCGCCTCCCTTGCCGATCCGTCTAGAAGAGGGGTGATTTTTTTCGGTTCTTCCGTAATCGCGATGGCAGCTTGCGGTGATGCATTCAGGAGCGGACAGGCGAACACAGTTCTTGCTGCCATGGGTTTGCTGGCGGCCTCCTACTTGATCGAACAACGGTGGTGGCCTGCCGCCATTTTATTGATTGTCGGAATCGCCGTTAAACCGCTGGGCCTCATTCTGGCGGTGCTTGTTCTGGTTGGTTATCGTCCGATGGTTCGGCCATTTGCTCTATCATTCGCAATCTTTGCCATATTCCCGTTTTTCTTTGCACCGTCGGACTATGTGATCGAGCAGCTCCAAGCGGCCTGGACCCACCTCTTGACCTGTTCAGTGGTTACGGATCATCGATTTGCGGATATAAATGGCATATTGCGATCTCTAGGGTGGGATCTTTCAGGAGCGACGAATCAACTGGTAAGGATCGGATTTGGAGCCGCCACCACATTGCTCTGGATGGTCATCTCACGGCAAAGAGGGCGTCTGCCTCGCGAATTCATGCTTCTTGCTCTGGCCGTCTCGTATCTCATGTTGTTTAATCCGATGACGGAAGTCAACAGCTACGTCATTATGGCCCCTGTCTATGCCATTCTGGGCATGTATTTGATGGGGATCCAGGATGGTCGTCCCTATGGCGTCGCCATCTTGTTAGGCGTTCTCTCCATCGGGGTTCTTCCTGAGCTGGTGCGTCGAGTCGCCCCTCAGTTTGGTCTCTGGTGGGACCCGGTCGCAACGTTGATGTGTGTCTCCGCCCTCCTCTGGTATACATACGGTAGCTGGAGAAAGGAACTTCGGCCCGGGATCATCGAACTCGCCCGCGACTTTCGCCTCATCAATGGTAGGATCCGGGCTTGAATCAGGAGTCCTGCTGGTCCATTCCAAATCCATCCGTCGTTCCGCTCGGCCAACCGTGAATCTGATTTCCGCGCGGCGAACTGTTGGTCCAGGGTCGAAGCCGGCGGCATGACAGTGGGCGTTGAAGCCAGAAGCTCAGTTCGCCCACAGGCGCTGGTACCATTTTTTCTCCTCACCAGTCGGCAAAGCGGCTATGTTCATGGCCTTTCGGATCTCACCTATGTTCCAACCAGTCAGCGTTGCCAGGGTCTGCGCTTGCCGCTCATAGCGTTCGCGGAGCTGTTGTCGATAGGCAGTCGCTGCCGGGCATTCATCTTGTCCCGTCCAGGGATGCCGGAGAATATACCGGGCCTGGAAGTTTCCTCGATCCGACGTTTCCTGGAACATCAGATCTTCCGGAAAATGCGTCGCGTCGTAGCGGACGTGCAGCCTTGTCAGAAACACATTCTGCGCCATCGGCATTCCTTTGCCCATCCGTCCGGTTGTTTCCTGCCAGAACACGCCCAAGCTGCGCAGCTCCTCTGTTGAAAGCGGGTTGGCTGCGCAGGGATCGCACCAATTCATGTCCCAGGCATATTCCAGAAACACCCCGCGCTCGCTCTCACGCTTGACTTGCTGCGTGAAGAGGTCGCGATAGAAATCGCCGAATTTGTCCTTCACGTAGAGCGGAATCTCCTGCGCTTCCGGCAGGCGCACGGTGCGGTAGTTCGTCGTCTCGACACGGCCTTGCTTCGTCAGGAAGTAGATGAAGAGTTCCTGCGCCCCGTCCGCGTTTACTGTGCCGAGGCGGATCGGCAGCATGAATTTCGGCGATTCGAAGGCGATCTGAAGCGGTCGGAGGTGTGTGAGGCCCAGCTTGGCCTGCTCGCCCAGGTTCACTTTGGCCACGAAGAACTTCATGCCCTGTTTCAGGTAACTGTGCAGGACCAACGAGGCGCC
>JBQTHY010000125.1:0-3743 GCA_052389395.1 Nitrospiraceae bacterium | reverse complement strand
ATCGAGGATACCAGCAGCCATGCGGATCGCATAAAGAATTCTCTGTTTTCTCAATTGGGTACAATTCCTCCTGTCCCTTGAAACCGGGGGAAACCCCACCAGGCGCATGGGGGGAACCGTGTTTTTTCTGTTCCCGTCCTGACATGGCAAGGATAATGCACTGGTTGTCTACAGACAGCTTCGTCGAATGAGGTTCGAGAGGAGTCATATCATGACGCTCACCCGGACAGTCACCGTTCTCATCGTGGGATTTGCCATATCGACGGCAGGTCCATCCTACGCCCAACTTGGAGGGGGACCACAAGACGCCGCAAGGATCCTGAACAGCATGCCCCCGGATCTCCTTACAAAAGTGCAGGCCCTGGCACAGATTCTTCAACAGGGGATCAAGGATGGCAAACTGACTGACGCAGAGATCCAACAGGGTATGCTCTCCGGGCGTCTGGGAGAACGGCTCAAACAATTGAGCCCGGAGGCCGGTCAGCTTCTGGAGGACATCAGCGATGCGTCGAAGCAGGGTAAAGGACCAGGCGAAGAAAGTTTAATTCCATTACTCGGAGGGCTTGGCATATCCGGGCAGTAAGAGAAGCCCCTGCCCCTTTCGACCCGACAAAACCTAAGGCAATGGTTGTCCATTAACCGGCGTGGGAGGAACAGCTCCTTGAAGACCCTGCTCAAGGGATCCGGTACCATGTCGAGTAAATGGCAGGTCAAGCAACGCATAGGGGTTCACGCGCGCACCATTGAGTTTCACGCCCCAATGAAGATGGGGACCCGTCGCCCGACCGGTCGCCCCTACCCTCCCGACTATCTGTCCGGCCTTCACGGAATCTCCCTGTTTAACCAACACTTCTGATAGATGGAAGTACATCGAATAGAAACCGAGCCCATGGTCCAAATAGACCCCTTTACCGGAGAAGATATGATCGACGACGAGCCGTACGATTCCGTCATTCGTCGCCCCGACATCCGCACCTAGCGGCGCGCCAATGTCTTCTCCGTTGTGAGGATTGCGCGCCTGGCCGTTCATGATTCTGACACTGCCAAACATGCCGGTTCGTTTTCCATTGACCGGCTCCACGAAGCGCGGCTGCCAATGTTTGATCTGAGAATCGACCGCCAGCGCCTCCTGTACCAATTGTTGCTCGACTTTCCATCGGGCCAAGCTCTCCTCATCAAGATCGACTTGATCTTTGGGCAACCTGAGGTGCTCGACATGAAACTTTTCTTTCACCACCAGAACATTGCAACTGAGGCGTCGGCTCAGCTCCCCATTCTTGATCTCAATGGTCAGTTCGTGAATTCCCGGCTCATCTTGCAGGTCCACCCCAAGTAAGCCCACAAACCCCTTCGATTCCTCCGGCCGCGAGTCCGGGAAAAAACTGATGATCCGCCCAAGAAAACGTCCTTGTATATGCGTGACCGCATCTTCCGTGGGCACCTTGACCACAATGATCTGTCCCTGTCTGCCACTATATTGGCCATCGATGCCCTTGGCAACCTGCGAAAAACCGGGGGATACGTTCACGGAAAAGCCACCGGCCAGCAAAACAACGACCAGCGGAACAGTTCGATCCGCCCGGACAATCCACCGGTGAAATTTCTTGAATGCTGGAATCCTCATCGGTAAAATCGTCCTCCCGACACTTGAGCAACCAATTCCTCGACCCGTCGATTGACGGCGCTAAAGGGATCCATACAGAGGATCGTTTCTTCCCAATACCCGTTCAGTTTCAGATAAGTCCAATCCACCGTATACGACCGGTTTTTAGCCCTGGCGAAACGGATAAAATCGCCACGGACCTTGGCTCTCGTCGTCTGGGGAGGCGTCGACATGGCGCGTTGAACGGCTTCTTCCTCAACAACTCGTTCGATGAGTCCACGTGACTCCATGAGATAATAAAGCCCACGAGTTCGTTTCACGTCATGAAACTGCAAGTCGAGCAGGAACACACGCGGGTCATCCCATCCGCAATCCTTCCTCTCCACATAGGATTGGATCATATGCTTCTTCGTCACCCAATCGACCTGATGGATGAGCAGCATGGGATCCTCTTCTAGATGTTCGAGGACCGCGGCCCATTTAGTACAAACATCATCAAGGAGGGGCTCGTGGGCTTCCTGATCAAGATACTCCTTAGCCCGTTGCAGGTACACCTGTTGAATTTCGATCGCGGTCATCTGCCGGCCATCATCCAGCTTCACTTTCTTCTTGAGAGTAGGATCGCGTGAGATTTCCCGGATCGCCTTGACAGGATCCTCAAGCTCCATCCCATGCACCGCATAGCCCTCTTCGATCATCGACAGGACGAGTGCCGCCGTTCCCACCTTCAAATATGTCGCAAACTCCGACATATTGGAATCCCCGACGATAATATGCAGCCGGCGATAGCGTTCTGCGTCGGCATGCGGCTCATCTCTGGTATTGATGATGCTGCGCGAAGAGGTCGTCGAAGAAGAGGTTTTTTCGTGAATGTGTTGAGCACGCTGGGAGATGAAATACTGTGGTTTCCCAGACACCTTCAACACTTTCCCTGCCCCGCTGAACACTTGCCGCGTCACAAAGAATGGGATCAACTGCTCTGTCACTTTCCAGAAATCGACGTCGCGCCGCATGAGAAAATTCTCATGGCATCCGTACGTATTTCCCAGGGAGTCGGTGTTGTTCTTGAAAATATAGATTTCGCCGGAAAGCCCTTCCTCTCGGAGACGTTCTTCGGCAGCAGGCAAACACGCTTCCATCAGCCGTTCGCCGGCTTTGTCATGGATCACCAAGTCAAGAATGTTGTCACACTCGGGCGTGGAGTATTCCGGATGACAGCCGGTGTCCTGATAAAATCGGGCACCATTGACCAGGAACGCATTGGATGGCCAGCTGTTCGGAATCAGGCCCTCGAATATATATCCGAGGACTTTCTCCATGGGGAGGTAAATGCGACCGTTCGGCGAGAAAATCAGGCCATACTCATTCTCAAGGCCGAAGATCCGTTGCTTCATGGGACCAGGAGACATCATGGATGTGTAGAAACAGAATACATGCCCGCTGTCCGATCTTCAACAGATGAATGCAATAAGGGTGTGCGGATCTAGGCAGAGAGGAGTTGTCGAATATCGCCCACACCTAAACGGCGGAACTTCCGACCGGTGCGGGTCCGATCCAATACCGCCACTTCGAGCCCTTCGGGCTGCAGCTTTTGATTCGCGGTCTGTTCAAGCGCTGAGACAGAGAGATTCAACGCGGTCCCCAAGGAAGGGATCTGGCTGGAGCTTTTTTCCTTCAAAACAGCCTGCACGGCTTCCGACTTTCCCCCTATCACCGCGAAGTTCTTCTCATCGATGATACTCCCATCAAACGAAATTCGATAGATCTCGTTTGGGTTGCTGTTCATGCCAACTTGCACCACAAGAATCTCCACTTCTAGTGGCTTGAGTTCCTGGCTGAAGACGGTCCCGAGACTCTGGGAATACCCATTCGCCAGAGAACGGCCGGTGACATCCTCGCGACTATACATGAATCCCTTGAGATCGGCATGGCGAATGCCTGCCTTCCGAAGATTCTCAAATTCGCTGTACTTGCCGGCTCCGGCAAACGCGATGCTATCATAGATCTCGGAGACCTTGTGCAGCGACGCACTCGGATTGTCCGCCGTCAATAAGATGCCGTCCGCATACTCCATTGCAATGATCGACCGTCCTTTGGCGATGCCCTTCTTGGCATACTCCGCCTTGTCCTGCATCATCTG
>JBQTHY010000124.1:0-4124 GCA_052389395.1 Nitrospiraceae bacterium | reverse complement strand
GTGCGGTTGTGGCCGTTCCCTCTCTCAGTCCTCCGTTGGATGGGACAGGTTGCCGGGAAACAGGCGCTCATCGATCGGCTGCTCGGATCAATACAAGTCAACTTGTCGAAAATCAAGCGTGAGTTGGACTGGCATCCTCCGTTTTCTGTTGACCGGGGCCTTTCTGAGACGGCTGCCTGGTATTGCGGGCAATCTTCTCGATGGAATACAACCTTGTGACACGAGACACCCATCTGATCAGATCGCAACGTAGCGCAGGCCGCGCATGATGGTTATTCTTCCGGCAATCATTGCCTTTGCGTTCGCCTGGTGGCTCACAGGCCTTTTGTGCTCGCCGAGATCTTTTCTTCTGATGCTCGATCATCCCAATGACCGAACATTGCATCACATGCCAACCCCAAGGAACGGAGGGTTGGCCATTGTGACGAGTATCGTGATCAGTCTCTTAGTCGCAGCGTCTGTCGTAGCAATTTTGCAACTCTCGGCGCCTGTCCTGCCGAAAGGGCTGGCATCGGGGAGCCTCTGGATTGTTGCCTCAATGCTCCTCGTGTTCGTCGTATCATTTGTTGACGACTGGATCGGTCTTCCTGCGAGTCTTCGCTTTGCCATTCAGACAGCGGCGGCCCTTATTATTATAGGCGGTGTGGGACTGACGATTTCCTCCCTTCCGATTCCGGGAGGCGGGAACATCCGGCTTGGATGGATGGCAGGCCCTGTGAGTGCCATATTCCTGCTCTGGATGGCGAACCTCTACAACTTCATGGATGGCATGGATGGTTTTGCGGGCGGGATGACTGCCATCGGCTTTGCATTTCTGGCTTATTTCGGATGGGAGGCTGGGTCTCCGGTCATGCTCATGATCGCGACCTTCGTCGCGATGAGCGCTCTGGGATTTCTTGTGCACAATTTCCCGCCAGCTCGTATCTTCATGGGGGATGCCGGCAGTATCACGGTTGGCTTCCTGGGTGGCGCGCTGATGCTCTTAGGAGTTCGCGATGGGATGTTTGATTGTTGGGTTCCGATCATCCTCTTTTCTCCATTCATTCTAGATGCGACGGTCACGTTGCTACGACGAGCACTCCGCTTTGAGAAGCTCTGGGAAGCTCATCGCGAACACTATTACCAACGGGTGGTATTGAGCGGGTGGAGCCATCGCCGCACTGTTTTTGCGGAATACGCGATCATGGTCCTCTGCGGAGGATTAGCAATTCTGTATCAGAGCGCAACCGAAGGATGGCGGTGGGTCATTCTTGCTACGTGGTTGATGATGTTTCTTGCGATCGTGGGTATGGTGAAGATGCTAGAGCAACGATCTAAAAGGAAGGGTCTTCATGCGTCGTGCGCAAGCCGCTTTTCCGCACCGGTGACCTGCCTCCTATTGTGGCTGTTGTACCTATGACAAACCACTTTTGGTTCCTAGACGACATGGAAGACCTGGCTGGGGGACATGGAACACCGGCGATGGTGAGCGCATGCATCGGGCCCTCGTGTTCCTGGGATTGGCGCAATCTGTGTCAATGATGGAGCTGCCGATTCCCGAGCAGAGAGCTTTCAATGAGCAGTGAGTTAGCCCGGACCGATGTGGTTCATGAAGTGGATCAGATTTCTGCCAAAGTCGGTCCCTCAGTTGTTCACCCAGCGAGCAAGAAGGAGCTGCTTCGACTTGCCGTGTCGCTTCGGATCGTGGGGCGGCTTTTTTGTCGGGGCAATCCGAAGCTGGAGGACGTCTTTAAGGGAAGCATCGATCGATTCAGTGAGATCGCCTGGACCTTGCGGGATGCCCATCGAGTGCTGGACGTCGGGGCCGGACACGGACTTCTCCTGTCATTCTTGACTGAGCTCGGCCATGAGTGTCACGCCCTTGATGTCGCGGATCAGCCCACAGCACATCCAGACACCTACGGCAAGGGAGTGATCTTCCACCCATGTAATGTTGAAGCCGATCCGATTCCCTATCCAGACGAATCGTTTGACGCGGTAGTCTGCTGCCAGGTCCTGGAGCATTTCACCCATTCGCATCTCCCGGCGATGAAAGAGATCCGGCGTGTGCTGCGCCCGGACGGCATCGTCGAAGTTGACGTGCCAAACGCCGCCAGTTTTCGCAACCGGAGCCGCATGCTCCGGGGGAAGCACATCACCTATGACTATGCAGAACACTATCTCTACGCTGCGCCGATTCTGTATAAGGGCATGTCCTTCTTCCCGCGCCGGCACAACCGGGAATTTACACGCGAGGACCTCAACCTATTACTGAGCACGACCGGTTTTCGCGAGATCGACGTGAGGTTTCTGAAGTCGCGACGCTATCGGGAGGGGATGGAACGGATAAAAGTGATCGGCACGGCCATCAAGGATCTCGTGCCGTCCTTGAGAAAATCGCTCATTGCGTTTGCAATAAAGTAATCTGTGTTGCCATGGCAATCCATCCAGAATCGTTCCCTTGTTGCTGCTGGTTGGGCCGCTGCCGGCATAGGGTTCAGCCTTCCGGTCTCATCGCTCCTCGACGGCATTCTGCTGGTCGTGGTGCTTGTAGCCTGGGCGATCAGCGGATGCCCCGCGAGGCTCCCGCAGCTTTTTCGCGAAAGCGGACCGGTGCTGCTGCTTCCCGCCTTCTTCGCATTGGTAGCCCTGGGGACCCTTCATGGAGTGGCGCCTTATGTAGAGCGGGCGAAGCACCTCTGGAAATACAACGATTTTCTTCTCCCTCTCGTCTTCGTCCCGCTTTTCCTTAATCCTGAAGTTCGCCAGCGGGCTCTGTGGGGATTTGCCGCAGGAATGACGCTGACACTCGTCCTGTCTCTGTTATTGGCAACAGGATGGATCCCTCAAGTGCTCTGGCTCCATGGTCACCAGGAAAATGCCGCGGTGTTCAAGCATCATCTCACCCATAACATCATGATGGCGTTCGCTGCCCTGTTGTTTGCTGCGGCGGCGCTGCGGCAGCAGACGTTATGGAAGCGGTATGGACTTGGTGCGCTCTCCTGTCTGGCTGTTGCGGACGTGTTTTTCTTTGTCCAGGGTCGTACCGGACAGGTTGTTCTCTGTGCCCTCCTGCTCTTTTGGTGCGGTCACCATTTCGGTCTTCGGGGATTTGCGGCAGGTGTGGCCGTGGTCGCGACCTTAGGCCCCGTTTCGTACAACTTCTCACCGGTCTTTCATGCGCGTGTGGAGAAGACCGTCTCAGAGCTGGAACGATCTCAGGTCGAGACGGTAGCACCGTTTGCTTCGTCGATCGGATTGAGAATGGATTGGTACAGGCACACGGCCGGTCTCATCGCTGCGCATCCGGTTGTGGGAGTCGGTACAGGGAGTTTCCCCCGTGCCTATGCGGAATTCGTGACGGACGCGGGTGCCGTGAAGCCGACTCACCCTCATAATCAGTACCTACTGACAGCGGCGGAACTCGGCGTGGCCGGAGCACTCATTCTTGTGGGTCTGTTCACTCTGCTCTGGTTGACCCTTCGGCGGGCTGGGGGGGTTCTGTACGGCGAGTTGGGTCAAGGTGTCGTGATCACCATGGCGATGGGATGCGCGTTCAACTCTTTGCTGATGGACCATACGGAAGGGCTTTTTTTTAGCTGGATGGTCAGCATGGCGCTGGCGAGCCAATCCCCAACATCGTTGGGTCACACATGACGAAATTATCGGCCTACCTCATCGCTTACAATGAAGCCGAGAAAATTGCGGCAGCCATTGAGAGTATTGCTTGGGCCGATGAGATCATTCTGGCCGACTCCTCAAGCACAGACGGCACGGCCGAAATTGCCCGGGAGCTTGGGGCGACGGTTGTTCAAATTCCCTTCGAAGGATTCGGCCAGTTACGGAACAAAGCGGTATCGTTTTGCGCTCACGAGTGGATCTTCAGTCTCGATGCCGACGAGCGCTGCACTCCGGAGGCACGGGACGAGATTCTTCGACTGCTTGCCGGGACTCCCGCGCATGACGCCTATCTTGTTCCGCGCAAGAATTTCTTCATGGGACGCTGGATTAGGCATTCGGGCTGGTATCCCAACTTCCGTCAGCCGCAACTCTTCCGGAAAGGAGCGATGAGGTACACGAAGTCACCAGTGCATGAGGGCTACGAACTGCTGACGGCCAAGCCGGTGGGCTGTCTCGAGCATGCC
>JBQTHY010000123.1:0-15230 GCA_052389395.1 Nitrospiraceae bacterium | reverse complement strand
GGGAACCCATTATGGCGCCGCGATATTCAGCATTTTGTGTAAGGAGAGCATAACTGGAATATCCGTAGAAAGTCAGCGGCGGAAAAACTTGGGTTGCGATTCTAACTTTTGCTGGGAGGGTGATAGGCATACTAGGCTTGATTGTTTCAGGGCTCTATGCCTATTACACCTCCATCGTGTAGTTAGAGTTCTGGGAACGGAGGCGCCATGCTAAAGAGCGGGGTTGATCTCTACCAGGCCGTGTTCAACAAGCTTGCTGGATGCCCGAGAGGACGTCTGCTCGATGTAGGGTCTGGGAACGGAGACCTGGCGAGGAAACTGGCATCTCTTGGGCATCAGGCGGCCGCTTGCGATTGCTTGCCCGCATCGAAATGGATGCATGGCGAGGCCGTCGCTTACACACGCTGCGATCTTGCCGACGGGCTGCCTTATGCGGACGAGAGCTTCGAGTACATCGTCTGCCTCGAGGTCATTGAGCATATAGAGAACCCCATGGCACTCTGCCGTGAGATCGGGCGGGTGCTTCGCAAGGGAGGCCACCTCTATATGTCTACGCCCAACATTCTCAACATGAGGAGCCGCGTCAAATTTCTCTTGGACGGAAGCTTCCTGTTTTTCAATTTCCCTCCGATCGAATGGGAACGGAAAGAGGGAAGGCCCAGCGTCCACGTTCACCCGATCCGGTTTCACGAATTGGAATATTATCTGTACAAAGCCGGTCTAGAAGTCGACACGGCGTTCACCAATTTGCGCTCGTATAGTTGGCGGCTGTTCCCTCCTTTGGAATGGCTGATCCGGCTCTACGCCCGGCACATGACGAAACGGTCACACAGGCCCGATAGGATCCCGCTCGACCGGATCTATGCCCGAATCTTGACGGACGATCTGCTGTTTGGAACGCATCTGATTGTCGACGCTCGGCGCGCCGACTGATCGGCTTCGCCGAGGAATCTGCCATGAGTGTCAATGGCGTGATGGTCTGCCGGAATGTTGTGAGGGATGAACGGAAGAAAATAAGTCAATACTCACTTTTTGCAATACGACACCCTTTGCCCCGTTGCAACCACGCAGTGTGCCTATCGTCGTCCCAATCGTATCGGCTTTCACAAGTCGTGCAGGCTTGCAGCGCCTTCGGCCTCTGCTCAGTTATCACTTGCGTCACAAGGACCAGGGTTGCCCATGCCGCCATGCCGCCCCTTGGAGGCCGCGTGGCAGGTTGTATATAATATTCCATTGTTGATTGGAGCCCCGAGACGACATGGCGACCGCCAAAATCCAATACAGTCATCAGCTTCGCCAGCTTGCCGAACTGATGCTCGCCGTGTCGGGCGAATCCGTCACGATGATGAAGAACTATGTCCCCGAGCAGGCCCTGAAACTTACACGTCAGGACGAGTGGGGGATCTATCTAGAATTTCTCAAAGTCATGTTCAACTTGACCGACCGTCTTTCGGCGATCTATGTACCGCTGAAGGAACAGCCAGAATTCATGGACTGTCTTGAAGATGTCGTAACCGCTCAGTTGAAGAGTGCACTGGAGCCGGCGTTCGGCGGCAACGCCGATCACATGGAAATTGTGCTGACGATCGGCAATGCGGTGGCAGAAAGCCGTCAGACCTATGAAAGATACAAGTTCCTCGTCACCGAAGAGTCCAAGACCAAGAACGAAATGTTCCGCGACTTCGGCGAGAAGGTGGCGGAACTTCTCGGTGCGCCCGGCCACGGACAACTCCGCTCAGCGGCGATTCTCTGCGCCAGTGCGGTCGTGCCGGCCATCAGCGCCGTGCTCCAGGGGCAGACGCCGCCACCCACCACCTCTGCGCAACCGGCAGTCGCGTCAACCAGTGAACGAACGGAGAAGAACAGAGCCACCGGCCAGGAGATCAAGCTTGTTAGCCTGATGTCGAGCGTGTCGGGAGAAGAAGTGGAGACGCGCTGGGGCCTCCATCCGCGTTTCCGCGCCGATCTGACGCCGACCGAACTTCAGCAACTCAACAAACTCTTGAACCGAGTTGCGAAAATCCTTGGCGAACGTTATGCCGCCGTGGCATTCTCCGAACAGTGGGCTTCGTGGCATAAGGCGGGACACGCCTGATCCGGATCAGGGGAACAGTGATCTCGCCCTCTCGCCACCCCTACTCCGATATGCAACCCTCGTCAAAGGAGCTGATGTGGATAGCCATGACTCGGTGAGCGGTTCGCCCGGCCATCTCCCTCAGGGCCTGAGCCGCCTATCGGAACTCGCACAGAATCTCTGGTGGAGTTGGACCCTCGAAGCTCGCCAGTTGTTCGAATCGATTGATCCGACGCTGTGGCATCTCACGCACCATAACCCGGTCAGAATCCTGGTCGATGTGAAACCGGACCGGCTGGCGCGTCTGGCTGAGGATCCCTCGTTTCTCCGGCAGTACTCGGCGGTACTCCGACTATTCGACGAATATCGCGCCAACAAAAAGAGTTGGTTCGGCACCCAGCATGCCGATTCGACGAAGACCACCATCGCCTATTTCTCCGCGGAGTTCGGCTTGCATACATCCATTCCCATCTATAGCGGCGGTCTCGGAATCTTGGCCGGGGATCATTGCAAAGAGGCCAGCGATTTGGGCGTGCCGCTCGTGGGCATCGGCTTCATGTACCCGCAAGGCTATTTCCGCCAACGCATTACTCAGGAAGGTTGGCAGGAAGCGGCATACGCACCGTTCAATCGGGAAGACTCCCCCATTCATCCGGCGCACACCCCTACCCGGGAGCCCTGTCGATTTACTGTCGACATGGGCGGACGTCATGTCACCGCCATCGTCTGGAGGGTACTGGTGGGCCGCGTGCCGCTCTATCTCATCGATACGGACGTCCCTGAAAACAGCCCGGAGAATCGCCTCCTCTCCGCCCGCCTCTACGGAGGCGATCAGGAAATGCGGCTCTGCCAGGAAATCCTGTTGGGCATCGGCGGCGTCCGCATGCTGCGCACGCTGGGCATTACACCAACCGTCTGGCATGCGAATGAAGGCCACTCGGCGTTTCTCACGTTAGAGCGCTTGCGCGAGTTGATCCGACAGGGCTCTCCGCACGCTGAAGCCAGTGAAATTGTTCGTCAGAGCACGGTCTTTACGACTCATACTCCGGTGCCCGCCGGTCACGACGTGTTCCCCCCCGAACTAATGGATCGGTACTTTGCCGGCTATTGGGAACAACTAGGCCTCTCGCGCGAGGAGTTTCTCGACCTCGGCGATACGACCGAATTGGACGGGAAGGGTTTCAACATGACTGCGCTGATGATGCGCCTGTCGGCCCAAGTGAACGGAGTCAGTCGCGAGCATGGTCGAGTCACCCGCGAGATGTGGCAGCATTTCTGGCCGGGGTTGCCGACTGACCAGATTCCCATCCGCAGCGTGACGAACGGCATCCATGCGCCGACCTGGGTCTCTGCGGAACTCCATCACCTGTACAGCAAATCACTGAGCCCGACATGGACTAACGCCTGTGATGATCCCGCCATGTGGCAGCGTGTGATGGACATCCCTGATCATGAACTATGGGCTGTCCGCCAAACGATGAAACGGAAGTTGATGAGTTTTATCCGAGAACGGGCCCGAAACGGCTGGATGCAGGGACACCTCCAGCCCTCGCAAGTGCTGACGCGCGGCACGCTCCTTGATCCCGAAGCGTTGACAATCGGGTTCGCCCGGCGCTTCGCCACTTACAAGCGGGCGACCCTCCTCTTCCAAGACCTCGAACGGTTGAGGCGGCTCCTCCAAGACCGATGGAGGCCGGTCCAATTGATCTTCGCCGGCAAAGCACACCCGGCCGATGAGGCAGGTCGTTACTTTATCCATGAGGTCCTCAACTTTTGCATTGACCACAAGTTGGGCGGCCACGTCGCGTTCCTTGAAGATTATGATATGCATATGGCGAAGTATCTCGTCCAAGGCGTCGACATCTGGCTCAACACGCCGCGCTTTCCCTTGGAAGCCAGCGGGACCAGCGGGATGAAAGCCGCCCTCAACGGCGTGCTAAATCTGAGTGTTCTCGACGGATGGTGGGTCGAGGGCTACAACGGTGCCAATGGATGGGGCATTCAGCCCTTAGTCGAACAGGCCGACGCGCAAGCTCAGGATCATCATGATGTGGAGCAGCTCTATCGCGTGTTGGAACAGGAAGCTGTGCCGTTGTTTTACCAACGCGATCGCGATGGCATTCCCCGCGGCTGGCTCCAAATGGTCAAGGAATGCATCCGCACCATCGCGCCACAATTCTGCACCAAGCGCATGGTGAAGGACTATGTGGAGATGATGTACAGCCCCTCCATCGTACGCGCCCCCTCGACATGGTGATTTGGTCCGACGCTCATGACCGGGGCAGCGCACAACGCCTGGTCCCTCGTCCGATATCTGCTTGTTTTCTGGGTTGCGCCGTCATCCTGTGCCAGGGTTTGACCGACCCTGCCGATGCCGCTACTGGAACCCCTTCCTCTGTGGAATCAAAAGCTGTTGGACTCTTCAAGGCCGGTGATTACGCCGCCGTGGCAACCCTCTTTCGAGGATTGCCTCCTGACGCGACTCCATCAAAGACATTCCTGCGGCTCTCATTGTTGAGTTACCTCCGCCTTGGACGACCAGAGGAAGCGATCGAGATCTATTTGAAGTTGAACCCAGCAGGGCAAAACCAGGACCCCATCCTGCTCCGCCCGCTGGCACTCGCCGTAATTACCAGTCGCGTCCGCGACCACAAGGAACATGTGCGCATTGCGGCCTACACGGCCTTGGCGGAACTGGGCCTGCCTGAGACGGCAGCGATTTTGGAGGATGGCCTCCTGGATTCCTCTGTGCTCGTAAGGGCGCGCGCCGCTGAGGCCATCGGAAAATCCGGCCTGGCTGCGAAATCGGGCCCGTTGCGGCGGGCGCTGGGGGACGAGATGCCCACGGTCCGCATCGCCGCCATCGACGCCCTCGGTGAGGCGAAGGTCACCGACCTCACCCAACGATTCAGCGAAATCGGTCGAGCGGAAGAAGGGCCTGAAGCGATCTTCGCCTACGCCGCCCTCTATAAGATGGGCCATTCTGGCAGGCTGGCCGACATTACCAACGCCGCAACGCTACCGGATGCGGAAGTGCGCATGGCGGCTCTCGGTGTCCTGGGGCGCTTGAAGGACCCGGCAAGTCTGGCAGTCCTCACCCAAGCCGTGTATGATCCCGACCCATCCGTGCGTGTCTTCGCCGCGGGGGCACTGGGAGAATTCGGATCTCCCGGTGGAGTCGCCCCCCTTACGCATGCAGTCGGAGACGAGATGGCTATGGTTCGTGGCGTCGCCGCCAGAAGTTTAGGACGTCTTGGTTTCAAGGGCAATCGCCCGTTGCTGCAGGCCCTGACCAGAGACCCCAGCTTTCAAGTCCGTGCCAGTGCCGCTGAGGGGCTGCTTCGCTTGGGAGACACTTCGGCGATTCTGCTCGCGGGCGAACTTGCGCGACACCCCGACCCTTCCATTCGTGGCGCCGCGGCTCAAGCGCTGAGCGCAGCATCGGAGGAACAAGCCTTGTCTCTTCTGCAGACGCTTCTGCAGGATCAACATGCACTCCCCCGCCTGTCGGCCGCCAAGGCGCTGGGGAAGAATCCAGGAACCGCTGTGCCGCTGCTGGTGAAGGGACTGCAAGATCCTGACGAAGCTGTCCGGATCGCCGTGGCGGGCAGTTTGTTGCAACAGCTGGCTCGGACGAGCTCATCGCAACGACGTCACTAATCTACAAGGACTGGAATGCGCAAATTCATCGCTGTGGTGCTCCTGGTCATCGCCGCGTTCGGCACGGGCTACTATTACGGGCAACGGCCGGTCGGCACACTGCAACGGAACGTGTCCGATCTCCAGCAATCGATGCAGGACCTGTCCCGGAATGTGTTGGATACAACGTTGGGAATTGAACGCGACCTCCGCACGCGCCAAGGACTGGTCGATGCCAAGTCGCGATTAGTGCAGGCGAAGGTGGACGTTTTTGATCGCAATTTTGGCAATGCGGCGAAGGAACTGGCTGAAGCTGTCGATGTCCTGGAGGCCACCACCAAGGGGGGCAAGTCTGACGATTCGACCCAAGGCGTGCGGGATTTGGCTGGTTCACTTCGGGAGGTCCGTCTGGAGGTCTCGATGGGGAAACCGGTTCCCTTAAAGAAACTGGACGAGCTTCAACGCCGGATAGACCAGATGCTTAACAAGTAGCTCAGGCGTTGGATGGCTGAGAAATCGGCTGCTTCTTCCATTTCGCCAGGATTCGCTCCACTCTCATCTTCACAACCATGTCAGGATCTTTCAGTAACGGCTTGATGGCTTCACGTCCCCGCTCGTCGCCAATCGATTCCAAGGCCGCCGCCGCCGTCAAACGTGTGAACCAGTCTTTGTCACCCAGCATCTCAATGAGCGGATCGATCGCTTCGCTGCTCTTGATCCGGCCCAACGCCAGCACAGCGCTCTTCCGGACACTTTCATCTTTGTCTTTGAGAGCCGCAATCAGCTTCGGGACAGACGGCTCACCCAGCTCAACCAACGCATTGATCGCGTCATCTTTAAACTCATCGTTCCGAAGCTGGAGCATCAGGGGATCAAGCACGCGCTCATCGCGAATCTTCCCGAGCGCCAATATGGCATACTTACGAACGTCCCAGTCGCGCAGCAGCTTAAGGAGCGTCTCGACGGCAGGAGAGCCCACCTGCCCCATCGCCTCAATTGCCACTTCCCGAACCTGCCAGTCACCGTCGCGCAAGGCACGCGCCAATGGGTCCACGCACCGCTCATCGCCCATCTCGCCGAGCGTGATGACGGCCTCGCGGCGGACCACCCAGTCAGGATCGTTGAGCAGATCAATCTGAATATCGAACTCATCCTTGACTTGCTCCTCTTCGAGCGCCACCGCCTCCTGCCCGTCGGCTCGGGTCTCGCCAGATGGCGAACGATTTGCCTCAGCCGCGTCGGCGGCTACTTGGTCAATCAGTTCGTCACTGGCCGGCTGGATTGTTGGGAAGGATTCCTGAGGCTGGTCCTTGTGGTCCTGTTCCATGGCCATCCCACTGATACAAATGCGGGGATTCTCAGACGATCAAGCTGACGCCGGTGCCGAGGCCACGCTCTTGCTTCCGGCTGCGTGCTTCTTACGCAGCGCCAGCGCGCGCCGCTTGCGCTGTTCCCGCTTCAGTCGCTTCCGGAGCGCTCGCAAGGCAGAATTCGCCCCAGGGTTACTATCTCCCGTGAGCAGTGCCGACACCTTTTTCTTTAATCGAACTTCTTCCGACTCTGCTGACGCCTTCTTTGCCATGCAATCTCGCTCCTTGTCCGATTTTCTATGAGAAGCCCCATTCCCTGAACTGAGAGTGCGTCAGTCTAGAGGAGAGGTCCTGCACTGTCAACCGAACGACGAGCAGGCTATTGAGGAACCACAGTGGACTGGGGAGGTCTATGGCGACCGGCCTCGACGCTAAGGTCAGGGTTGAGGTTGAGCGAAGTTCCTACTTGCTTCATCTCAGCCTTAGCCTGACCCTCAACCTTCCCGATAATGGTGGCGGACGTTTTCAATCGTCTGATAGAGCTACTGACTAGTGCTACGAAAGCACAAGGGCCGCATCATCCCGCTGCGTCGGATCGGCGGCGAGTCTTGACGGCGCCCATCTCCAGCGGCGCTGGATGAGGACATCGTTGGGCCGGAGTTGATGCACGCGAGTCAATGCGGGATCTAGTCGGTCCAGGCTCGGCAGTGGAAGGGACGACATGGTGTGTTCCTCTAGCCGACGGACTGACAGGAGGAGTGGGGGCGTTGGATTGGCTTCTTCTGCAGCGAGGACGAAGTCCGGCCGGTGGTCTCCAACCACCTCAAGTTGGATGACTGAGATCCCTCTGTCCACCATCCCTAATTGGGCCGCCGCCGCATAAGAGAGATCGAGAATTCTTCCATTCACATAGGGACCTCGATCATTAATCCGCACCCGTATATGTTTCCCATTCGTCAGATTCACGACCCGAACCATACTGCCGAGCGGGAGGGTCCGGTGGGCCGCCGTTAACGCGTCCATATCAAAAATTTCTCCATTAGCCGCTACCTTGCCATGGAACTGTTCTCCATACCAGGATGCAACCCCCCGGTCCTTAATCCCGACATCCAGTCCGCTTTCCCCTTTAGGAATCCAAGAACAGGCTCCCAACAACAAGCACAGGACGACCGCTAGGGTCCTATAGGACGAGCGCTGATATCGCCGAGTTTGTATGCTCATCGTGTTTTTCGCCTCCCTCTGGATCACCTCGAACCTACGCTCCAGACTATGAAAGGCTCGACACTTCAGCAACCCCCGACTGAGTACCCCTCTCCCCTACCTCTGTATGGAGGAACGACACTCCATCTTTTAATTAGTAAAGAGTGCAAAAACGGACGGCAACGGCTACATTCGATGTAAGCGGCAACGTTATATATAAGGAGAAGAGACCGTGAGTCAACCCCTTAGAATCACCGGATACTGTCACGTCCAGCCAGATTGACTGATTGACTGCCTTAGACGGACTGAGTAAGATTCATCACGCAGAGGGAATGTTCGTATTGTCCGAGAGCGGTGCCGCTACACCTTCCACGATTGATCACCTCAACATCACATCCATGATAGCTGTTCAGAACATCACCAAACGGTACGGACATCACACGGCCATCGATCGAGTCAGCTTCTCGGTAGCCAAGGGAGAGGTTCTGGCATTCCTTGGCCCTAACGGCGCAGGGAAAACGACGACCATGCGGATATTGACCTGCTTCATCCCGGCAACGGAGGGAACCGCTCAAGTCGCCGGCTTCGACTGCGCCGATCAATCGCTCGAAGTGAAACGTCGGATAGGCTATCTCCCAGAAACCCCTCCGCTCTATCAAGAGCTGACTGTGACGGAATACTTGACGTTCGTCGGTCGCCTACGCGGTATGGCGGGACGCACCTTGACCTCGGCACTCGATCAATCGATTGAACGGCTTGAGTTGGGCCCAGTCCGTGGGCGCCTAATTGGCAACCTCTCCCGAGGCTATCGTCAGCGCGTCGGACTTGCGCAAGCCTTGCTGCACGATCCACCCGTGTTAATCCTCGACGAACCTACGGTGGGTCTCGATCCGAAACAGATCATTGAAATTCGAGAACTCATCAAGAGCCTGGCAGGTTCGCATTCCGTCATTCTGAGCACCCACATTCTTCCGGAGGCCACCGCCGTCTGCCAAAGGGTGGTCATCATCAGCGGGGGGCGCATCGTCGCGGAGGATTCCCCGGAGCAATTGTCGGCTCGACTGCGCCAGTCCGAGAAAATTTCGGTCACGCTCAAAACAGCTCCACCGGACTGCCAGGCGAAGTTTCGCGCCATCCCTGGAATTCTGAATATCTTCCCCGGTCTGTCCCCCGGGACCTTCCTGATTGAATGTGCATTGGGCTACGACCTGCGCGAGGAGATCGCCCGTATCGCGGTGTCCAATCACTGGGGCCTGCTTGAACTGCGAACCGTCTCGATGACACTGGAAGATGTCTTCCTGCAACTCACTCGCGATGAAGAAAAACTCTCACAACCTGGGGAAGGCATGGCCGGCACGACCTCCGGTGAAACAGTCGCAACGCAGGAGTCTCCCTCATGACCCCGGTGCAGGCCGTCATCGCTAAAGAGCTGCGTGGATACTTCGTGTCACCGATTGTGTACGTCGTCGGTGCGGTGTTTTTACTCATCTTCGGGTTTCTCTCCTATCTCTACATCGGATTCGCCGGGTCGCAGGCCATCCAGCTGATGCAGATGCAGGGAGGTCTGGCGCAAATCAACTTGAACGATTTGGTCTTCCGAAACTTATTCTTCAGCATGCGCCTCGTCCTCCTGATCATCTTGCCCATCCTGACGATGCGGTTGTTTGCCGAAGAGAGGAAGTTGCGCACGTTCGAATTCTTGATAACTTCGCCCATCAGAATCAATGAAATCGTGATAGGCAAATTCGTCAGCGTGCTGCTGATTTACCTGGGCCTGTTGGGGTTGACCGGACTGGTCCCGACCGTACTGATGCTCTTCAGCGATTTCGATTGGAATCCGGTCCTGACGGGGTATTTGGGAATGGCTCTCCTCGGTGCCATGTTTCTCTCCGTCGGCCTGCTTGCTTCGGCTCTGACGGAAAATCAGATTGTCGCCGCTTTCGTCAGTTTCGGCACTCTCCTGACAGTCTGGCTGATCTCAGGATTAGGCGGCCTTCTCGGCGATACCACCACGGGCCGCATCATCTCCTATGTCTCATTTATGGAACACTATGATCGCCTCGTTCGAGGGCTGATCGATACGAGCGATCTCGTGTATTTTGGAAGTGGACTGATTCTCATGCTGTTCCTCACTCATCAGGTCGTCGAATCGGCGCGCTGGAAATGATCCTGAAATTATTCCCCCTCGGTGTTGTTGGAATCGTGCTCGCCGTCGCCGGCATGGTCGCCTATAGCCTGCGGCCGGACCTGCTCTGGGCCGTCACGATCGCCGAAGGTCTGGCGCTGCTCATCTTGACGCTGTTCCTCATCCTGCATTTTGATACGCTCAAGGCCTTCTCCGGCCGGCGTTCAACAAGAATGGGGGCGAACAGCATTCTGATGGTGCTGCTCTTCTCCGCCATCATTGTCATCGTGAACTTCCTTGCGTCCCGCCATTCCGTGCGTTGGGACTTTTCCGAAAACCAAAACTTCATCCTCGCGCCCCAGACCCATCGAGCCCTTCGCGCACTCCCGCGGGGTGTCAAGGTCACGGTCTTCACGAGAGAACAGGATGCCGGCTATCAGGCTTTCAGGGAACGACTGGAGAGCTATCGGCAGGCATCGACGAAACTCACCGTCGAGTTCATCGACCCGGAGAAACAGCCGAAGATCGCCCAAACCTACGGGATCTTCCGCACAGACACGGCGATTTTCGAGAGTAACGGGCAAACAATCCGGGTAAATTCGCCCTCGGAAGCGGAACTGACTGGAGCCTTGCTCCGCATTTCCAAAGACGACAAAAAACGTATCGTCTTCGTGGAAGGGCATAGCGAGCGTAGTTTGGACGACAAGGAACGCAACGGCCTCTCCGTCGCCAAAGACGCCCTGACCAAACAGGGCTACGATGTCGGCTCCCTTTCACTCCTTCAGGAGACCGCCGTTCCAAGCGGCACGTCCGTGCTGGTCCTCGCCGGTCCGCGCCGTTCGGTCACCAAGGACGAGCAGGATCGCATTCAGGCCTATGTCAAAATGGGCGGCCATCTTTTGGTCCTGGTCGATCCTGATACCCAAACCGGACTGGACTCATTGCTTGGTCAATGGGGGCTCGGCCTGGGGGCCGGTGTCTTGGTTGATTTACAGGATCGACTCGCGCAGGGAGATCTGACCTCACTGCTGGTTCGCACATTTACCGAGCACGAAATCACGCAAGATCTGACTTCTGCAGTCCTCTTTCCCCTCTCGCGTCACATTACATTCGACGAGCAGGTCGGGAAGGAATGGGAGTATGTGCCGCTGGCACGCACTTCCGCCAACAGCTGGGCGGAAACGAACATGCAAGGCCGCGTCGTGAGCCTGAGCGAAAAAGAAGACATCAAGGGCCCCCTCCCGATTGCAGCGGCATTGGCGCCGAAGCAGGCGCCAGAGGAAGGCAAGCCCCGTCCTGCCATCGTGGCCGTCGGCAACTCTACCTTCGCCACAAATGCCTTTTTCAACTTTCCTGGCAACAGCGACTTCTTTCTCCATACCATCGGGTGGCTAGCCGAAGAACGCGACCTGATTTCCATCGCACCGAAAGAGCCGGCTCTTCGGCCTTTTACGCCGAACCCCGCGCAGGACCGGGCGCTTCTCTACATTCAGGTCATCTTCCTTCCGCTGATGACGTTTCTCACCGGCATGATCGTGTGGAGAAAGCGCCGACTCCTCTAGTCTATTTATGCGCTACTGGCCCACGCTTCTCATGCTCGTAATTCTGGCGGCACTGGGGGGGTACCTCTATTTCGTGGAGATCCCGACCAAGCAACGCGAAGACCGGCAAGAGAGTGCGCAAAAGCGTTTGCTCTCTTTTCCCGAGGCCGCCATCACTGGACTCATTGTCACGACAACTCAGGGCCCCGTCGAGCTCAAGCTCTTGGAACCAGGGAAGTGGACCATCGCAGCCCCGCTACAAGCGGACGCCGACACCCGCGAAGTCCAGACGCTCATTCGAGCCCTTATGACAGGAACCGTAACGCGAACAGTCGAAGAAAGCGCCGCCGCTCTTGCACCATTTGGACTCGAGCAGCCTGTGACCGCCATCACCGTGACCGCCGGGCCAGAGCAGGAGACCATTTCAATCGGTGACGCTGGCCCCCTCTCCAATACCCTGTACGTGCTCCGTAAATCGGACCACAAAGTACTGCTGACCAACCTGGCCCCCAAGGATTTCTTCAACAAATCGTTGCTGACGTTCCGCCGAAAAGAAATCTTCCGCTTCGTGCAGAACGACATTGAACGTGTGCGTCTCACGTATCCCACGACAGAAATCGTGCTTTACAACACCGCGAAGGACAAGCCGAAGCCGGTCTGGAAGATCCGCTACCCTCTCGAAGCCGAAGCCGATCAAACAGAAGTTCGCTCGCTCATGTTTCGACTGGAGGATCTCAAGGCGCTCGGCATGATCGATCCCGGTCCTGAGAGGGATGCTGTCGCCAGGACCCTGACTAGCCCGAAAGTTAAGGTGACCCTCTTCACCGCAGCCGGCGACCAGGTGGTAAAGCTTTATCAATCAGATCCTCAGAGTGGCGAGGCGATTGCGGAAACTACTCCCGAAGCTCCGCTCTATCGTGTAAGTCCGACGACGATCAAAGACCTCACGAAGGAGCTCTTTACCCTTCAAGACAAACGACTGCTCGGAGTAGACTCTCCCGACATCGCCATGCTGTCCGTCAATACGCGCGATAAACAGTATGTACTGATTAACCAGAACGGAGAATGGGTCCTGGAAGACCAGCCCACGGAGAAGCTCAGCCAAGAAGCGGCCGATCTCTTTGTGAGCCGGGTCGCGAATCTCCCGGCGGAGGAGCGCATCATCAAACAATCGAGTCCGCTGGCACCCTATGGACTGCTGGCTCCAACCGCGGAATTTGTCGCCACGGGCAAAGACGGCAAAATTGCAGGAAAACTCACCCTCGGGAACCACGTGGGCAACTTGGTCTATGCAACCGGCGCGCGCCTGCAAGGAGTATTTCAGGTACGCCCCGATCTCCTCACGCAGATTCCCTCGAAGGCCGACCTCCTCGCCAAATCACAAGACAAATCGAAATCGAGCCCTTAATGCCCTCGTAGCTTGGTTCACCGCTTGCCCGGATATGTTAGGCCCTCTATGTGGTCGAAGAAAGAGATCCAACGGATCACTGAAGCCCTAACCCCTCCGTAAGCAATCGCGTGTGACACCGTTATTTCCCATTGACAACTCCATGGAACCAATGTAATTACACTGTGCTTACAGCAGGAAGACGGAAGGAGAAGCCATGAAGGCGCGGGTTGTACGAATCGGCAATTCCAGAGGGATCAGGATTCCCAAATCAGTCATAGAACAATGCCAACTCCACGGAGCGGTTGATCTCATCGTGCAACAGGGGCAATTGCTCGTCCGGTCGGCTGCTAAAGCCCGGGCCGGCTGGGTCCAGGCCTTCGAACAGATGCATCGACATGAAGATGACCAACTCCTGGATCGTGACTCACTACCAGTTTCAAAGTGGGATCGGAAAGACTGGGCGTGGTAGCGTCTCGGTTCGATGTCTTTCTCGTCCGCCTCGGCTCCACTGAAGGCCGGGAAATCCGAAAAACTCGCCCCTGTCTCGTCATTTCTCCCGACGAAATGAATCATCACATCGACACGGTGATCGTGGCTCCCATGACCACGAAGGGCCGTCCTTACCCCACCCGCGTGCCGGTTCGGTTCAAAGGCAAATCCGGGCAGATTGTCCTGGATCAGATCCGGACCGTGGACAAGAGCCGGCTGGTCGAAAGCCTCGGCAGGATCGACGACGCCACCCGCGCACGTGTCCTTGCCCTACTCGCCGAACTCTTTGCGCCATAACGGTTACTCGATCCTACGGTCAGCGGTTCAGCGGCTGAAAGGACGTGGCCGGATTGGTTGGTGGAGCTGCAATGGTGTCTGACGCCCTATTCCCCCCAAGCAGTAGACGTAGCAGCGCCACTGCGGTTGCTGAATTTCACGGCCCATGAGCCGCACAAACTGCTGGCGGTCCGTCTCATCCAGAAAGAGGGGTTGTTGGGCATTGCCGCGCGCCGTGAGGTAGGGCACCGAAAGGGGGTGGCGGGATTGTATTCGCTGATAAAATTCAGGAGGTTCTGGAAGTGTATCACCGCGGTGCAGGAGCCGGCACGGTCTCAAACTCCAGTTTGCCCGTATCGAGCTTCGGCGCTCGTGTTGAGAGATACAACATCTCAATGCCGACAACCTTGCCTTCGCCGTTGTAGTCCACGATGATGCCGGGCGATACCTCCTTGGACTCTACAGCACTCCCGTCGTCCAAGGTCAGGTAGAGCGCGTCGGCTTCATGATCAACTTTCAGCTTCATAGTTGTCCTCGCATGGTTCGGTCGAAATACAGGGTGACCACGCGCACGGGGTTGAACCGAGTATTCACTATCACACGGGGACCCGGTTGTCATGCTCAGGAACGATTGCAAGCCGGTGTTCCAGTGCCGGGTCAATGGGATCCGGCATTGTGCGGTTGGGGGCATTCAATACGTGCTCCAGCCATTCGCGCTGGATTCGTCGTTTTTCCAGCGCATCCGCTGCATGGACGGTCAACACATACTGCATGAGAGATCATCTCGACAGGCCCAAGAGTGGACCTGCGTTGACGGCTTGTGCTGCCACTCGGGCAGGATACATTGGCTTGAATATTTTTGGAAGCAAAGGCTAGCGCGCGGGACGCGTCGAGTGAGTCAGCGAATTCTCTGAACTATGTGGATGGCGCGGTTGAAGGGATTGTCTGGCGCGTAGGCTCGTGCAGGGTTCAATGGATGATCAAGTGCAAATAAAGAGATCTGACCCCGTAATTTCATGCAGTTTAAGTCAGTCACGCTCGTGCTGGTCTAACGTTCAGGCTGAACGGCCAGCGGAGCCGGACCGCTCCCGCCTGTTGTTGGACGGCATTCCAGCCATGGAACACTTCAAGACTGCCAGGTAGGGCTCGGCGAGTTCAAGTAGAGCACTCACCTGACGCGGCCGAA
>JBQTHY010000122.1:0-26835 GCA_052389395.1 Nitrospiraceae bacterium | reverse complement strand
CATAGGTATACCTGCAAGCCGTACATCGTGAGCCGAGGAGCTTACCCTTCGTCAGCCCGATGAAGAACGGAGAATCTTCGGCATAGCTATGACGGTAGTCGATTTCGTAATGATCCCGGATCACGAGCGGGTCTATGCCGTACACGATGGTGCCTTGCTCTGTCATCACGCTACTCCTTAGACCTCGCGGCATGTCGTTCGTGGTCTTTGCGAGATACGCATCACGTAGTGCGCTTCACGGCTCATGTCGCTTCCATGATCGAAACCGTAATATAGGTCCCGGTGCCGGCGTGGCTGTGAATGAGGCCACGCTTGGCGCTCTTGACCTGCAATTTGTCGTTTCCCAGATGCTTCACGATGGTTTTCTGCAACTGCCAAAACGCGAACACAGCCTGCATCAATCCGGTGGCTCCGACCGGATGACCGCAAGCGAGTAAACCACCGGATGGGTTAACGGGGAGACGCCCTTGGTTGGGAAGCTCCAGGCCGTAGTCGAGACCAGACATGAAGGGAACCCCGCTTTCAACGAATCGGCCGCCCTCCCCGTACTTGCAGAGGCCCAAGTCTTCATAGGTCTGAATCTCCGACGATGTGTACGCGTCGTGCAGCTCGATAAAGCTCAGCTCCTCTCTCGGATTCCCTATACCCGCCATTTCATAGGCCAGTTTTGCCGCCATGCGACCGCCCCGGAATGAATGGACGCCAGGATATTTCAAATGGCGATAATCCGCTTCTCTTTCATGGGGCAGGAGGATCACCTTACCGTGGGGTCGGTCTGCCATCCGCATCGCATCGGACCCTGAGCCGACACCAGTGATCTTGACCGGATGGTCACACACTTTGGACGCCACTTCCTCACAGGCCAGGACACAGACTGCGGCGCCGTCCGACATGGTGCAAATGTCCTCCATCGTCAGTGGCGTGGCGACCATCGGCGATTCCCTCACCTGCTTGATCGTGAGTCGTTTGGCTTTCTGCGCATAAGGATTGTAGAGGGCGTTCGAGTGGTTCTTGACCGAGACCATCGCCATCTGCTCAACCGTCGTACCGAATTCATGCATGTGGCGCTGGACCATCATGGCATAGTACCCGGAATAGAATCCCCCGACCGGGAAGTCGAAGTTAGTGTCGGAAGCCAAGGCGATGAATTCGTTGCCCTTCCAGGTATTGACCCTCGACATGGTCTCGAAGCCGAACGCTGCGCAGCAGTTCATGCGCCCCGAGGCCACGGCTTCCCAGGCTGATTGAAAACACAGGCCGCCGGTCGCGCCTCCCCCTTCGATCCGCTTGGACGGCTTCGGACAAAGTCCCAAATAATCCTGCACCATACTCGCCGCCTTGAGCTGCCTCGTGAAATGATCCGAGAAATACGATCCGACGGCTCCGTCGATCATGTCCTTGGAGAAACGAGGCACATCCCGCAGAGCGTAGTCGTAAGCCTCTTTCACCATGACACGAAAGTCTTTGTCCTGGTGCGCCTTGGCAAATTTCGTGATCCCGCCGCTAATCATGTAGACCGGCCTCATCGGAGTCCTTTCACGAAGTCTACAATCTCGTTCATAGGAGTCCCCGACCTGAAGAGGGCCCGCACGCCGGACGCTTTGAGTGCCGGAAGATCATCGTCGGGAATGATCCCGCCGCCGAACAGCACGATGTCGTCAGCTCCCTGTTCTTTGAGCAGCTCCAGCACGCGTCGAAAGAGTGTATTGTGCGCACCGGAGAGGATGCTCAAGCCGATCGCGTCCACATCTTCTTGGATTGCCGTACTCACCACCTGCTCCGGTGTCTGGTGAAGGCCGGTGTAGATCACCTCCGCGCCGGCGTCACGCAAGGCACGCGCAATCAATTTCACCCCCCGGTCGTGGCCGTCGAGCCCGACCTTGCCGATCAAGACACGGATGGGCGTTGCCGCTACTGCCATGCTTTCACCTCATGGAGAAAATATTTGCCTTCCTGATCCCTCCGGACATGACCAGCCTGGACCAGCGGGTCATGCTCAAAAAACAACAGCCATTTCTCTTCGAAGGCCCGGTCCAGGACCCACCGTTTCGTCTCAAGCGTCTGGATGGGGAACAAGTCGTAGCCCATGATGTAGGGAAGGGGGAGGTGTGACACGGTCGGGATCAGATCGCCGAGAAAGAAAGCCGCCTTCCCTTCCGATTCAATTTTGACCCCTTGATGGCAGCGCGTGTGACCGGCGGTCAGGACGGCGGTAATTCCAGGGAGTAATTCAGTATCCCCGCGCAAGAATTCCCACTGATTCACGTGTGCGATCGGCGTGAAGTTGTCCCGTCGGTAACTGGCTTTGGTTCGTTCATTGGCACGGGCCGCATCTTCAAACTCACCGTGTTGGATGAAATATTGGGCTTTGGGAAAGGTCGGTCCGACCGCACCATTCCCTTGTTTCATCGTATTTCCGCCCGCATGGTCGAAGTGTAGATGAGTATTGATCACCATGTGGATGTCTTCACGGCCCAGGCCCAGGCGTTTCAAGGACTCCAACAATGTGGGGGTCCTGTCGACCGCAAACAGGCGCTGGAACTTGTCGTCCTCCTTGGATCCCAACCCCGTGTCCACCAGGATGTTCTTTCCATGGGCGCGAATCAGCAGGCATGTGAGACTCAGCGGAATGCGGTTCAGTTCATCGACCGCGCAACATTTCTCCCACATCACTTTCGGGACGACCCCGAACATGGCCCCGCCATCCAACCGGAATCGACCGTCGGTCACTGGATGAATTTCAAATGCGCCGAGTTTCATGTGGTCCTAAGTATTCAGTATTCAGCATTCAGCTATCAGCGTTCAGCGTTCAGCGTTCAGCAGCTACGGTAAAGTCAACGGAATTTCCACACGACGATTCAAGCTGAAGGCTGACGGCTGATCGCTCTATAGCACCACCGGCTCCCTATACATCCCAAACACTTCTTTCAGCGCAGTGCAAACTTCCCCCAGCGTCGCTTTGGCTTTCACCGCCTCGATCAAATACGGCATGACGTTCTCGCCGCATGAGGCAGCTTCCTGCAATTCCTCAACGGCTCCGGCCATTCTAAACGGATCGCGCGATTTGCGGATGTCCGAGAGGCGCGCCGCCTGTTCTCTCTCCACTTCCGGTCCCACCTTGAGAATAGGGATCGAGCGATTCTCTTGCTCCAAAAAGTCGCTGACACCGACGACGATCCGTTCCTTCCGTTCCACTTCTCGCTGATACTGCTGGGAGGCGTCGAGGATTTCCCGCTGAGGAAAGCCCTGTTCGATCGCCTTGACCATGCCGCCCATCTCATCCAGCCTCCGGAAGTAGTCCAGCGCTGCTTCTTCAAGACGATTGGTCAGAGCTTCGACATAATACGATCCGCCCAACGGATCGACGCTGTTGGTGACCTCGCTCTCCTGCGCGATGATCTGTTGTGTGCGTAATGCGAGCTTCACCGCTTCCTCAGTCGGCAAGGCGAGCGTCTCATCCAAAGAATTCGTATGGAGCGATTGAGTTCCGCCCAACACTGCCGCCAAGGCCTGCAACGTCGTACGCACCACGTTGTTCATGGGCTGTTGCGCAGTGAGTGAGCAGCCGGCTGTCTGGGCGTGACAGCGGAGTTGCAGGGAGCGAGGATCCTGGGGATGATGACGGCGCTCCATTTCGCGCGCCCAGAGCCGGCGGGCCGCTCGAAGCTTTGCGATTTCCTCAAAGAAGTCGTTGTGAATGTTGAAAAAGAACGAGAGCTGCGGAGCGAAGCTGTCCACGGCAAGTCCCGCCTTCACAGCGCGCTCGACGTAGGTCAGCCCGTCATACAGGGTAAAGGCCAATTCCTGTACCGCGGTTGATCCGGCTTCGCGAATGTGGTAGCCGCTGACGCTGACTGGATGCCATTTCGGAGCCTGCTTGGCGCAATAGGCCATAGTATCGGTGACAAGGCGCAGCGAGGGTTCGGGCGGGAAGAGCCATTCCTTCTGGGCGATGTATTCTTTGAGTATGTCATTCTGCAAAGTGCCGCCCAATTGCTCAACGGAGATGCCACGTTTCTCCGCCACGGCCAGGTACATGGCAAAGATGACGGCTGCCGGTCCGTTGATCGTCATCGACGTCGTGACCTGGTTGAGCGGAATGCCGTCAAAGAGCTGCTCCATATCAGCCAGCGACGAAATCGCTACGCCGCAGTGACCGACCTCGCCATGGGCGCGGGGGTCATCCGCGTCAATCCCCATCAGCGTCGGCATGTCGAAGGCGACGCTGAGGCCGGTCTGTCCATGTTGAAGGAGGTATTTGAAGCGGCGATTGGTATCGTCGGCGGACCCAAAGCCGGCGAATTGTCGCATCGTCCAGAGGCGACCCCGATACATGGAGGGATAAACCCCGCGAGTGTAGGGAAACTCGCCCGGCGCGCCGAGATCTTTCTCCGGCGACCAGTCCTTCAGATCGTCGCGCGAGTAGACACGATTGATGCCGAATCCTGACAGTGAGATGAATCGAGGTTTGCGTTCTTGCATTGCACTGCCTCCGGGGGCCGTCAGCGATCAGCTGTCAGTTTTCCGTCTGCGCTGAGAGCTGAGGGCTTAGGGCCGAGTGTTCTGGGTAGACGTAAAACCCTCGTCCGGTTTTGCGCCCCAGCCACCCTGCTTCGACATACCGACGAAGTAAGGGGCAGGGACGAAATTTGGGATCACCAAGGTCTTGGTACAAGACATCGCAGATGGCGAGCACGGTGTCCAACCCGATCCGGTCAGCGAGAGCCAGTGGTCCGATCGGATGATTGGCTCCCGTCGTCATCGCCAGGTCGATGTCCTCGGCGGATGCGACTCCTTCCTCCAGCGTGAAGATGGCTTCATTGATCATGGGGATCAGGACGCGGTTCACGATGAATCCCGGCACGTCCTTGGCCACGACCGGGGTTTTCCCCAGACGCTTCGCCAGGTCAAGCGCTAGATTCATCGTTCGCTCGGACGTTTCGAGGCCTCGCACGACTTCTACGAGCCGCATCACGGGGGCTGGATTCATGAAGTGCAGGCCGACCACTCGATCGGGCCGACCGGAGGCTGCCCCTAGTTTCGTGATCGAAATCGAAGAGGTATTGCTGGCAAGGACTGTCTCCGACTGACAGACGCGGTTCAACTCGGAGAAGAGTTCCTGTTTCAGGGCGAGGTCTTCCGGAATCGCCTCGATGACCAACTGCACCGCCTGCAGCTGGTCGAGCTGCACCATGGGATGGATGAGTGCCAGCACAGCCCCTGCTTGATGGTCAGTGAGACTTCCCCGTTCCACGGCTCGTTCTAAGCCGACGCGTATCTTGGAGATGGCCTCCGTCAAAGGTTGCTCGGCGACGTCGACAAGCAGAACTTGATAGCCGGCTGTGGCACAGACCTGGCTAATGCCGCGGCCCATCTGTCCTGCGCCAACGATGCCGATGGTCTTAATGTCTTCGAGTCTCATGCTTCACCGGCGGGAAAAGCTGGACGCGCGCGAACGGCGAGAAAGGAAAGGGTTTGGTTCCGTCCCCCTGGATCACGCTTGTCTCGCGCGTCGCGCCATTCGCGCTATTCCCTTTCCACAATCATCGCCAAAGCCTCCCCGCCGCCGATACAGAGACCGGCCAGCCCTCGCCTGGCTTTGCAGGCTTCCATCGCATGCAGGAGGGTCGTCAGTATTCGTGCGCCGGTGGCCCCGATCGGATGGCCAAGCGCGACCGCCCCGCCGTTGACGTTGACTTTCTTTGGATTGAGCCCTAGTTCTCGGTTGATGGCGAGGGAGACAGCTGAGAAGGCCTCGTTGATCTCAAACAGATCGATGTCGCCGACTGAGAGGCCGGTCTGCTTGAGCACCAGCTTGATCGCCTCGATCGGGGCAATCGTAAACCACTCAGGCGCGAGGGCTGCTCCCGCGTAACCGACGATGCGCGCCATCGGCTTGAGCCCGAGATGGGCAGCTTCTTCTTCGGCCATGACGACCAACGCTGCTGCTCCGTCGTTGCAGGCAGGAGAATTGCCCACGGTCAGAACGCCGTTTTCCTGGAACACGGGCTTGAGTGCGCGCAGCCTGCTCAGATCGACTCGGTTCGGTTCTTCATCATCCGTGACGGTCACGGACGCGCCTTTCCGTTGTGGTACATCAACCGGGGCAATTTCACGCTTGAAGGTCCCGGTCGCAATAGCTTCCCGGGCGCGCCGGTAACTCTCGAGAGCGAAGTCGTCGAGTTCCTCTCGTGTGAATCGGTACTTGGCCGCGCACAGCTCCCCGCAGTTGCCCATGTGGAAATTGTTGTAGACGTCCCACAAGCCATCCTTGACCATGCTATCCACCAATTCCGCGTGCCCCAAGCGGTAGCCCTGCCTCGCTTTCTCCAACAGATAGGGGGCGCGAGTCATATTCTCCATGCCTCCTTCGACAACGATCCGTGCTTCACCGAGCGCAATGGTCTGGGAAGCCATGATCACAGTCTTGAGACTGGAGCCGCAGACTTTGTTAACTGTTGTTGCACCGACCGAGTTGGGGATTCCGGCTCCGATCGAGGCTTGTCTAGCCGGCGCCTGACCGAGTCCGGCGCTGAGAACACAGCCCATATAGACGTCATCGACGCGCTCGGGCTGAAGGTGTGCCCGCCGCAATGCTTCAGCAATGGCAATGCTGCCCAACGTGGTCGCGGGCACGGAGCTGAATACGCCGTTAAAACTCCCCATGGGAGTTCGGACGGCGCTAACAATGACAGCTTGCTTCTTCTCGTTCACGGCGCTATTTCCTCCACTGCCTCACCCCCTAAGTTTCACAGATCCCCTATCACAAGACCTGCTCCCACCGACTTTGTTCCAGGTAGCCCTTCACCTTCGCCATAAACTGATCAGCCGTCGCCCCATCGATGACTCGGTGGTCAAACGAGAGGCTGAGATAGCCCATCGGACGGATCGCAATGGCGTCGTTAATGACCACAGCCCGTTTCTGAACTGCCCCGACTCCCAGGATGGCGATCTGCGGTTGGTGAATGATCGGCGTGCTGAATAAGCTGCCGAATCCGCCGTGATTTGTGATCGTAAACGTCCCTTCTTGAACCTCCTCAGGACTTAGCTTCTTGGACCTGGCCCGCTCCGCCAGATCAGCCACTTCGTTGGCCAGCTGCGTCAATCCTTTTCGATCTGCATGTCGCACCACAGGCACCAGGAGCCCCTCCTCCAACGCCGTGGCGATGCCGACATGAATGTCCTTCTTGATCATGATGCCTTGCTCGCCCCACGCAGAGTTGACGATCGGCAAGTCGCGAATGGCGCGGCTTGCCGCACGGATTATGAAGGGAAGGTAGGTCAGGCTTCGGCCTTCCCGGAATTTGGCGACGCCCGAGAAGTCCGCCTCAAAGAAGGTTGTGACGTGGGCGGACGTCTGACGGCTTCTGACCATCCGTTCCGCGATGGTCTTGCGCATTTGTGTGAACGGCAGAATGTCTTCGCCCATTGACTGTTCAGCCCCAGGCGGCATCGCCTTGGCTGCACCACCGCTCCGAGCGATGAAATCCTGCACGTCCTTCTTGGTTACCCGTCCGCTGGCTCCAGTTCCTGTTAACTGTGCCAGATCGATTCCGTGTTCCTTGGCCAGTTGTCGGACAGCAGGAGAATGACGGTCTGCACCCTCGGGAACCGGTTCCATGGGACGGACGACCACCCCGCCGACTCGGTTGATTACTTCCGAGGGAGGAGCGCTCTCAATTCGGGCGAGCAGGGTTCCCACAGGAACCGTTTCACCCTCCTGGATGACGATCTCGCTCAAGACTCCCGTAGCGGGGGAAGGAATCTCCAACGCCACTTTTTCGGTCTCCACTTCCAAGAGAGATTGGTCCTTTTCAATCATCCCACCGACCGGGACGAGCCATTTCACCACGGTTCCTTCAGCGATGCTTTCTCCAAGCTGGGGCATGATGATGTCGGTGACCACTGAAGACCTCGTGATCGGTGACGCGTGATGGGTGAAGGGTGGAAGAGGGATTCTATCCCTTGCTCGTCACTCGTCACTCATCACCCGTCACGATTTGTTAATACGCTGCCAACTTTCGCGCCGCCGACACAATATCGCTCGTCTTCGGAAGAAAAAACTCCTCCAACGGCGTACTGAACGGCACTGGCGTGTCCGGCGGGGCGATGCGAATGATCGGCCCGTCCAAACAGTCGAAACATTCTTCCGCCAACAGAGCAGCGATCTCTGCGCCGATTCCCCCGGTCTTGTTATCCTCGTGCAGCAAGATGGCCTTGCTGGTCTTGCGTACCGACCCATAAATAGTCTCTTTGTCGAGTGGAATCAACGTGCGCAGATCGACCACTTCCACATCGACGCCTTCATTCGCCAGTACCTGGGCGGCATCCAATGCCAGATGGACCATCGCCCCATAAGTTATGACCGAAATATCATTGCCGGCGCGTTTGATGTCAGCCTTCCCGATCGGGACCACGAAGTCCTCCTGGGGCAGCGTTGCCTTGATTCGCCGGTAGAGAAACTTGTGTTCGAAGTAAATGACTGGATTGGGATCGCGAATCGCGGCCTTGAGGAGCCCCTTCGCATCGTATGGCGTGGAAGGGGCTACGAGCTTGAGCCCCGGTGAGTGAAAGAACCAGCCTTCCGGACATTCGGAATGAAACGGGCCGCCGTGCACGCCACCGCCGAATGGGGCACGAATCACCATTGGAACCGCTGCGCCCCATCGGTAGTGATTCTTGGCCGCCACTTCGGTGATCTGGTCGAAGGCGCAGGAAATAAAGTCAGCAAACTGCATCTCCACGACCGGACGAAGACCCATCATCGCGGCTCCGATGGCGGCTCCCACGAAGCCGGATTCAGCTAATGGTGTATCGAGTACTCGCCACTCTCCATATTTTTGGAGAAACCCCTCGGTGATCTTGAAGGCTCCGCCATAGGTCCCGATATCTTCACCCATGAGGAAGACTCGCTCATCACGAGTCATCTCCTCATCCAGGGCTTGGGAGATCGCCTCTAGATAGGTGACTTCGGATTGGGCTGCAGCGGTGGTCATGACATCACCTCATCCTCTGTGGCAAAAACTCCTTCCAACACTTCCCGTCCTTCCGGCAACGGACTTTGCTCCGCAAATTCCACACCGGCCTCGACTTCTTTCTTTGCCCGCTCTCCGACCTCATGGAAATATGCCTCATCGCCATACCCGAGCTGTATGAGCAGTTGCTCGGCTTTGAGGATCGGATCTTTTTTCTTCCATTCCTCCAGCAACTCGCGCGGCACATACTTGGCCGAATCGTGCTCGGAATGGCCGTGCATCCGCATGGTCTTGAACTCAAGGAACGTCGGTCCTTCGCCTGCGCGAGCCCGCACAATCGCGCGCTTGGCGGCCAGGTACACGGCTGCCACGTCGTTCCCGTCAACGATCTCGCCGGGCATCCCATAGGCCTTGGCCCGATCGACCACGTTGGGGATTGCCATCTGTAGCCGTTGCGGCGTCGAATAGGCGTACTGATTGTTGTTACAGAAGATCACGACGGGAAGTTTGCGCACCGCCGCAAAGTTCATCGCCTCGTGAAAGTCGCCACGGCTAGTCCCCCCATCACCGGTTCCAGTGAAGACGACGCGGGCTTCGTTTCTGATCTTGAACGCCAGAGCCACGCCGGTGGCTACCGGCAGATTATCGGCCAGATGGCTGACAAACCCGATAATTCCACGCTTGAGATCCCCCATGTGAACGTTGCCGTCCTTTCCTTTCGTAGGGCCGGTCCGTTTTCCAAGGTACTGGGCGAGGACCTCGCCGGGAGTAATACCTCGAATGAGGAAGGCTCCCATGTCTCTGTGAAAGGGGGCGATGACATCGTCACGCTCGAGCGCGGACGCGTATCCCACCGCAATGGCCTCCATCCCATGGCTGGTATAACACCCACCGACGATGCGTCCCTGCCGATAGAGCGCGGTCACTCTATCTTCTACTGTCCTGGTCAGCCGGAGATAGTAGTACATCTGGAGCAGATCGGCTCGTTTGATTTCTTTGGAGACAACCGCAAGATCCATGGTCACCTCTCTGGATTTATAATAAACTGTCAGCTCTCGGCCATCAGCCTTCTGGACTGAAAGCTGAAGGTTGGGGGCTGATCGCTTGCGTTCAGAGCTCCGGCATATCTTTCCAGGATAGCAGGGGCTTGTTCATCCGGCACAGAGGGCACTGCGCCGGCTCCCACTGCGGCATGTTGAGATCCGTCGAATAGTAGAACGGGTACTGGGCGATCAGGTCTCCCATCAGTGGGAACTGGCTACTATCGCGACGAGCGAAGACCATCATTCCGGCCAGCAAACCCCCATTATCCGTGATCACTTTGCCTAGCTTGCTCACGCAATTGCCACGCGTGGTGACATCGTTGAGCGCCAAGAATCGCTCGCCTGGTTGGATCATGCCGACTATGATGTCCGTCCCGATCCGGCCGGTCTCGCAACTGTAGGGCGTCAACGTCACGCGCAATCGCATCGTGTCTTGGAGTACATCGGCAATCCCTTCGGCAAGCGACTCCGCCGCAGAGGTGGTTGCCACAATGCCGGTAATCGGATCGTGCTGGAATGTTCGTCTGATCCACTCGGCCATGTCCCGGGCCAATAGCCTGATCAACTCCGGAAAACGGGCAACGGACTCGAACCGCAGATAGGTCGCCGTGTGGTGACCGGACACCACTTCCATGTGCGTATCGAAGCAGACCGATCGGGACATTCGCAGGACGCGCAGAATATCCCAACGAGTGAGTTTGGTTTGTGAGCCGTCGCGAATGATCGCCTCGAGCTTGGTATCGATCGCCGGTCCGTCGTAGAGCTCGCTATGTCGTTGCACCAACTCGGCGAGTGCCTGTTCGACCGTGCTGACGCTCATATTCGATTCCTCTGGGTTGCACCTACCACCCTGGTTCTCAGGACCCCTATGGGCTGAATTTCCAGCTCCACCACGTCGTCCGGCTTCAAGTAGCGATCCATTTCGAGTCCGCATCCTCCACCTACGGTTCCCGAGCCGAACACATCGCCAGGGTAAATCGTTTCGCCTCGAGAGACATGCGCGATCATTTGCGGGAATGACCAGTGGATTGTCCCGAACCGTCCCCGAGACCATTCTTCTCCATTAACTCTGGCGATCATTGTCAGAGCACCGAGATCAGCTATTTCATCGGGAGTCAGTAAGCACGGACCCAAGGCTGTCGCAAAATCCTTGCCTTTCGCCGGACCCAACCGGCAAGCCATTTCCTGAAACTGGATGTCTCTCGCGCTGAAATCGTTCATGATGGTGTAGCCGGCGATGTAGCCCTGCGCATCCCGTTCCTGGATGTCTTGACCTCGGCAACCAATGACACAGGCCAGTTCCAACTCATAGTCCAACTTCGTCGTTTCCAGCGGCCATGGTAAATCCTCATCCGGCCCAATAATCGTACGGTGATTCCCCTTGTAGTAGACCGGCGCTTTGTACCATTCCGGAGGAATCGGCTGACCCCGTTTCTTCGACGTGGCCGCAATGTGGTCTTCAAACGCGATGAAGTCGCGCAGCGAAGGCGGGTTCGGAAGTGGAGCGACGATCCGAACGTCGCCAGGATTGTAAAAGATCGTCTCGCCGGAAGGGCCTCTGTGCGAAGGACCGGTCGTGACGGCATAATCCAATGCCCGCCGAGCAGCTGCCATCGTCGAAGATCCTCCTTCGAGAAACTCCAACATGGTCGCGGGTACCTGGGCATTGGCCAAGCGGTACGGCTGCGCCTCACGTTGGTCAGCCAACCAGCGCGCATAGGCCATGTTCAAGTCGACAAGACCCCGGCCATGCAGCGCTCCCATTCTGGTGAGGGAGCCGAGAGGAGTTGGGACCAGAAAACTGACGAGTTTCATTGCTGGCTCCAGCTCAGTGCGTAGTCCTTGATCTCGATCGCTTCCAGTTCCGGCCTCACTGCGAAGGGTGTCTTCGATTCGATCATCACCGCCACTTCACTCGTATGCGTCTTTCCCTTGCTGGCCTGCACCGCTTGCGGCTGCGGACCGTGGTGGATGCCCTGTGGGTGCAACGTGAGCATCCCAGGCTGAACCCCCGCACGGCTGAAGAATTCTCCCTGGTGATAGAAGAGCACTTCGTCATAATCCGTGTTTCGATGGTAGAACGGAACACGCAGCGCCTCAGGGTCGCTTTCCAACGGCCTCGGCGCAAAGGTGGAAACAAGGCATCCGCGGGCCTGGAATGTTCCGTGCACACTCGGCGGCAAATGGTAACGTGGACTTGTGACCGGCCGGAAATCACGCACGTTCAGCTTGGCCACCCAAAGATCTCCTTTCCAGCCGACCACGTCCATCGGATAGAAGGGGTAGACCACTCGCGTCGAGTCGGCTTGGCGCTTGATATAGACCTCCCACTGTCGGCCCTGACCCTCCGGTGGACCCATGGCACCGAGCTCGGGCGCGACAAGCACACCTTTGTCGAAGAGCGCGTGCTGCCCGAGCGGTCCGCGATCCGGTATTGTCATCGGCTCTGGAGTTTCGATAATCAGAAAGAGCGAAGGACTGGCATCGACATGAGTTCGATAGGTCGTCCCTTTGGGGATCACCACATAATCGCCCGGTTCGTAAGACACCGTTCCGTAGTCCGTCTCGAATCTCCCCGTACCCTGATGCACGAAGTATACTTCGTCTCCGTCCGCGTTACGCACAAAGTGGGCCATTGTCTCAGCGTGGGTCGAGAAGTAGAGGGTCACATCCTGGCTCTGCATCATGAGGATTGCCCGATCCGTGGCATTGGGCGCAGTCGCCATCGCGAGCCTGGAGCAGGCAAAGGCACGCGGCTTCAGCGGCCCTTCAATCTTCACCCAGCCGGTAGGGGCATGTGTCCGGTATAAATGTGATGCGGGCCCAGCAAACCCTTCTCGTCCATGTTCCTCCTCGCAGAGCCCTTCGGGGATTCCAACGTGAGCTTGATTAGGAACTTTCCCCTTTTTGTTAAGATACATGGCTGGTCTCCCTAGGGGTCAGACGGCATTCACGACGCTCTCTTCAGCGGCTTCTTCTCCATCGGGACCGGGGATGAATTGTAATCAATGATCGTCCGTTCGACGCCCGCGACTTGATCTCTTTCGATGTCCTTGTACAACGATTCCACCGTGCTTCGGACGAAGGTCTTCGCCTTTTCTTCCCCGTGCTGCCGTTGGGTCAACTCGATGAACAACCCGCAGGCCGGGAAGAGAGGATAGGTGAACCGCTGCTTAAGCGGTCCAAACCCATCCCGTGCCTCTTTCAGCGGTCCGCTGAACTTCACGCCGTGGGCTTCCCACTCGCGAGAGACGGCCTCGATGTCATCGACTTCAAGAGCGAAGTGTTGCACGCCTTGTCCGTACTTCTCAACAAACTCGTTAATCTGCGATTTGATCGTCTTATTTCGACCCTGCATGAGTGCGATCTTGGCGTCGCCTCGCTGCACAACGACCGTGTCCATCGATGACTTGTCGCTGCCGACATCCCGAGCCGACCAGATCACATCGAAACCAAGGATCTTGGTGAAGAGAAATTCCGCCGCTTCGAGGTTTTCCACGCAGAGCGTGATGTGATCAATCCCTATTGCTTGGTGCATGATGGCGTCTCCTCTCTTCGTTGGACGATTTATCAGGGTTTCGTTGAATCTCCTTGTAGGGTTCGGGCCTTTCAGCAAGAACAATCTCAATATAACATACATTCAAAATCGAGTTATATAAAAAACATATTATTTGTGATTCTTGCAAGTATTTATAAACACTATATCATTCAATCGAGATGGTTTCGCTACATCAGGCCAACTCATTGCAATTCGAACAGTTATTGATAATATGATATAAAAAGTATATCATGCAACACTAAGGAGAAGCTCCCTCATCACTCCCGAAACCCTATTCGCCTGGTATCCGGAGGTGCCCAATGGCGTTCAATTTCTATCAAGAAATGAGGAATCTCGTGCTCAGACACGGAGCGATCAACAATTCGTACCTTAATCGCGTCAAGTCCGGGGATCTCTCCGACACGGAGCTCAAAGAATTCGCGGTCGAGTTCTATAACTTCGCCCGTTTCTTTCCCCAGATTCTGGTGTCTCAGCTTGTGAACACCGAGGACGAGAAGGTTGCCGACGAACTGGCCAAGGTCCTGTACTCCGAGTTGGGCGATGGACAGACCAGACATCGCCACGAACTCCTCTATCGAGACTTCTTGCGATCAGTTGACGTCGACGTTCATGAGGCCATGTCTCGTCCCATGCTCCCCTCAACCCGCGCTTATATTGAGGGGATGCAACGATTGTACAGCGACGGCAATCACGCCAAGGCCTTGGGGGCGTCGTTTGGCCTTGAGAACATGGCTATCACCATGTGGGATCACTTGATCCCAGGCCTCACCTATCTGAAATCCACCCGCCATCCTCACATGGACATCACCTATTTCACGTTTCACCGAGAGCTTGAGTCTACCCATGAGGAGGCGATGGAGCATGCGGTGGCAGCCGTGCAGAGCACGACCAACGCCGGAATGTCCGATCAGGATAAGGAAGCCTTTCGGTACGGCGTGAACGCAGTTCTAGATTATCTCGAAGGCTTTTGGATGGGGTTAGAACGCCGAGGGTTCCCTGACCGCGAACCGTACGAATTCCACCCTCACGCGGCCTGATGTCATCCTGAGTTGAATCGAGTTCCCACCAGCTTTTGACAGGAGTCGTGCATGTCAGAAATCTCTATGTATTTGGAGGCCGTGAAGGACCGCTACGAACTCAGCAGCGATTACGCGCTGGCAGAGAAGCTGGGCATTGCCCAACCAGAAGCCAATTTAATGCGCCGCGGTCTCAAGATTCCCAAGCCGGAGCTGTGCATTAAGATCGCCAAACTCCTCAATAAGAATCCGGTGGAATTACTGCTGATCGCTCAGAAAGATAAGGCTCCGTCTGCAGCCAAAGAGTACTGGACCCTGGCACTGACAGCCGTCGACGTCATGCTTCATGTTCCGAAGACCCCCAAATACATTCCGCGCAAAGTTGAAGCAATCGGGCGGGAACTACGCCAGCTTGAGACGCAGACCTTGACCTATGAAGGAGCGGAGGCGAACGCTGAGGCGGTTCGCCTTGTCCAGACGGCGGAGTTTTCCATCGACGCGATCATGGAGCACTGGAATATCTGGAAAAAAGGCGAAGCCCTGTATCCGAATTATCTCTTGGCTAATCAAGAAGCTGCCAAACGGGGAGTGGTCATTCGACGCCTCCTGGTCCTAACGAGTGAACAAATGCAACAAGAATCGTTTGTGGCCGACGCCATCCAAGTCATGGACGACCAGCATCGGGCCGGCATCAAAATCTTCTATGCGTTTCGTGAGGAATTAGAGCGGGCCCCCGCGTTCCAGCGATTCGAAGAGGATTATAAGGCCCAAGGAGCCGCGAGGGACCTCAATGCAGCCATGTTTGATCGAGAAATTCTCATCTTCTCCCAATCCTATGGTCAAGTGCAGCTCGGCGTGATCGGCCCCCCGACGCCGATCACGATGATTAATCAATTGAAGATCACCTGGAAACCGGAACTGCTACGCGATCTCAATCCCGCTCCGCTTTTCGACATGACTCGGTACGTCTTCGAGTACGGTGGCTCGCCGGCCTTCGAGATAGAATTGGCCCGGTTCAAGAGGTCGGTCCGATGAGATTCCCGTCCGAGCCGTTCAAGATCAAGGTGGTGGAGCCCATCCGGCGTACGACGCGCGAAGAACGGGATGGGCTGCTGCGCAACGCGGGGTACAACCTGTTTCATGTTCCGGCGGAGAGTGTCTATGTGGATCTGTTGACCGACAGCGGCACGTCCGCCATGAGCGACAATCAATGGGCTGGCCTCATGCTCGGTGATGAGTCGTATGCCGGCAGCAAAAATTACTATCATTTTGAAGAGACCGTACGATCCATCTTCGGCTACCAGCACGTGATTCCCACCCACCAGGGCCGTATGGCGGAGAATCTCCTGTTTTCGACCGTCGTCAAGCCAGGCATGTGCGTCCCCAACAATATTCATTTCGATACGACGCGTGCCAACGTCGAGCACCAGGGTGCGGAAGCGCTCGATGTCGTCATCAAGGAGGCCTACGATCCCCACTGCGAAATGCCATTCAAGGGCAATATGGATTTGGTCCGATTGGAAGAGGTGATCAATCGAGTCGGGCGGGACCGGATTCCGCTCGCGATGATTACGATCACGAACAATAGCTGCGGCGGGCAGCCGGTGTCGATGGACAATATTCGCCAGACCCGTTCGCTGCTGAACCGCTATCGTATTCCCCTTTTCTTCGACGCCTGCCGGTTTGCAGAGAACTGCTACTTCATTAAGGAACGGGATCCGGGCTATGCAGACAAATCGATCCTCGACATCGCGCTCGAACTCTTCAGTTACGGTGACGGCTGTACTATGTCAGCCAAGAAAGATGGCCTCGTCAATATAGGAGGATTTCTCAGCCTGAATAACGATCAGTGGGCGCAGGACATTACCAATATGCTCATTCTGATTGAAGGCTTTCCGACCTATGGCGGATTGGCGGGTCGTGATCTTGAGGCGATGGCGAGAGGACTCCGCGAGGCGTTGGACGAAGACTATCTCAGCTTCCGGGTTGGGCAAGTCCGATTTCTGGGGGAATTGCTCGAGCAAGTCGGCGTGCCCATCCTGCAACCGATCGGCGGACATGCTGTATATCTCAATGCAAGGGAGTTTCTCCCACACCTTCCGCAAGATCAATTTCCCGCCCAATCGTTGGCCGTCGCTCTCTATCGAGAATACGGGATCCGCGGAGTCGAAATCGGCACAGTGATGTTCGGCAAGAAAGATGCGGCAACCGGTCGAACGGTCCATCCGGAGCTCGAGATGGTGCGGCTGGCCATTCCGCGCCGGGTCTATACGAACATGCAGATCACCTACGTCGCGGAATCGATCATCGAACTGTACCAACGCCGCGAGATGATTCACGGTCTCGCCTTGACCTATGAAGCGCCGATGCTGCGCCACTTCACGGCGCGGTTCACAGAACTCCAAAAGCCATCCCTCCTGCAACAGAAAGCATCTTGAAGGAGCAACTGTGGCCGACCTATTCAAAGGGCTCGAGCGGATCGAAGAGGCCCGGGAACGGCTTACCGGCAAGAGTTTCATGGCGGGTCTTTTTGTCGGGAGCCCCGATTTCTCATTGCTCCTCACACCAGAAGAAGTTCCGGAGCAGAAAACTGCCTGGGAAGAATACCGCCCGCGCCTGGAGACCTTCCTCACTACGCAGGTCGACCCTTCTGAAATCGAACGGACCGCGAAGATCCCCGACTCGGTGTTGAAGGGGCTCTTCGCGCTCGGCGCGTTCGGCATGAAAATCCCGAGGCAGTATGGAGGCCTTGGCTTTTCGTACACGAACTACGGTCGCGCGCTCATGCTCATGGCGAGCTGGAGCAACATTCTGGCTCTGACCGTCGCAGTGCCGCAATCCATCGGCATCGCCATGCCGTTGCTCTTGTTCGGCAGCGAGGAGCAGAAACGCAAGTACCTGCCCATTGTTGCACAGGAGGCAGTCTCGGCCTTTGCGCTCACCGAAGCGATTACCGGGTCGGATGCCGCCAATATCCAAACTAATGCGGTCCTGGATGCCAGCGGCACGACGTTTGTTGTCAACGGCGAGAAGCTGTGGTGCACAAACGGTTCCATTGCCCGCTATGTCACGTTGATCGCACGAGTGCCAGCAAAACGAGATCTGCACAGCGGGCGAACCGTCTGGGTCCCCGTCCCTCAAGGCAAGGGCGCAGACGACCTGGTTCACACCGCTTTCATCCTCGACATGCACACAACCGGCGTCCTTGTGCGACAACGATGTCAATTCGAGGGCTGCCGCGGCATCGAGAATGCCTACATGACCTTCAACGATGTCCGCATTCCAGCAGCTAACGTGATCGGTGAAGTTGGTCGAGGGCTGAAGTACGCCCTGACCATACTGAATGTGGGGCGGGCGGTCAGCATTCCGGCAATTTGCCTGGGCATGGCCAAGCAGGCCTGGCAGCCGACGCTCGATCGGGCCAATCAACGAATGACCTTCCAGAAGCCCCTCGGCGAGCGGCAGACACAACGCATGAGATTGGGCCACATGGCCGCCAATCTCTTCGCCATGGAAGCCCTCGCTTCCTCTGTATGGCGAATGGCCGACCAACAGAGCTATGACGTCCGGATCGAGGCCGCTATTGCGAAGATCTTTTGCTCGGAAAAGACCATCCAGTTTTTGAAAGATGCCCAGATCCTGTTTGGCGGGATGGGCTACGAAACCGCAGAGTCGAAACGATTCCGCGGAGAACCCGCGTTCGGCATCGAGCAACTGGTCCGTGACGCCGAGATGTATCGAATCGGCGAAGGGGCCACCGATATCTTGCGACCGTTTGTGGCGCGAGAGGGCCTCAACATACATCTTGAGCGTGTCCGGAACTACTTCGATGGGCGGATGACAGGACTTCGTCGGCTCGCGGAGTTGCGACAGCTCCTGAGGTTCTATCTCCCCTGGTACGGGAAGCAATGGAAGCGCAGGCTACTACCATCTCAGCCCGAGTTCCGGCACCCTCAGGTCCGACCGAAACTGGCTTTTGTCGAACGAACGAGTCGTCGGCTCGCGCGGGCGATTTTCTACACCATGTTATTCCACCGGGACGCGCTTCGGGATGACCAAGGCCGCCAAAACCGGATCGAGGTCATAGGCGAAGATCTTCTCGTGATTGCGACGACAGCTCTCAACGCCGAATGGCAAGAGCAGACCACCGGACATCCGGAGGTTTGGGACCTGGCAGAGGAAAGCTTCCGCGAGGCCAAGCAGCGCATCGAACAAAACATTCGAGAACTCATCCGCAATCAAGACGCAGCGGTGACGATCGTCGGAAAGGGGTCGCTCAGCGTCACATACCCTTCACTCTCGGACGGAATCATCCGGCGCGGCCTTCAAGAGTACATGATTCGACAGGAGAATGCTGTCAGTCCTGGAAAAGACACTGCGCGCAAAGCAATCTGATCATCTCTGGCTTCGCACCCGTTTGATGGTGCCCTGCAAAGACATCGCTCCTGTCGGACTCCATGGGGATGTCACCGCCGAAAGATCGCCCCTCCCCGACAGAAACCATCAGCTCAATCCTCCCGAGACAGCCCGATGGGTTCCTACATGGAGTCGTGAAAGACATGCACGCCGGGAGCAACCGTAATATCCTACAGTCCTTGAGAAAGTCACTGTGGCCGCCAATAGGCCGCGCCAGGAAGAGATGAACCTATGCGTGCATGGTTGATGGATTCCTATGGGGGTGTCGAAAGCCTGCGGCTCGGCGAGGCGCCGGATCCTCGACCGGGCCCAGCAGAGGTGCTGTTGAGGGTGAGGTTTGCAGCGCTCAACCCCGCGGACGCCTTTCTGGCGCAGGGGATGTACCCGGCCAAGCCGCCGTTGCCACACATTCTCGGGCGAGATGGCGTGGGTGACGTGGTGACAATAGGCTCCGGCGTTGAGAACGTCCGTGTTGGTGAGCCTGTGGGGATTCTGCGATGCAACGCGGGGGTGGAATTTCCGGGAACTCTGGCCGAGAAAGTCGTCGTTCCCGCGGAATCTGTGACCCGAATCCCTGCGGGATGGTCTCTCGAAGAGATGGCCGGCGCCCCGTTGGTCTTTCTAACAGCCTGGCAGGCCTTGACTCAGTGGAACGATCCTCCGGCGCCTCCGCAGCCAGGATCTGTCCTCCTCGTGACTGGCGCGTCAGGTGGTGTCGGCGTTGCTTCGGTGCTGCTTGGGCAATCGATGGATCTCACCGTGGTTGCCTTGTCACGCAGTGCAGAAAAAGGCGCCAGGTTGAAGAGACTCGGAGCCGATTTCGTGTTTGATCCGGCGGACAGGAATCTGGTAAAGGCCGTGACAACGGCAATCAGTCCGAAGAGAGTCGACCTGGCCATCGACAGCGTTGGAGGCACGCTGTTGCCTCAGGTGGTGGCCCTGCTTGGCTATGGCGGCCGGATTAGCGTGGTCGGCAGGAGCGGAGGCACCGTGCCGGACTTCAACACGGCGACCCTCTTGTTCCGTCGCATTCGAATGGGCGGCGTTTCGGTCGGGGACGATACGGCCCAGGCAACCCTGGCTGTGTGGAAGGAAATCGTCGGTCGGCTGGACGCCATAGGGCAGCGACCACAGGTGGACGTCATCGTCCCGTTCGAAGAGTTAAAGAGGGGATTTGCGCGATTGGCACAGGGGCCCATGGGAAAGGTGCTGGTGCGGGTGGCTGGCTAAGAGCAGGCTGACTTCATCGTGTCACTCACAAGGTGCCATTGTTCTCAGGAGGATCTTCAGTCCGCCTTCGAAATGTATTCCCCGCCGCGCGGTGGGCATGGTCGCGAGCGACCATCATGGCGGGACCGATGATCTCGACCGTAGGGTACCGTATTTGTAGCAACAACGGGATTCGTCTAGGTCTGTCGTATGCATCTATGCCGCTTGACGGTCGCTATCCGCGGCATCTGGGATCACCGTTTTCGGCTGATCGACCTTACTGTTCGCTCCGGGTGAGGACCCCTTCGTACTGGAAAACACTACCTCAATACAGACGAAAAAGGTCGCCACCATCGCCACGAGACCCACCACGATTCCCCAATACACACCTGACATGGGCCACGCCCTCGTGTGTGAACCACACAAGTCCTTTCTCTCGATGCTGTCTCTCTCGATACCGTCAAGCCGCCTTGCAAGACACTCACCGGCCGGCATCGTATTTCATCTCATGGATCGCTCCCGCGCTGATACCGACCAGTGGGTTGATCAATTCATGAACCCTCCCATCCAAAGCGAGAACACAACGATCCCGATAAAAAACGCCCCGAGTAGGGCGAACAGCTCTTTGTCTGACAGGTTAACCATGTCCGTTCACCTCCTTGCTCAATCGGTCTTGCAGCTTCGAGGTTCTCGTGTTCCGTCATCTCCACCCATGTTCGTCAGCACAAACATCATAATTGTGGAACCCCTCCGCCCTCAGAAATCTTCTGGACAGCATCGTGTCCAGCCTCACACCTCCTTGCTGAATCTTAGGTTCCGCAGATCGGCGTTGCCACGAATTGCTTTTCACCATTGCCGTTATGCTAGGAGCTGCGCTGACCGCTTCTCCATCGCCTAAAGGATGGAATCGACCTACACCGTACGGGTGAGATAGGGAAAAGCTCGTTCAGCTTATTTAGCCTGCAGGTAGGCGAGCACAGCCTCGACGCGTCCGTTGACGGAGAGTTTCTGATAGATATGATGCAGGTGGGTTTTGACCGTATCGATCGAGACACACAGCTGCTCGGCGATCTCCTTGTTGCTCCGACCGGCTGCTGCGCAGGCCAGTATCTCTCGTTCCCGGTCAGTCAGGTTGGGCAGGATAGCTTTTTCATCCCCCCATGCCTGCCCGACCGCGGCCATTGCGCTGCGCGCAAAGCGGTCCGGCACGAACGGTGAGAGCACATGCTTCCCTCGATGAGTGGCTCTGATGATGCGCACGAAGTCAGTATGGTCGGCTTCCTTGAGAATATAGCCGAACGCCCCCGCCTGCACCGCCGCGACAATCCGCGCATCTTCGTCGTGGTCGGCCAATATCAGAACCTTCATGTCAGGCAAGCAGCCACGAATCAGCCTCGTGGCCGTCACACCGTCGAGATGCGGCATATCGACGTCCATGAGCACGAGATCGGGCTTGTGTTCCAGCGCCAGGTCGAACGCCTCGCGGCCGTCCGTGGCCTCGGCAACAACCCTGAGATCCCGTTCGTGTTCCAGGAGCATCCGCAGACTTTGCCTGAAGAGTCGTTGATTCTAAGCAATTAGCAGCCTGATGGACATCGCTTGCTCTCCCCGCTGGAAGTTCAACACAGAATCGCGCGGCGTTCGAAGAGCGCCTCGTCGACAATGGCTTGGCCCAGAACGGGTTGGAGCCTGGTCATTCCAAATTCACTGTCGGCGGGTTGTCCACTCGACATAGACTGGCGGGTGGTTGTCTGGAGTGTGCCGTTCGCCGCGCCAACGAAGAGCAAGGCTCCGAAGACAATCGCACACATGCCGACCCCTACGATGATGTCAATAGTGGTGTTGCGGTACGACATAGTGACCTCCTTATGACAGGGGCAATCAGACGGGTGGCATGCGCATCACCCGACAGCTTGCTCTGCTCAGATGAAAGAGTTTCCGGTTCTCACGGTTGGACATGGCAGCACTGCCTCCTGTGGAGCGGTGAGGAACGTCCATGCGGTCGCAGAGGTTCACCCCGATTGGAATCGGCACACCGGCAGCAGGCATTTCGGCTCTCTTGCTGGAAAGGGGTTGAGGGGAGACGAGGCCGTACCTGCCATGCCCGTCGCGTTGGATCGTTGCTCCACGGAGGATCATGGCTACCACCTCCAGAACGAGGCGGCTTGTGAAATGTGAATACACTCTACGCCCCAGCCCTGCACCGGTCAAGAGCGAGAACGGCGCGTCGGTGGCGGGCTGGAGGGCACGGGAACAATGAGAAACGGTCTTACTGCCTGCCCTCGACGGCGACGCATAGCTCGTTTCGGTTGGCGTATTACTGAGCTGGACCTGCGTAACAGACCTGGATAGGTGGCCTACTCACTGGGGGGGAGATCGCTTGAATATCACGCGTCATCAAATGACTAATGTTTTGGATCTAGCTCGATCAGTCCCTTCCGTATGGCCAGGATAGCTGCCTGCGTACGGTCATAAACTTGAAGCTTGTGGAAGATGTTTCGGACGTGATTCTTCACGGTCTTCTCGCTCAAGTCGAGATTGTTGGCGATTTCCTTGTTAGTTTTCCCATCGGCGACCAATCGCAAGACGGTGATCTCTCGCTCTGTCAGATCATGCTCGGCCCACGCCGGCTTCTTGCCTTTCTTTTGAGCCATCATCGAGAACTCCGCCAAGATCTTGCTGGCGACGGACGGGTGGATGAGCGATTCACCACGATAGATTGCCCGGATGGCAGCGACGATTTGGGAGGATTCAGAATCCTTGAGTAGATATCCGGTGGCGCCGGCTCGGACCAGATCAAAGATGTATTGTTGTTCCTCGTACATGGTCAGCGCAACAATCCCGATGTGCGGAAGCTCACGTTTAATCTGCCTCGTGGCTTCGACTCCACCCATCCGTGGCATGCTTACGTCCATCAAAATAACGTCGGGGACCAGGGCACGGGCCTTCTCCACTGCCTCCATGCCGTCTTGCGCTTCCCCTATGACTTGGATGTCTTCTTTGGTCTTAAGAATAGCAGCCAAGCCTTCTCGAACGACTCGGTGATCGTCGGCGATCAGGACCTTAATTTTCTCCATTGCCCTTAGCCTCCTTCTTAACCAGTGGCACTTCGACGATAATTTTCGTGCCCCGCCCTTTCTTGGATTCTACGCGTCCCTCCCCGCCGACCAACCGGGCTCGTTCCAAAATGCCTTTGATCCCAAAGTGATCCCATTTTTCCGGGTCACGCAGGACGGTCTCCATGTCGAAGCCGACGCCGTTATCAGTGATGGTGACCCGCAACCTCTCGAGATCAATCTCGAGTTGGATTGACACCCGATCGGCCTGAGCGTGCTTTTGAACGTTACTCAAAGCTTCTTGGATGATTCGGAACAGGAAGATCTTGGTCCGAGGAAAGAGTAGCTTTTCATCGCCCGTCACGGAAAACTTGGCGGCGATATGCGACTGGGTGCCATATGATTTGAGATAGTTTTTCAGTGCGGGAATCAATTCCATCTTGTCGTAGTGGAGGGGGCGCAGATTAAAGATCACTTGGCGGGCTTCCTGAATCGCCAGTTTGAGCTGGGCCTTGCTCTCCTTAATGGTGGCGAGACTGGCTTTCGGATTGCTCCGAATAAGTTGTTGGCAGAGATCGAGTTTGAAATTGACACCCGCCAAGCTTTGCACGAGTCCGTCGTGGATCTCGCACGCGATTCTGGTTCGTTCTTCTGTCACCGCTGTGCCGGTCTCCTTCACGTACAACCGATAGAGGGATTGATACTTGTTCAGCGTCTTTTCAATCTCGGCGGTGGCCCGGATGCGCGCCTCGATCAATTCCCACATGAACTTGGCGCTGGCCCCGCCGATGATGGTCACGCCGATCCGATGAAAGTCTTGGAGGAATTGCCAGACCTCTGAATTTCCCGATACATCAACAATTAAGTCGACCTGTTCCATCGCCAAGAGTTCTCGATAGTCGCGCGTCACTGGAATCCTTAGTCGTTTCGCAAGGCTCATTCCGGGCGCCTGTGGATCGATCTCCGCGACCCCTACAATCTGAACGAGAGGATCATTCGCAAAGATTTCCATCAGAGCGGTGCCTCCGCGGCCGGCGCCGATGATAGCGACGTTGGTCGCTCCAGGGCTCGGCGCTTTCCGTCGGACTCGCCAAGATTGCAGGTTGGTCATTGCCTTGGAACTCCGTGCGCGCTGATCGTCAGTGTGGCGATCGATGAATGTCGAGACGGGTAGGATGGAACGAAGAAGAAAAAGGCGAAGACAGAAGCTGGGTTCTGGGAGTTCGATCTCAATGTTCGCGGCGTTGCTGAGCCAGAGATTGAAGCTCATCCATGAACTGGTCGATGTCCTTGAACTCTCGATACACCGACGCAAACCGGACATAGGCGACCTGGTCCAATTGGTGCAACTCCTTCATGACTTCTTCACCCACAATCCGACTTTCGATCTCACTTTCGCCCATCTCCTGGATCCGCTTTTCGATCCGGTCAGTCGCAGCTTCGATGGTTGCCGTGCTGATCGGCCGTTTCTCGCAGGCTTTTTTCATCCCGGAGAGGATCTTTGTTCGGTCGAACGACTCGCGGCGGCCATCTTTCTTCACGACGACCGGAAGATTCTCCTCCACGCGTTCGTACGTCGTATAGCGACGCTTGCACCTGAGACACTCGCGGCGGCGGCGGATGACCTCGCCTTCTTTGGCCATGCGGGAGTCGACCACCTTGTCTTCGAGATCATCGCAGAACGGACATTTCACAGGTGGCGACCCCGCCCTCTTGAATGTGGGCTGTTAGTAGGAATGGAAGATGGGGAAACGGTTGCACAAGGCTTTGGCTTCAGCGCGAACTTCTTCCAGAACCGCCGGATCATTCCGGTGCTGCAGGACACGATCGATAAGGTCCACAATCTGTTTCATTTCTCCTTCTTGCATCCCTCGCGTCGATACGATCGGAGTTCCCAGTCGAATCCCACTGGCAATCGCCGGCGGTTTTTCGTCGTACGGGACGGCGTTCTTATTCACGATAATTCCGGCAGCATCAAGGGCGGCATCGGCCTCCTTACCGGTGATCCCTTTATTGGTGAGGTTCACAAGCATGAGATGGGTATCGGTCCCACCGGAGACGATCTTGTAGCCGCGATCGACAAGCCCCTGAGCCAACGCCTTCGCATTGGCGATTACTTGCTGCTGGTAGCGCTTAAATGACGGAGACAAGGCCTCTTTGAATGCGACGGCCTTGGCCGCGATCACATGCATCAGGGGTCCTCCCTGCAAACCGGGGAACACAAACTTGTCGACGGCCTTCGCATGTTCGGCCTTGCACATCGTGACACCACCACGCGGGCCGCGGAGTGTCTTATGGGTCGTCGTCGTCACAAAATCTGCATAGGGAACAGGATTAGGATGAAGCCCTGCGGCGATGAGGCCGGCAATATGAGCGATATCGACCATCAAGTATGCCCCGACCGATTTGGCGATTTGCTGAAAACGAGGAAAATCCAGAACGCGGGCATAGGCGCTGGCACCGACGACGATCATACGAGGTCTGGATTCGTCGGCAAGTCTCTGGACGGCATCGTAGTCGATCGTTTCCGTCTTGCGGTCCACGCCATAGGAAAAGACGCGAAACAAAATACCGGAAAAGTTTACCTTGCTCCCATGCGTCAGGTGTCCGCCGTGGGCCAAATCCATCCCAAGAATAGTATCCCCAGCTTTCAACACAGACAGATAGGCCGCCATATTGGCCTGCGAACCTGAGTGCGGCTGCACGTTGACGTGCTCGGCCCCGAAAATCAGTTTGCATCGCTGAATCGCCAGATCTTCGACGACGTCGACATACTGGCAACCCCCGTAATACCGCCTGCCAGGGTAACCTTCCGCATACTTATTGGTCATCAGAGAACCCTGCGCGGCCAAAACTGCGGGGCTGGCGAAGTTCTCTGACGCAATCAGGAGCAGCTTGTCATGCTGCCGGATCTCTTCCCCTTCAATCGCGGCGTAGACATCTGGATCTGTCGCCTTCAGTGCGTCTAATGAGCCAATTGCGTTATGCATCGATCTCGCCACCAAATACGTGACCTACGCCGAAAGTGGTTCCGTTTCCTGCTTCTTGACCACGCGAACGGTAACCGTGGCCGTCACTTCTCGCGGCATCTTGATGGGTACCGTCACGGTCCCAAGCTCCTTGATCGGCTGTGCCAATTGAATCTTCCGTCGATCAACAGTGAAGCCTTGATCGGCCAACCCTTCGGCAATGTCCTTGGCCGTGACCGAACCGAACATCTTGTCGTCCTTGCCCACTTGCGCCTCGATGGTCAGTGTGACGGCCGATACCTTCTTGGCATGGGTCTCGATCTCCGATTTTTCCTTCTTGGCCTTCTCCGCCGCGACTCGTTTGGCATGCTCGAAGGCTTTGATGCTCCGACTATTGGCCTCGACCGCTTTACGGCGGGGCAACAGATAATTCCTGGCAAATCCATCAGCTACATTGATGAGATCGCCTAGGTGGCCCACCCCTTCGAGCGTCTCCTGAAGAATGACTTTCATACGCCTAACTCCTTCTATTGGAAAGAAAAAGAGGATACTGAGGTGACTGTGAAAAGTCAATTCAGATTGACGCTTTTGT
>JBQTHY010000121.1:0-2550 GCA_052389395.1 Nitrospiraceae bacterium | reverse complement strand
GATGTGGAAACCCGTTATCGACAACGGTATGTCGATCTCATCGCCAACCCTGATGTCCATGAAATCTTCTCGACGCGGAGCCGGATCATCGCCGGCATTCGGGCCTTCCTGATCGAACGGGGATTTCTTGAAGTTGAGACTCCAATGATGCAGCCGATTCCGGGCGGCGCAACAGCCAAGCCCTTTGTCACGCATCACAATGCGCTCGGTGTCGATCTCTATCTGCGCATCGCGCCGGAGTTGTATTTGAAGCGCCTGATCGTCGGCGGCTTGCCACGCGTGTTCGAGATCAATCGAAACTTCCGGAATGAGGGCATCTCGACCATACATAATCCAGAATTTACCATGTTGGAGTTCTACGTCTCCTATGCGGATTATCACGACCTGATCGTCCTGACAGAAACACTCATCTCCAGCCTGGCCCAAGAGATCCTCGGGAAGACTGTCATCGAGTATCAGGGCAAAGAAATCACCCTCACCCCACCCTGGCGGCGTTGGTCGTACCATCAAGCGATCCTTGAGGTAAACAATCTGGACCCTTTAATCTTTCAGGATAAGGGCAAGGCTGTATTTACTGCTAAACTCATGGGCTTAGAGGTCGATCCCCATTGGCCACTGTTCAACATTGTCAATGAAATCTTCGAGGAAACCGTGGAGCCCAGGTTGCAGCAGCCCACCATCATCACGGACTATCCGATCGAGCTTTCTCCGCTGGCCAGACGCAATGACTCTGACCCCACCCTCGTGGATCGGTTCGAGCTGTACATCGCTGGAAGGGAAATTGCCAATGCCTTTTCTGAGTTGAACGATCCACTGGACCAACGTGCTCGGCTAGAAGGTGAGGCAGCTCGGCGTGAGGCCGGCGATGAAGAAGCGCATCTCGTCGATGAAGATTTCCTCCGTGCGCTTGAGTTTGGCATGCCGCCGACGGCCGGCGAAGGGATCGGGATCGATCGACTGGTCATGCTCTTTACCAATCAGGCTTCGATCCGCGACGTGGTTCTCTTCCCGCAGTTGAGGCCGGAGAGATTATAGTGGCCCTGCCCTACGAAATATTCGTTGGGCTCCGCTACTTGCGTGCCAAGCGCCGCAACCGGACCATTTCGCTCAATACCTTCGTCTCGGTCGCAGGCATCACCCTTGGGGTGGCTGCTCTGATCGGCACGGTCGGCATCATGACGGGCTTCAAAGAAGACATTCAGAGCAAGATTCTTGGCACCACGGCCCACATTATCGTGCAAGAACGGATGAAGGAAAACATGACGGAATACGATCCTCTCGTCGAGAAAATCGGCGCGCTCCCCAACGTCGTCGCAGCGACGCCCTTTGTGCTCCGTCAAGTCCTGCTCACTACCCCGTCCGGCGTCCAGGGGATTGTGCTGCGCGGCATCGACCCGAAGCGTGAGGCACAAGTCACCGAATTGGCGAAGAATATATCATCGGGGCAACTGACCGATCTTCTCACGCCCGTCAAGGTCAAACAGGGCCCGGTTGACGATCCGGAGGGAGAGGCTCAGTTGGTCGACAAACCCGGCATCATTCTCGGCAAGGAACTCGCTCTTCGGCTCGGGGTGTTTACCGGCGATACACTAAACGTGGTATCTCCGGTCGGCCCGATCAGCGCCCTGGGCATGGTGCCCAAGATTCGAACATTCGCCGTGGTGGGACTCTTCCACTCCGGCATGTATGAATACGACTCATCGCTCGCCTATATCGAGCTCGGCGAGGCGCAGAAATTCTTCAATATGGGGGCGAGCGTGTCCGGGATAGAAGTGAAAGTGACGGACGTGTTCCGCGCCGGCGAGATTGCGCGCGACATCGAACGCGACTTGGGTTTCAGCCACGGAGCGAGGGATTGGATGCAGATGAACCGAAATCTCTTCTCGGCCCTGAAGCTGGAAAAGACGATGATGTTTCTGCTTCTCGTCTTGATCACGATCGTGGCCTCGTTCAATATCGTAAGCACCCTGACGATGATCGTCACGGAGAAACAGAAAGAAATTGCGATTCTCAAGGCGATGGGATCGACTAAGCGCAGTATCCGGCGGATTTTCATGCTGAACGGGTTGGTCATCGGATTTTCCGGCGCAGCCATCGGGATCCCGCTGGGCTATGCGTTTCTTTGGCTGATCCAAACGTTTTGGACCTTTGATCCGACCGTGTACTACATCTCGAAAATTCCCGTCCACGTACTGGCCGAGGACGTGCTGCTCGTGGCAGGGTCGGCCATCCTGATCAGTTTTATCGCCACGGTGTACCCAGCGAACCAGGCGGCAAAGCTCGAACCGGTCGCAGCGCTGCGCTATGAATAACGGGGCCGCCGTCAGCCTTTGGCCGTCGGCCGTCAGGTTTAAGAATGCTGAGGCCTGAGAGAGCTGACGACTGAAAGCGTCCTTATGGTCAAAGTCACTGATCTTCACAAATCCTTTTCGATGGGGTCCTACGAGCTGCCGGTACTCAAGGGGATTAATCTCGAGATTCAGCGCGGCGAGCTGATCGCCATCGTGGGGGCTTCGGGAGCCGGCAAGAGTACCTTGCTGCATATAATCG
>JBQTHY010000120.1:0-17141 GCA_052389395.1 Nitrospiraceae bacterium | reverse complement strand
GGCAATCTGCATGTCAAAAAAGGCGGGGGCAGTTCCAAACCGCGCCTCCTGACCTGCTCCGACTACACCGGTCTGGAGATCATGCGGGTGCTCAAGGACGAAGTGCTGAATCAGAAGATCCAGCTGTTGGAATTCTGCGCGGCGGTTGAACTGCTCAGCGACGATGAAGGGCGCTGCACCGGGGCCATCCTAAAGGATCTTGACAATCATCGGTATGTAGTCGTCGAAGCTAAGTCGATCATTGTGGCCACAGGCGGAATCGGCCGGCTCCACTTTCAAGGCTTCCCGACGAGCAATCACTATGGGGCGACGGGCGACGGCCTCTGTCTGTGCTACCGCATGGGCGCCAAGCTGGCCCATATCGATACTTTCCAATACCACCCATCAGGGGCGGTGTATCCGGAACAATTGGTCGGGGCCTTGGTGACGGAAGGCATAAGGTCTGAGGGCGGTCACCTCGTCAATGCCAAAGGCGAACGTTTTGTGAACGAACTCGATACGCGCGATGTGGTGTCTTCCTCAATCATCCGTGAGTGCGAAGGAGGTCGTGGCATTCGCACCATGTCGGGTCGTGTCGGAGTGTGGTTGGATACTCCGCTTTTGGATGCCGAACATGGGCCTGGTACGGTCGAGAAACATTTCCCGGCCATGAAACTCCAGTTTGATCGCTTCGGTATCGATATCAGCAAAGATCCGGTGTTGATCTATCCCACACTGCATTATCAGAACGGAGGGGTCAAGATCGATACGAACTCGGAAACCAACGTGAAGAATCTCTTCGTGGCCGGAGAAGCTTCAGGAGGGTTGCACGGGAGGAATCGGTTGATGGGGAACTCCCTCCTTGATTTGATGGTCTTCGGAAAACGATCGGGGCTGACCGCAGCCTCGCGCGCCGGATCGATGAAACAAGGGACGCTGACGTTAAAACATCTCCAACGGTTCCGGGCTGATGCGAAAAAGCACGGGAATGTGAGCGGCGTAATCTCACCGATGATCCTGCCGGCGTATACGAGGAAAGTAGGGTAGCGAGACGTGCGAGAAAAGCGAGACTAGCGAGACGGGTTTCCGAATTGATCGCGCTTCTCGCGAGTCCCGCTCGTCGCGCCTGTCGCGCAAGGAGAAGAAATGAATGTGCACGAATTTCAAGCCAAGCAGTTGTTCGCGCAATTCGGGGTGCCGGTTCCGCGCGGGAAAGAGATCACCTCTCCCCAAGCGGCAACTGCCTGGGCCAACGAACTGAATACGCCGGTCTTCGTCGTGAAGGCGCAGATCCATGCCGGAGGCCGTGGCAAGGCCGGCGGCGTCAAGATCACAAAGGACAAGGCTGCTGTCGCTGAATTGGCCAGAGAGTTGATCGGCAAGATACTCGTCACGCACCAGACCGGTCCAAAGGGGCGCAAGGTGCACCGCCTCTTGATTGAGGAAGGCGCGAACATCAGCAAGGAATTGTACCTGAGCCTGCTGGTCGACCGCGACACCGGATGGCCGACGTTCATTGCCAGCACCGAAGGCGGAATGGAAATCGAAGAAGTGGCGGCTAAGACGCCGGAAAAGATCATCAAGGAAGCGATCGATCCCGCCGTCGGATTCCATGGGCACAACGGTCGGAACGTGGCGTATGCGCTGAGTCTCCAGACGATCGAGCCGGCTGTGATCAACCCCTTCGTCCAGATGCTCGGCAACCTCTATCGTCTGTTCATGGAGAAGAATGCGGCATTGGTCGAGATCAATCCGCTCATCATCACGAAGGAAAAAACGTTAGTTGCGCTGGACGGCAAAGTGTCGTTCGACGATAACGGCCTCTTCAGGCATGACGATGTGCAGAAGATGCGGGATTTGAATGAAGAGGAGCCGCTGGAGATCGAAGCGACCGCAAACAATCTGAACTATGTAAAGCTCGACGGCAACATCGGCTGCATGGTGAACGGTGCTGGCCTTGCCATGGCGACGATGGACGTCATCAAGCTGGCTGGTAGCGAGCCGGCGAACTTCTTGGACGTGGGAGGCGGAGCGACGAGAGAGACGGTGGCTGCCGGGTTCCGTATTCTGCTCAAAGATCCGAACGTCCAAGGCATTTTCATCAATATCTTCGGAGGCATCGTCCGCTGTGAGCGGATCGCGCAAGGTGTGATCGAGGCGGCGAAGGAAGTAAAGATTGCGGTACCGCTGGTGGTTCGTTTGCAAGGCACCAATGCGGAAGAAGGCCGCAAGCTGTTGGCCGAGTCCGGTCTGAAGCTGGAAGTGGCGGACGATTTGTGGGAGGCGGCGCAGAAGATTGTGAAGATGACGGGAAAGGCAGCATGAGGAGGCGGGTCCTGTCGCCGAGCAGCCCAAGCGTGCTCGCCCCCCGCCCGATGTAGGAAGTGAAGGGTGGCCCATTAGTCTCCTTTGCTCGCGCAACGCGCACACCAGACTCATCGAATTGTGATCAAAACGGGCGGTGCTCGTTGCATGCGCGCAGTTGGAGACCAATCGGGCCACCCTTTGAGAGAGGATTAAATCTCTAGCGGACGGCCCGCCCGCTCGGCGCCACCCCTGGTGGGAAACTCCCTTCCCAATAGGCGGAGGGAAAGCAGAAGATAGGAAAAGAGGTTAAACGTGAGCATTCTTGTCAATAAGAATACGCGGGTGGTGGTGCAGGGCATTACTGGGAAGGAAGGCTCCTTCCATGCGACGCAGTGCAAGGCATACGGCACGAAGGTGGTCGCTGGTGTCACGCCGGGGAAGGCAGGCCAGGAAGTGGAAGGCATCCCCGTGTTCAACACAGTGACTGATGCGGTCAAGAAGACCGAATGCAACACCTCGCTGATCTTCGTGCCTCCACAGTTCTGCGCTGACGCGATTCTGGAAGCGGCTAACGCCGGTATTAAGTTGGTCATCTGTATTACAGAGGGGATTCCAGTCAATGACATGGTGAAGGTGAAGAGGGCTTTGCATGGCCGTGATGTTCGATTGGTCGGGCCCAATTGCCCTGGCGTGATCACCGTGGACGAAGCAAAGGTCGGCATCATGCCGGGCTTCATCCATAAGAAGGGCATCGTCGGTGTCGTTTCTCGCAGTGGCACCCTCACGTATGAGGCGGTGCATCAGCTCTCAATATTAGGGTTGGGGGAAACCACCTGTGTGGGTATCGGTGGAGATCCGGTCAATGGCACAGGGTTCGTCGATGTTCTCCCGCTCTTCGAGAAGGATGCGGAGACCCAGGCCATCGTCATGATCGGCGAGATTGGCGGCGATGCAGAGGAGAAGGCTGCGGAGTTCATCAAGAAGAACGTCAAGAAGCCGGTCATTAGCTTCATTGCCGGCATCACGGCGCCTCCAGGCCGTCGTATGGGCCATGCGGGAGCGATTATCTCCGGCGGTAAAGGGACGGCCGCCGAGAAAATGAAGGCCCTCGAAGCGGCCGGTGTGAAGGTGGTCAAGAACCCAGCCGAGATCGGTCATGCCGTAAAAAAGGCGCTGGGCCGGTAAGCGGATGAGATGGTGCTAGCGCACTCTGCCCTTTTGGCCTATCAGACAGACAGTCCCCACAACTGCTTTGCGAGGATCCCGATACCGTAGCTCACACTGACGGCTATCGTGATGATGATCAGGTTGAGGGCGATGCGCCGCTTGATATCCATACCGGAAAGAAATGAAAGAATCGTCGATACCACGATCACCATGAGTCCCGCGGTGAGGACGGAGGACATCGCATCCTGCGCACCGATTAGGACTGGAAGCACCGGCACGATAGCCCCCATCAGGTAGGCTGATCCCACCACCAGAGCCGACGGCAACGGTTGCTCCTCCATCGGGCTCGTTTCCGATTCCTCGCCCAAGAAGATCTTCTTGGCTATTTCAGTCGTTTTTACTTCCTTTTCAGAATTCAGCGCCAGGAATACGCCGGCGCCCATCGAGAGGGCGCCCGCGACAGCCGTTGTCGAAGCGGCGATCAACACCATTGTGGCGCTGCCGAATGCACCGAAGAAACCGCTCACTGCGCCGAGGATTTCCACAAGGCCATCGTTCAATCCCAAAAAGATATTGCGGATCTTCTCGGCATTGATTTTCCGTTGAGTCAGCGCAGTGACGAGCGTGTCTTCGTGTTTGAATTCATCCATCAGAATGCCGCGCAGGGCTTCGCCGAGCGGCTTCCCCTGATACTCTCGCCAGATCGCCAAGTACTTCCGCACCCCGTGGACTTCGATCGCTTCGAGCACCAGATGGACAGCCGTCGAGCCGAAGAACCGGCAGACCAGCATCATGATCGACAGTTTGATGCGCCGGCCTAAATCGAGGCGGTCGAGACTGAGATCAAAGAATTTCTGCCAGAAGGCTAAGTGCGAGGTTTCCACCTTGATCAACTCATCGAGCGTTTCATGCACGTCCGGCTCCGTGACCTTGCGGAGCGCTTTGTAGAGCGAGAGATCGAACAATTCATCGAGCACGAGCTGTTGTGCGAGCTTCGGATCGTGACTGGCAGTGGTCGAGATCATAGTGAAGACGTAGGAGAGGCAGGACACTCCCTCACGTCGGGCCCGGATGGGCCTGGGGAACGGACTTGGATAATACTCCAGGTCAGCTAATCAGGAGGAAGGCGCCAAGACCGACGGCCGCGAGCAGGGCGACGCTCAGCATCACCTTCTCGTGCCCGCACATTCCTTCCTGCGCTTTACAGACCGCTAGGGAGCACATGACTGACATTTGGTGCCCTCCTAATGTGGCGTTGTCTGAAACGATACGCCGCTGAGGAAAGTTAGTCAACGAGCGCCCGCGTGGGGCCGCGCTAGCCGGCGATCGCCTGCTTCGTTTCGTCCAGGTGCTTTTGCAGGTACTGCATGAAGGGCGTGCCCCCCGTCCCTACGGCGGTGGGGTTGCTCGCATGGGCTTGGTGCTGGCGGTGGACATAACTGTCGGCATATCCGATATGGATCTCGCGAAACTGGGCGAGGAGATCGACGCAGGCGCCGTACGCCGTCCAGAGTTCAGGATGACGGCTCTTCCGATCGCTGACATAACCCAAAAGCAACGGGCGACCAAGATCATCGGTGGCGTACTCCAACGCTTGCAAGAACGCACGATGGCGGGGAGGCATGTAGTCCCGCATCTCTTGTAAATAAAGGGTCAAGGGATCTGGGGCATGGGCGATTCCTAGTGCAGCGTCAAGACAGGGCACAATCGAGCTTTGGGCGCCGGTTTCGCCTCGAAACAGTTGCGGCTGCCCGGCGTAGGTGGTGACGTCCTCGTAAACCAGTCCGTCCGGAATCGAAGGACTGTTCTTCCAGCCGTGAATGTATGGCCGCACACGGGTGTAATATACATAGGGATCACAACGTTCTTTCATCCTGAGCAATGTATCGCGCATCGCGGTTTGCGCCATGGCTAAAGACCGTAGACCAAGCAAGACCTCGTTTTCCTTCTCATCGACCGCACCGCGCATCGCGCGGAGGAGCCCTGCCAGCCCAGGGCCTGCTTGCCGTTCGATCTGGATGTGGACCACGACGAACCACTCTTCATCCTGACCGCCCAGAAAATTTTGCAGCAGGACGATGTTGTCGAGTTGAATCGACTTGGTCGGATCGAGCCTTCGCCAATTGTCAAGGGCGTAGGAAGCATAAGAGAGCACCGGCGGCCTGCCGAGCCACTGCGCCACATCATGCCAAGGCTTCGCCAGTTGAAGCGGCAACAACCGAGCCGGCTCCTCCGGAATTTCCCACACGTAGGCATGACCGGCGAACGACAGAATCCGCATCGCAGCTCGATAATCTTGATCGGACCACGTCGCAGGAATAGATGAAAGCAGTGACCGGTGCCCATCAATGAACCGTCGGACCATCCGGGCGCTCAGCAACTTGGGCAGCTCCTGGCCGAGTTCGTTCAATGCAGGGGAATCCGCCAATTTCTCGGGCGGATCGAGCGGGAGGAACCCGCGCTCGGGCGAAATGTCGAAATCGGCAAGGGCGAGGGGAACCAACCTTGTCGTGGTCACATGAGCCTCCGTTAGTTATCACTTGGGGCCTACGCCCACTCTACCACACCTCGATTGAATCGCAATCGGTCGGTCAATTCGCGCTCCTGTCTAAGGCCTAAGTTGGTTCGGGATGAGGATTCCGTTCGCGCCGCCGAGCATAATCCCTTGACCGAGAAGAAAGTGCCGGCCGACTAAGGCTGCCGTCGCTGCGTCCAGCTCGTCACTCGTCGCCGTCTTCCGCAAGCCACGCAGGCCGAGCATTCGCAATCCCGCCAGAAGCCCTAACAGGTCCCGGTGTTGGCGGGGAATCTCCCACACATCTTGCGCAGCGCCCGGATAACACTCAACGGACCGATAACCCATCGCGCGCAGCTTCCTTTTCAACGTGAGCCCGCGCTCTGTCAGCGTACGCATCGGTCCAAGGGTGACGGGAAAGAAGGGGATTCCTCGCCTGAGCAGCTCGCGGTCGCATGCACGCAAGTGCTCACCTGACCTGTCGTGGATGGTCCGCCGCCCTTTCGGCAAGCTCAACGGCGCATCGATGGGTACGAGGTCGGGCCTCGCGTGTCGGATGACTCTGAGGATATCGTCATCACTGAACGCAACGAGAGTTTCCCCTTTCAAGCCATGGAGGACACAGAGCCCGGTCGGTCTACGCGGCGAGCCGGCCAGATCGATTCCAACAACAGTCAGCGGTTTACCCTTTGGCATGCAGGGTTGCCTGAGAGGGGGGATTGTAGCAAAGGCGAGGAATCAGCGCCCGCGCGAGGGTGGGCTGCTTGAACACCAATGGGGCTGAGTTCCTCGAGACTCTGGTGCAGCGACTGGCAATTATAGAATCCTTCAAGGAATGCCAAAATATCCCGGCTCGCGACGACCCGGCTGTGGTACATCCGGTGATGAACCACGTCATTCTTCATCCAGGGGACGACTTGTTGTTGAGCGAGGCTGTTCTGGAGCGAACTTCGAGCTGAGACACCGCCTGTTCCCACAGCACACGATCCAGTCGATGACGAGCGATCGTCGGCAAGCGAATAAACTCGACGCCGAACGTATTCTCGTGCACCCACCGGACCTTTCCCAGTTCGATGAAAAAAGACCGGGTGGGGTTTGGCATGATGACACTCATCTTGATGTAACTGCCTGTGAGGACGGTCCGATCAGAGGCCACCGAACAGCCGGTGAGCGAGAGGTTGGAAACCGTGCCCTCTCCCACGAATGGGGCACCCCCGAAAATCACTGGGTAAGTCACTGGAAATCGATGGTACGCACGGGAATAGGATTCATTCTCACCCATAGGGACGTTCTCCACGAACGCCAAAGCTATCGTGGCTGCATTGAACGGAACCATCCCTCGGAGGAGGGGAGGCCTGTCGGTATACAGATCACCCAGCTCGGACTATTCCTGAATCTCTGCTGCGGCAGCGGATCGTCCAGGCCCCGCGGCTGTTGTTGCTCAGCCTCCTCGACAGACTGCTATATGCCTCTGTCCGCCTCGCTTGCGGGCAGCCACGGTGGGTTTCGGTTTCGACTGTCTCACGACCGGATTCGTGACTAACCTGTGCTAGGGAAGCTTGTTCGGCATCTCAGCGCCAGAAGAGGGGGGTGCAATCGGGCGCTCGAGGCGTTCAAGCGCCTCCTGTTTGAGTTTTGTGGGTTCCTCAATGCGATTGTCACGTTGAAGGACATTGAGTTCCCGGGCCTTCTTGGCGTTGAGTTCGATCATGTCGTTTTCATCTCGGACGATGTGCGGGGTCAGGAACACCAGAAGATTGAGCTTCTCGGTCGTTTTGCTTTGAGACTTGAACAGCCAACCTAGCCACGGAATATCGCCCAAGAGGGGAATCTTTCGCTCGCTGATGGTGATATTATCTCGGACCAGCCCCCCCACCACCAACGTCTGCTGATCCTTCGCGACGGTCGTCGTCTCCATCGAGCGTTTCGTTGTGGTGGGTCCGACCGGGACGCTGGCGGTGCCGGTGCCGATCGTCTGGGCCACATTTTCTGCGATCGCTGTGATCTCCTGTTTGATTTCCAGCCGAACGAGATCTTCCTCCAATACCTGCGGGGTCAACTCCAATGTGACGCCGACGTCTTTCCGCTCAATCGTGACGATCGTACCGCCAGTGATCCCCTGAGCTTGGCCAGTTGGGAACGGCCGATTCTCTCCCACGACTATTTTGGCCTTCTGGTTATCCGCGGCCAACACCTGGGGAGTTGAGAGAATATTCGTGTCTGTAAGGTTAAGGAGGAAATTCAAGAATGCTCTGAGATTGACGGTGTTGAGGACCGAAAGTGTGCCTCCGGTTGCCCCATCAGCGGCGGCACCCCCGATAATTCGCGCGATCGATGCAATGTCCTCCGGCTGCCGGTTCAGGCTGGCGATGCCTTGAACATCTCCGGACTTGCCTGCAGCTAGGACTTGCACGGGGTCGGTTCCAATTTGCTTGAGCCGATCGACTTGTACTTCGAGAATGACTGCCTCGACGAACACTTGTTTCCGTCGGGTATCCAAGTCCCGAATAACCGACTGAATTCGGCCGTAGGCCGATTTCGCGGCACTGATAATGATGGAATTGGTCGGCTTATCAGCAAATACCTGGACTGGAGCCTCGAATTCGGTCAGCGGTCTGAGGGGAGGCCGGGCACCTGGGACGGGTTGTGCAACCGTTTGCGAGCGTGCGACGAGGTTGGTCAACACGGCAGCCATATCTGTAGCGTTGGCGTGTCTTAGCTTATAGACATACACGCCGCGTTCCGGTGGGAGATCCCCCATCTGCACGATCTGGTATACGCTCCCTTTGGGGACGACGGCCAGACGAGCTGCTTCTAGGGCCGAGACAAACATGCTGTAGGCCTGGTCCGGCGTGACCTTCGTGGGAGAAAACACGGAGATCTTCCCCCCCTGCTTCTTGATGGTTTCATCCAGGACAAAGTTCTTTCCGGTGAGCTCGCTGATGAATCGGACAAAGACGGGGATCTCAACATCATTGAAATCGAGGGCGATCTTGGCTGACTGAACCCTATTGTCATCAGCCAAAAGGGTGTGGGGGAAGAGCATCGCAAGACAAAGGAGGAAGGAACCAAGGCATGGGCCAAGTTCCATCAAAATCTTCCTTGAGCATCCGGGAGCAGGGTTATCTCGCACAGTTAGGTCTTCTCCCTCGATCGGACTGGACGTCCGCCGAATACTTCCGCCAACAGCAGGGGGTAGACCGTATCACAGGCTGATCTGGGGACACAACCAGGGCACCCTTCTAGAAGGGAGGAAGGGGGTGAGAGGCCCTAGGGACTTCAATGAAATCGCCATGGTACAGTGGAGGGTAAGAAGGGTAAGAACTGCTCCACCCGAAGACCAGAAATCAGCCTATTACCGGGGAGCTCCAATTTGACCACAGGAGCGTGCGCACCTGGCCTCGGGGGAAAATACTGTGGGGGACACGTCAGCCGGTATGCTGAGGACATGAACCGAGCAATCGAACATCGGCAGTCACGAGAAAGCAAGGACACTCACATGCTCCCCTAGTAAGTAGCGACGAGAAGTGCAATGCAGTTGTTCAAACGGGAACGAGCAGGAATTGCTATGAAGTAGCCGAACTCGTGATGGCCCAGAGGATATCTCAACATAACTCGTACATTGGGATTGAAAAAGTACAAGAGGAGACTACTATAAATTGTGCCTGACACAAGCGTCTCTACTATTCAAAGGGGTCCATTAACCTAGCCCCGTCTGGTTTCTGGGATCTCACTTGTCCAGCCGGATAGACTTTTGCACACCAAATCCGATCGCGACTGGTCGCGCAGGCTCGCTACATGTCGCGAGTACCAGATGGCACGATTCGTGCGAACTTTCTTGCTGTCTTTCAGGCTTCGCACTCTTCAGATCGTCTGGTGGCTTATGGAAGCCTATTGAGGGATGACACAAGCGAGCATCGTGAGGTTCGATGGATCCAAAAGGCATACAGGACAAGGTACAGGCTTTCACGCAACGACTGCTCGATGAAGCCAATGGCGACCCTGTGCGAGCATTAGGGCTCCTCGTGATTGTCTTGGATGGGGCGGACCCCGAGTCGGCAGACCATATCTGGCAACTGGTTACCGAAATTCGCAAGGTACTGTTACCTGGAAACGTTGGGGAGATCGGAAAACCTGTTCAACACTTTGCCGGTGATGTGTCTTGGGAGGGGATTCAACACTGCCTTCGCTGTGGGAAGGTTTTGGTGAAGGATTGTCTAGAAGGGGGGGCAGCACTCGAAACGGGATACGCCTACGAAATCGGTTCCCGCCTTACGTCAGAGGAATGTGACGACTTCAACACCTGTATCTAGCAGGCTTGTCATCCGCGTAATGCATCCTCTCTCGATTTGACTTTCAATCAACACAGATGGATCGGTTTAGCCAGAAGCAATCCTGGCGGACGAATCCATGACGCCGGGTCGGGCCCCATCCCGTCGCTCGTTGATCGTTGACGGAGAGACTCCCTTTCAACCTGTTCACACGCTTCTTGATCTCTGAAGCGATCCGCGGTCGTCAAGGTCGGCGATGGGGCAATGTTTGTTCGTAACGACGATGCGGAGATTCCGTACCCCTTCCTTTGAGACGATCTCAACTGTCACTCTGCACACAGCGATAACTATCCGGGATGGCCATTCGCTCCCTGCATCACTCTCACAGCCTGCGAGTTCGGGTTAGTACTAAAGTGGGATCTACACTCCGGCGCAGAAGAGCCCCTTTCCGCAAGCACTGTTCAAAAATGGAGGGGCGCGTCTGGTGCGGGGCGACTTAAGTAGCGTAACTGCCTAATTTCTAAGGGTCTTCTGAGAAATAACCCTGGCAGGTATAGGGCACCGAGATTGCAATTTCTTCAACGATTTTACCCCCTGCATCAGCGGTCAAATCCGGTGGTTCAAGATGGGTGAGAATCGGCCACTGGTGTGGGTTCCAACTATGCGGGGATCTGCTAAGGTTGTAGCGTGCGCGCAGACAAGAAGCATCATATAAAAACGGACAAGAAAACGGCCGCCCGCAGCCAGAAACGGGGTATCGTCGCCTATAGCAAGAAGACCGCCCTTCTTGAAACCGCCATTACTCAAATGAATGCGGGCAAGTATGGGAGGTCTTCAGCGGCACTGAAAGATTTGCTGGCGCTTGATCCCCACAACATGGAGGCTCGGCGGCTCTTCGCAACCTTGCATCTTCGCCTGGGAAGTCTCATTCCGGCCAAAGAAGCCTTCGACTCACTCATCAACGAAGCACTTGAGCGGCAGGACTACTGGCTCGCCGAGTCCTTGCTGCGAGAGTATTTGGCAGTTGGTCCACGATGTGTTCCCTTCCTGGAACAACTTGGGTCTATCTTTCAGGTGAAGGGGGATGTTCTCGAGGCCGTGGCCGAGTATGGCAAGGCCGTCGACGCTCTGATCGAGGACCCCGATCCGGACAATCCTCAGCATGCCTCTCAGCTCTACGCAAAAATAAGAGACCTTGCACCTGCGAGTCCCATCGCCTTTCGCCTGGCCTCCTTCTTCGACGCGCAAACGGGAGAATTGGTCGCTCGTCCGCCTACCACCAGCGGAGAAACGGCTGTCACAACGCCACCATCCTCTGCGGTCGAAGAGATTCCTGCTGCTCCGTCGATCCCAGAGCCGACCGCCGGGGTGATGCCTTGGGAGCAGCTTGAAGATTCTCCGGGGGTTTCAAGGTCCTTTCCGGTCCAAGAGTCCGCTCATCCATCGGAATCACCAATCTCACCGGAGGGCACAGACGTTCTCCTGCATGAGCAAATGGCTGGGACTGATATCTCGCCCTCTGCTGATGGGCCAATGGTTGAACGGAACAAGAGCGGTCTGTACACACAGACCAAAGCTCGAGATGAAATACCAGGAGCACTTCGCCCCAGTGAGCCTGTCGAGGCACTCACAACAGAGAAAATACCAGGCCTCAGGTCGGGTCTCCATCAAGTGGAGAGGTCTTCGGTCGTACCATCCCAGGATTCCATCGAGGAGGTTCCCTCGACGAATCGCGAATCTGATTCGATCCATAGCGTCGCAAGCGATCCCGTACCTCCTCCACCCTTGGCCTTTGAAAAACACGACAGCCTATCCCCACAGATTCAACAGAAAACGGTCGCGGAGGTTGTTTCTGCCCCTATGCCCTGGGAGGATGTCCAAGAGTCTACGATCGGCATTCCTGATCATGTTCCCGATGTCCCTCCAATTCCCACTTTCCCAACTCAAGGGTTATCGACCATCCCTCTCTTAAAGTCGGAACCATCGGATGTCTATCCGGACGAACCCCACGACATGTTGTCGCCTACTCCTACGGTCGCAGAGACCAATCGGAACATGTCGGTGAACGAAGAGCCGATCGTGGCTCCCTCTGCGTCCATTCCAGACCAGCCACAGGCTGCTCCACCTCGAGAAAAGGTGAAAGGAGGCATTTTTTCTTGGGAATCCATGCTCAACAGCGCCTGGAAATTCGGGGAAAAGCTGTCTGGGAGTGCGCCCCAGCCGGAAGCAAGACTGGCCGAGGAGGTTCTGTTCGAAGCGCCTCCAGCTTCGACAATCTCTTCTCTGCACGGACCTGAGTCCGAGGCCGAGTCCGTCGAGATTCCAGAGGCCAATCGAGATCAATCACTGCCAGACTCTTCGGTTCCAGCATCAGTGGCTACGCCGATGCCCTGGGATCAAGTCCAGGAATCGGTCATTACGATCCCACCGGCACAGGTCGAGGAAACTGCCGCTGAACCCCCGATAGAGCAGTCGGTCCAAATGACGAGTCCGGTCGAGCCGTTCTTGGCACTGCATCAGGAGCCAGTTTCAGAGGAGGCCTCCCCCTACCCCCTTAACAGGCCAACGACTGGTCCGCTGGTCACGGACGCATTTTCCATCATTCAACCTCCGGCTGTTCCGACGCCATCCGAATCGGAGTTTCGTCTTGCAGGATCAACTCCAGACTTTTCTATTACGGAAGAACAAACCACCAACGTGGCAGCGGAGCCACCGCCTTCCCCATTTGCGCAGATCAGTGAGCCGCCGAATTCGGTTCAGCCCGAATCACCGTCATTCTCTATTGCCGGCTCCTGGCCAAGAGCTGAGGTTGTGTCGACAGGACCCACGGATCTTGAGTCAATACCCCAACGGCGTGAGGAGACGATCGAACCAGTAGCGATAGCGCCGCCGTCGGTTTCCTCGAGCCTGTCGGCTGCAGTCACTGAAGTCGCTGAACCAGAAAACCAGCATGAGGATGGAACTCCTCCATTAAAGGAGAAGAACGCCGAGCCTGCGCCTGCTCCGCAGACCATAATCGGAGTCCAGCCAGCGCGCGAGGTTGAGCCTACAATACCTATTCCGCCGCCTACGGTACACATGCCGGTCATTACTGAACCGCTAGCGGAGTCGACTCAAGTCATATCACGGCCTACAGTCGATCCCTCGCATCGGTCCACGGGTGAAGTGGCGGTTCCGACTCAGCCTCCTTCATCGAAGAAGCGGAAGAGAGCCTCGCAGCCGGCGCCTGAAATCCCCGTGGCTCAGTCCTCCCCCGAAGAGACTTCTCATCGCCCGCCTGAAAAGGGCGAGCAGTGGGAAGCGGCGTTTGCCGAGGCAAGAGCCAGCATTTTCGGGCCGGGGCCGAAGCAAGAAGGTTGGATCAAGACAGGTGAATCCATTCGGTTGATTAAGGAGCCGGAGGCGCCACCTGTGGTAGAACCTCCGCCTCAGGCATCCTTGCAGGCAGAAACTCACATGACCCAGTCCATATCGGCGGCTGCTGCCGCAGTCGATGTTCTATTCGACTCATCCAGCCATTCCACGCGGCTGGGGACACGGGACCGAGTGGCAGAGTCAAAGTCCCGCCCAAGACTCAGGTCGAAACTGAATCGTATCCGAATTGGGATTTCGGTCTTCACCAGGTTGTGCTTTTCCACCACGCGGACCATCGTGATGTCGATCGCGGCGCTGGTGGTGTTTTCTGGTGCGCTCGTGGCGCTAGGGATCGGCGCAGTGGGGTTGACGTGGATCATCATGGAAGAGTCACCGTCACCCCTATTTCAAAGTCTCACCACCAGCCCACAACGAACTCTCTCGGATTTTAAGAAGAACGGCTATCTCCTTCTCCTTGGCTTCGATGCACCAGCGGAGCAGGATCCCATTCAGGCTGGGTACGAGCGGAAACCTGACGTCCAAGACGCAGACATGGCATCGGCTTGTCTTCAAAGATCCGATGGCGGTGCACATGTCGGACAGTCGAATGCATCTGCGAATGTGGCGAGTGGGTGGTTCCGAGGTTCGGATCCGGTTGGACAGTTCAAGTTGCACCAGGACACGATAAAAGGGTGGGTCAGCCGAGGTGCATCGGGGCTCGCCCGTTATAAGAAGTGGCAGAAGCTCTCGTTCGAAGACTGGGGCTATGGGCAAACCATAAGTCCGCCCTGCGTTTCGATCGTCTTTGCTCAACAACTGTACCTGGCGGATGGGTTTGTGCAGGGGACAGACATCGGTGTCGACCGGCTTGAGACAGACATGGAGGCGTGGCGCATTGCGTTGGGCCAGGCGAAGACACTTACCGTGAAGACTCTGGCGCTTCAGGCCATCAATAATAACGTCGCCGTCGCATCCGGACTGTTGGTGCGACCAGACTTTGACGGCAAGTATCTAAGCCGCTTGAACAAGATCCTTCGGCCCCTTGATCAGGTCGAACTCTCGCTGCGGTGGCCGATGCAGAGCGAGTTGGTCTCTGCCACTAAAACCTTTGAAGCCCAGCTGAAGGCCGAGAAAGGAGAGGATCAGTCGCTCCAGGCAGTTGTCGCCTCGGTTCTTCCACTGCCGAAGCAGCGCCGGCTCAACGACTACGCGGAATATTACGAGGCTTCAAACAAGGTCGCCGGCGCGCAGTGGAAAAACTATATTCGGTTCCCGGCGAATACGGTGATGGACTATCTCATCAATCCGATCGAAAATATCGTGGGGCTTGAACCGCTGGCACCGTGGGACCTTTACAACTGGTTGGTGGTCGATACGGATGCGCATCTGCGTCTTGCCAGTTTGCAAGCCTGGCTGCGGCGCGGTCCACAGGATGCGGATCTCCTGGCCCGCATGGCCAAAGCCGGACAGAATTTCTATGACCCCTACACAGGGTTGCCGATGCTGGTGAATCTGAAGAAAGCCGTCATGTACAGCGTCGGGCATGACAGGAAAGACCAGGATGGCGATCCACAGGCCGATGTGGTGGTGATGATTCCAGTTAATCAAACGCATGCCATCTCCCCAAAATCCCCTGCCAGGTCATCCAAGACCCGGTAGATCCTACGATCAAGCACAGAGTGGTGCTCTTCAGTTTGTCGACCCTTGCGGTGTCCCTCTGGTGTTGTCAACCGACCTGTCCTGACCTTCCGTCCGGATCGGTGATCCTGTCCGTGCTTGCTTGACACCGTCAGCTCTATTCAAGAGAATCACCTCCGCAGTCGCGCAGGGAGGAACATGTTATGACGCCGCCGCGATTTCGGAACTACTCGGCGATCCAACAAGGGAAAACGTTTCGATCAGCCATTCCAACGCAGATCGTCTCGAACGAGGAATTCACCCCATTCCGGCAAACGACAGCCCAGGCGCGTGTGGAGCAGATTACCGCGTCGCTGATCGACAAATCAGCGTCCCGACTCGGGCTCACGCGGAGAGAGTTTCTCAGCACGACGGGAGGGGTGGCTGCAGCACTGGTAGCGATGAACATGGTGTTCGGGCGCTTCTTTGCCGTGGAGGAGATCGAATTATTCGAGACGGCGGCATTTGCTGAGCAGCAGGGGGTGCCCTATTTCATCTTCGACGTGCAGACCCATTATGTGGGCTCGGGTTACGATCCGTCCGATGCAGAAGACAGCAGGAAAGGTGCCGTGTCAAAAGGGGCGCTGCTCTCCCTCCGTCGGAGAATCCGCGAGGCAGGGCTCAATCCCATGCTGGCCGGTGATAAGGGCACGATCGACGATCTCTCATGGAGGAATTTCGTCAAGGAAGTCTTTCTCGACAGTGAAACGACGATCGGTCTCATCAGCACACCGCCGGGTCCCTATCCACAAGAGGCAGTTGTGCCACCGAACGAAATGGTGCATATCCGCGACGAGATCAACCGCCTGGCTGGATCGCAGCGGATGTTGGCCCACGGATTGGCCACACCTCAACTCGGGACAGCCGATTTGGAGTTCATGGCCATGCAGGCGGGAACTCTCAAGATCGACGCGTGGAAATGCTATACCGGCTCCTGTCCGAAAGGTCTCGACAAAGGCTGGTGGATGGACGACGAAAAGATTGCCTATCCGATGTTGGAACAGGCCAGGAAGCTGAACGTCAAACGGATCTGTGTCCATAAAGGACTGCCGCTTGGTCCGGTGTCGGACTACAATCATCCAAAGGATCTGATCAAAGCGGCCAAGGACTTTCCCGACATCGATTTCCTCGTCTACCACTCGGGGTTCAAGAGCACCATATCGGTCGATGGGATCTTCGCCAGGACAGGGGAGATTCCCTGGACGACCGAATTCTGCCGCATGAAACAGAAGGAACCGGGTCTCTCGAATATCTACATGGAGCTGGGGTCCACCTTTGGCCAATTGGTGACCTCTCATCCGATCGTTTGCGCGCATCTGCTCGGCCAGATCATCCAGACCTTCGGCGTCGATCATGTGCTCTGGGGAACTGATTCGATCTGGTACGGGACTCCACAATGGCAAATCGAAGCGTTCCGGCGATTCCAGATTTCGAATGAATTGGTCGAGAAATATCGATACCAACCACTTACGAGACGAATGAAAGAGCAAATCTTCGGGTTGAACGCCGCGCGTGTATTCGGTATCGATGTCAAAACGAAACGGCACGAGTTGCCCAAAGATGTGCTCGGTCAGATCAGGATGAGCTATCTGGAAGAAGGACCGGAGCCGAGTCATCGAGTTTATGGATGGGTGGCGGGGTGAGTGGGGCGGGAGAAACAAAAAAAGAAGGAGAGTCTAGATGAAATGCGAAGTCTTGTATCCCGGAGCTTTTCCGATGGTGCGAGTTGAATTAGAGCGGGGTGAGAGTATCAAGGCCGAATCCGGTGCCATGGTCGCGGCTTCGCCGACGGTGGACGTCGAAAGTAAGTTGGAAGGTGGATTTCTCGGGGCCCTGTCGAGGAAGCTGCTCACAGGGGAAAAATTCTTCTT
>JBQTHY010000119.1:0-4999 GCA_052389395.1 Nitrospiraceae bacterium | reverse complement strand
CTTCTTTGACCGATCCGATGATCTGTTCGGGTGTCTTCAATCCAGGCACCAGATAGAAATTGGTCGGTCCGACGGATGGACTTTCACCAACCCCTCGCGAGGCATTTCCTGTGGAAGGAAGCCTCAGCTTTTTCCCCGAATAGGTGTCAAGCAGATAGCTCTTCAAGACTCCTCGTTCAACAATGGTGTTCTTGCGCGTGGCGAGTCCTTCACCATCGAAGGGGCGCGATCCGAGGCCCCCTTCCATCCTGCCATCGTCGTAGACCGTCATCAGATCGGAGGCTATGATCTGACCGAGTTGATCGAGGAGGAACGAAGCCTGTTTGTAGAGACTGTACCCGGAAAGGGCGCTGCAAAGATTTGCGAGAAGGCTGCCTGCGGTCTCTTGGTCGAACACAACCGGCACACGTTTCGTCGTCACCTTGCGCGCACCCAACCGGCGAACTGTGCGCCTGGTCGCCTCCTGCCCGATCGACTCCGCAGACGCCAATCGCGCAAACTTGCGTTGTACGTCATACCACGCATCGCGTTGCATCGCCCCTGTCGCAGGCTCAGTCGCGATCGGCGACACCGACAACGAAAAACTGGAACTGCGGTAGGACCCGACGAATCCGTGACTATTGGCGAGCACCACCCGGCCGGACGAGGAATCGAAGTCGGCGCCTTCGGAATTCGTCACGCGTGGATCGGCGGCGAATGCCGCCGCTTCCCCGCGCTTTGCCCAATCGATCTGCGCTTCCGTGTCGAGAATGGTTTCGTCGAAGAGATCAAGGTCCGGTCGATCCTTCGCCATCTCTGACGCGGCCGGCAATCCAGACACTAGATCTTCGACGACCGCGTTGGCCAAGGTGCAGGTATCTGAGACGAGCCGATCGAGAGACACTTTCGAGAAATCGGAGGTCGAAGTCGTGGCCGATTTCTTTCCAACGAATACCCTCAACCCCAGCCGTTTTTCTCTTGCCTTGGTCAGTCGATCAACGGCTCCCATCCGTACTTGCACCGAAAAAGTCTCACCATCCGCCACGACGATATCGGCTTCAGTCGCCCCGCAGGCCTTTGCCTGGGCCAGCACGTCCGCCGCCAGTTGGGCATAGGTGCCGTTGGCTGCTTCTAAAGAGCGAACTGACTGCTCTCTTTGAATCATTCCCACTTCCGTTTAACGTCAACCGTCAGTCGTTTTATGGCCGTCAGCTTTCAGCCGCCAGCGAGAAGCGTGCTCTCTTGGAGGCTGATGCAGCTGACAGCTGAATGCTGATCGCTTCTCCTTTGACCATTGACGATTAACCAGTGACTATTGACCATTTTGTCCCTGCGTGCCACCGACGGTGATCTCATCGATCTTGAGTGTTGGCAACCCGACCCCGACCGGTACCGACTGCCCGTCCTTGCCGCAGGTCCCGATTCCATTGTCCAGCTTCAGATCATGCCCAACCATCGAAACTTTGGTTAGAATCTCCGGCCCGTTCCCGATCAGCGTCGCGCCTTTCACCGGCTTCGTGATCTGTCCATCCTCAATGAGGTAGGATTCGCTGGCAGAAAAGACAAATTTCCCGTTTGTAATATCGACTTGGCCGCCACCGAACGAGACGGCGTAGAGCCCCTTCTTGACCGAACGAATAATGTCCTGGGGCTCTGATTCTCCGGCCAACATGAACGTGTTTGTCATCCGAGGGAGAACCACGCTCTGATAGCTCTCACGTCGACCGTTGCCCGTCAGCGGGATCCTCATGAGCCGCGCGTTGAGCTTGTCGGTGAGATAGCCTCGGAGGATGCCTTTTTCGATCAGCGTCGTACAGCTGGTGGGCGTACCTTCATCATCCATATTCAACGAGCCGCGGCGAAACGGAAGCGTCCCATCATCAACGATCGTGCAGACCTCAGAAGCCACGCGATTACCGGTCAATCTGGAAAAAGCCGATGTTTTCTTCCGGTTAAAATCCGCCTCCAGTCCGTGCCCAATCGCTTCGTGTAACAGAATACCCGGCCATCCGCCGGCCAACACTACCGGCATCACGCCGGCTGGGGCATCGATAGCGGAAAGATTCAAGATCGCCTCACGCGCTGCTTCTCGCGCAAAGTCCAAATGTCGGTTGTGTTCACGGTAGTATTCAAATCCCACGCGTCCCCCCCCACCGAAACTTCCTACCTGGCGATTGCCATTGTCCTCGGCAATGCAGGTGATCTGCAGACGAGAAAGGGGCTGGATGTCGCCGATCAAGGTGCCATCCGATGTCGCCACCGCCACGACCTTAAATTCCGTATTGAAGGAGGCCATCACGTTCTTGATGCGGGGGTCGTAGCGCCGGGCTTCGGCATCGATTTCATTCAACAGCGCCACTCGCTCAGCCGTGGCCACCTCGGATTTGGCCCGTTCAATTGGATAGAGATCTCTCGTTGGTCGTCGCGATGCGGGAACCGGAACTGCATGATCGCCCTTGGGAGAATTGGCGATATAACGTGCTGTGTCCGCAGCGATCTCCAGATCTTTCTTCGTCAGTTCATCCGAGTAGGCAAAGCCCGTCTTCTCGCCGGAGGTCGCCCGCACTCCCACACCCTGAGAAATACTCTTGGCGGCGCGCTTGACGATGCCTTCTTCCATCGAAACCGACTCAGAGATGCGCGATTCAAAGTAGAGATCTGCATAATCGACATCACGCACTTTCAAGCGATCGAGCGCGTGCTGGGCTTCACGCTCAGTGACACCAAACTGGGTCAGCTGGACTGGGTCCGCCATGGTCCTCCTTCCTCTTTGCAAACATCGAGAGGAGACGAAGTATAGCCCATTCATTTCCACAGCCGCAATGTAATGATCCCCAACTCGCAGCTTTATTTAGTTTTTCCGACTTATCGTTTGACATTCCCTACCCCTGCCAGTAGACTTTCATCGCCCCCCTTCAACGGTCCAAGAAACGAGGAGAACAACCAAGATTCCATGGTACAGATGCCGTCTTCAAGCCTCGACCACCTCTCTGAAAAGGAATTGGCCGCCAAGTTGGACCCGGATCTTTTGCCGAAACATGTGGCCGTCATTATGGACGGGAACGGGCGTTGGGCCGAACTCCGTGGCCTTCCTCGCATCGCTGGGCACCGCGAAGGGATTAACTCCGTCAGGGAAATGATCAAGCTAAGCCTGGAACTCGGCATTCAGGCCCTCACGATCTACGCTTTTTCACAGGAAAACTGGAATCGCCCAACGCAAGAAATCAGCGCACTGATGGCTCTGTTGGAGCATTACCTTTCCACTGAACGGGCCAGCCTGATCGAGCAACGCGTTCGCTTTCGTACGATCGGGCGCCTCGAGCTTCTTCCCCCGTCAGCCCAACACTGGGTGCGCACCACCGAAAAGGAAACGGCACATCTCGATAAGATGGTGCTGACCGTCGCACTGAGTTATGGAGGCCGCGCGGAGATCATCGATGCAGTCAGAGGATTGCTCAATGATGTCCGCGCCGGAACGATCCACCCCGAATCTGTCGATGAAGCCATGATTCAGCAGTACCTGTACACCCATCCGCTCCCCGATCCGGATTTGCTCATTCGGACGAGCGGAGAAACGCGGATCAGTAACTTTCTCCTCTGGCAATTGGCTTATACAGAACTGTGCTTTACCCCGACGTTGTGGCCTGATTTTCGCCGACGCGAGTTCCTGCTGGCGCTTCATGAGTTTCAAAAACGAGAGCGCCGCTTTGGCCGAATCTTGAGCACCGTGTCCTCGTAATCCCGGTGGGACATTCCCCAGCCACAGATTCTACAACCGCCGACAGCCTGACACTTGTGACCACATTACCCGCAGCAGATCGACGATTTGATCTCCAGCGTGTCTATACTGCTGCCATTCTCGCGCCGGTGATTTATGTCGTCATTCGCTATTTTCCCCCATGGGGCTTAACGCTTCTCTTGATTGCCGGCGGATTCATTGCCCTTCTGGAGTTGTACCGCATCAGTTTTGAATTGCGCCCTAATACCGCGCTGATCGGAGTGGGGCTGGTCGCCTCCGCCCTGATTTTGGCCCGTTTTCACCTGCCCTTTGCCTTGGTGGACCTTCTCGTCGTCTCGACACTGGCCCTATTGGTTGCCATGTTGTTTTCCTGCACCCCTATCGAACACCGGTTGAAGGATACAACCATCACCCTCTTCGGCGTGCTCTATATAGGCCTCACCCTGAGTACGCTGGTATCGACTCGTTCGTTGCCTGCCGGTGAACTATTCGTGCTCTTCGTTGCGCTGGTCACGTGGGCTGCGGACACAGGCGCCTATTACGCAGGCACCCGGTGGGGCACCCATCTGCTCGCGCCGTCCGTGAGCCCGAGGAAGACAGTTGAGGGAGTATTCGGGGGCATAGCGCTTGCCACGGGAGCCGCGCTCCTGGCCCAGGCCTGGTTCTTGCCACAGCTGTCGCTGTTGGACGCAATGGTTCTCGGTGTGTTCATGACAGGCGCGGGCCTTCTTGGTGATCTCTGTGAATCGGCGATCAAGCGTAGCGTGGGGGTCAAGGACTCCGGGGGAATCCTTCCGGGGCACGGAGGGATGCTTGACCGACTCGATAGTCTCTTGTTCACCGCCCCCACCTTCTACTACTATGTCACGTGCGTCCGAGGCATCGGGCCGCTTCCATAAGAGGAGAGGATATGAAGACCATAATCATCCTGGGCTCGACCGGATCGATCGGAACCAACACGCTCGATATCGTCAGGAGATTTCCGGAGGAATTTCGTGTGGTCGGACTCACGGCAGGCGGCAACATCGAGAAACTCGAGGAGCAAATCACCGCGTTCAAGCCAAAAACCGTGGCAGTTTCCACGGAATCCTCCGCCGCCACGCTTCGGAAACGTTGCGCAGGCTTGCCGGTTGAGATCCTCGCCAATGAGGAGGGCATCACCCAAGTGGCCGCGATGCCGGGGGCCGAGCTGGCGATTTCGGCCATTGTGGGAGCCGCCGGACTCGTACCGACCCTGGCTGCTATTCGCAGCGGCAAGCATATCGCGCTGGCCAATAAGGA
>JBQTHY010000118.1:0-12086 GCA_052389395.1 Nitrospiraceae bacterium | reverse complement strand
GCACCTGTACCTTCACCTTGCTTGCACTCTCGTCCCGCACCTCTCCGACGAGGCGGAACACGCTTGATGCATCATGCACTGCCTAGAAATCCTGCGCGCTCTTTCGGTTCCTCCATCCCCATTTGATAGGAGTCACTCCCCCTGAGACTGGATTCAAGAAAAAAGTTCAGGCTGGCTCCTCCCTCCATCTGCTATAGAGGCAGCTCTCATCCTCAGAACGGGCAAAAATCTCACCTGAGTTTCGGCTTGTGCGATTCCAATGCCACCCAGACTATTTCCAGGCCGCGTTAAAACATGCCTGCGGAAACAAAGACTTGAAGGTGTCAGATCAGCTGAAAGCGGTGCCGATTTGAGGCGAGAATACTCAGGAGCTTGCTTGCCCATGGGGTAAAACGCGACAAAGGATGCAAACGAGGTAGTTGGTTCCTTGCAATCCTGGAGGCTGACTCCTTCTTGGAAAAGGCGACCGGAGAGATTCGAATTGGCGTGGTCCGTGACACGACCACTCATCGGGGTTGAGCCAGGAACGCGTGAGCATGAGGCAGCCCTTCATGTCTCCGCATGAGGGCTGAGCATGGGAAGTATGTTTGTCTCATCTTATGCTGTATATTTCTGTCTCCAGTCACCGGCCACAGGCTTCGCCCTCACAACCGTCCATCCCACCTCTCGGTCCGCCCTGTCCCATGCCACCCATCCCGCCGCCCGGTCCCATCATGGGCCCCATGCCTCCTCCATGGCCCATCATGCCTGGGCCATGCTTTCCGGAAAAGCTGCGCACATACCGGACAAGGGTCCAAATCTCGTCGTCGGACAACACCTGACCGAATCCGATCATGGCCGTGCCAGGTGAGCCATGCTTGATCACCCAGAAAATCTCGCCTTCTGTGCGATGGCGCCAGAATCCATGGTGCTGGAAATTACGAGGCGATGGATTAAGCTGGGCGGCCCCCGGCCCATTCCCGCCTCCGTCTGTTCCATGGCAATTGAAGCAGGTGCCCTTGCCGTGATAGAGCGCTTTGCCTTTTTCGACGATCTCCGGGGAATTGGGCAAGGGGCTTGTGAGTGCCCGCGCTTCGGCCAGCTTATCGGCGGGCACCCGCGGCTGCATCATGTGCCGTTCTGCCGCTTCAGACAACGACGTCTCTCCTGCAGCCAGGAGACAGCACAAACTCAGCACCACGGTATCCCGCATGGATGATGTTCTCCTTCGTTAAAACGCAATGCTCTTCTCGCGCTCGGCCACCGCCTTGATGTAATCCGGCATGCCCTTGATTGATGCGCCGGCCACGAGGTCCGATGCGCCGATCTGTCTGGCAACGGCACAGGCGCCGCAGACCCAGATCGGTATGCCTGCAGCCTGCACTGCAGCAAGCAGGTCTTTCAGCGGTGTCAGATTCACGCCTGTCACATGGTCGGCGACACCTTTCCGTCCCAATGTGACGGCTTCATTCCACAACCAGAGCACCACATCATGCCCTTGCTCCTTGGCAGCCTTCGCCGCCATGAATGGCAAGGTCGTCATTGTGGGGTCGTCTGTCCCTCGACTGCCGGAAATGATGAATGTTGCCATGATCGACTCCTTGATAAGGCTGTCAGCCTCTAGCCAGCAGTTCTCAGCTTCCGGCTGGAGACTGATCGCTTATTTTGCTAAAGACCGAATGTAGTGAACCAACTGCCACACTTTCTCATCCGGCAACTCGGCGAACAACATCATCCCGGTGCCCAGGCCTCCGGGTGCCGGAGAACTGCTCTGTGCACCCTGCCCCTCTTCACGGACCGTATCCGGCGCATCCGTGTGGTACCGAGACGCCAGGTAAGAGACGAGAAGGGCCTGCTCTGGCGAGGACAGGTACGCCCCCCAGCGGATCATTTTTTTGATCTCCGTCCGCCATTTCGACTCGTTCAACCGCTGTTGCGTGATGAGATCCGTGCTATGACACATTGTGCACCGGGTATTCAGCAATCGAATCGCCTCCTCTGAATTGGCAAGAGCCAGGGTGGAACCCGATCCTTCCTGAGCAGTGGCCCTTTGGCGTTCGCCGGCAAGGCAGGAGGTCAACGTTCCCACGGCAAGTATGGCGACAACTATCCGCATGAAGTTTGTCGCCGAAGGAAGATAGGCCCGATGCGCGATCATGCCCGCACCTCGACCTGTACGCGGTCTACGCCGTTCCAGAGATAGCCGCTGGGGTTCCACGGACTCGTCATGGGCTGGGTCTCGCCGCGGTCATCGGTCGCGCGGCACATCAGGGTAAAGTCGCCAGCTCGCATAGCACGCCAGGAAAACTCCCATCGCCGCCACGCATACTGCTCGTCCTCGCCGACCAGAACGGCAGATTCCCATTTCCGCCCTTGATCGACCGACACCTCCACTCTCACAACTCGTCCCTCGCCGGTCCAGGCTACGCCCTGGATCATCACCGGACCTTGATGAAGCACTGCCCCCTGGGCCGGAAGGGTAATCAGGGACTTCACCACCATCGCTTCCACCGGCTTCATGTTGGCTTGATCCACAGCGGCGCCGGGCTCGGGCGGAACAAGGGGATAACGATAAGCCGTTTGCATGTAGAAGCCCGGTGCTTCTTCGTGGCTGACCGTCAGGTCGGTCAGCCACTTGACACAGGCATCCGCCATCCAGCCCGGAGCGATGAGTCGCACAGGGGCCCCGTGCAGCAGTGGCAGCGCCTCCCCGTTCATCCGGAGGACAAGAATCGTGTCGGGATGCAAGGCCTTCTCGATGGGAATACTACGATTAAACAGGGGCGTCTTAGGATGAACCGGTCGATCCGCCCCGAGCATCTGCAGGTGACGCCCCTGTTGTTGAACACCTGCCCGTCGCAGGATGTCGGCTAGACGCACGCCAGTCCACCTAGCGTTCCCAACCGCGCCTCGCTTCCATTGCGCCCCCGGCACACGAGGGCGGAAGAAGGCCCGCCCGTTGCCGCTGCATTGGATCACCGCAGTCAACGTGACCTGCTCGAAGGCACGTAAGTCCTCCAGACTCAAGCTGAGGTTCCGATCAACCAGGCCCGAGACGCGAAGGCGCCACGTTTGGGGATCCACACCATCGGGCGGCGGCGGTCCGAAATGGCTCCGCACGAAAAATAGTTCATTGGTCGTCAGCCACTCCGTGAAAGCCTGAACGGGAGTTTCCGCGCAGTAGGGACGACTAACGAGCGTGACCAGCGACGGTGGTGTTGGCTCTCCAGTCGCCGGCTGGCCCCATGCGGCCGGCACCCAGATGCGGCCCGCGGCGAGGGCCAGGGCCGTTCTCCCAGTTGCTGCAAGCAACGTCCGCCTGGAGATCATTCGGCAACGATTGTCCCCCTGCGGAGTCATCGCGATCCTGCTCTACCGGAAGAATCGGAGGACATTTCGATCGTTACCTTCGACGGCACCGCCACCGATTGATGCACCGTGCACCCGTGTGCTACTTTCAAGAGCCGTTCTCGCTGTGCTGCCGTGATCCGGGCCGGCAGGGTGATCTTTACAGACACCGCCCCGATGCGGGGCGGCCGTTCCGCCATGAACCAGTCTGCGTTCACCTGTAGCCCCTCGGCGGATATCTGATGCCGGTCGCAATAGCGCCCGATGAAATATCCCACACAGGATGCGATAGAACCGACGAATAGTTCGACAGGACTCATCCCGGCATCCTGCCCACCCTCTTCGACCGGCTGATCGGTGACGACCCGGTGTTTGCCGCTCGTGATGTCGTAGCGAGTGCCGCCATGATAGGAGACTGTCAGTTTCACCGGGCACCTCCGCTCGCTTTCAGCATGTGGCCGATATTCCATTCCAATAACTATTGTTTAGTGTTGAATGTTCAATGGATGGGAGCCGTTCATCCATTCAACCTTTCACATTCCACGTTCCACATTCAACACTACCCGACTCGCCGACTCAGTAGGGCGAGTCGGCTGGCTTCCCGCCCTTCGGCCAATCATGGACTTTGTCCGGAAAGTCCGGGCGAGGCTGGCTGTTGACGTATGAAGCCACGTCAAACGCCTCATCGTCCGTCACGGACCACCCCCAGCCGCGCGGCATATTCGTCTTGATAAATGAGGCCGCGACGCCGACTCGTGCCATTTCCGCGGCGATATTGTACGAGCGTGGCCCCCACAGGGGTGGCCCGGCCATCGTCCCTTGCCCGTCAAACCCGTGGCAGAAGACACATTTCTTCGCGAACACCTTCTTGCCGTTAGTCGGATCCGGCGGACGAGTCGACGTGATGCGGGGAATCCCTCGCCAGGGCACAGCACTGCCCCGCGGCACATTCTGTGACAGCCAGTCGATATACGCGACAACGGCCGACAATTTCGCACTGTCCGGCGGGAGCGCTTTGCCGTTCATGTTCCGCTCGAAACATTCATTGATCCGATCCGCCAGGCTCAGCAGCCGACCCGCGCGAGCGTCATATTCTGGATACAGAACACTAATCCCGACGTATGACGCCGCATTCGGGTTGAGCCCCGCATCAAGGTGACAATTCGTACAGTCAAGCGCATTCCCGACATAGCGCTTCCCGTACTCCTGCGTATCGACCACCATCTTGTAGCCCAACCGAATCTGCTCACCTCGCTGATCACCGGGAATGGATTCCGGAGAAGGGGGAGCAAAAAGCGCGTCCACATCCGTCACCCCGCCCGCACTACCAGGAGGCTCGTGATTGCTCGCCACGCGTGGAGGCGGCACACAACCAGTCGCCACCAAGAGTACACCTACTATGACAATGCCTGCGATCGTACGTCCCTGCATCGTCGAACCTCGCTCCTTCGCGCCTCCAAGGCTGGACAGGTATTGATCTCAAACAGGGTTCAGAGCGGGTATGATCGGATCCTTCTGGTGACGAGTGCCACCGCTCCGCCGTTAAAGCTACCCCTTTGCCGACAGCGGCTAGACCGGCGAAGGCCGCGATCCCACTCCGCAGAATTCCAGGCAGGGTGTGAAATGGTTGTTTGATTTCTCCGACATAACAACCCATGGTGACACCACATTTCGGTTGATCGCGGAGCCCGCCCCACTGTTCTTGATCCTATGTGTGAGACTGGTCCACGAAAATGGATTCACCTTCACGGTTGCGCGTTGCTTCCGACCCCAAGTGTCCGCACATAAGCCACGACATCCCAAATCTCTTCATCGGAGAGTGCGTGTTTCCACGCGCCCATCGCAGTGTTCGCTTTGCCCCCATGAATGCGCTTGAACAGTGTGCCGTCGAGCCGATTCTGGACAGCGGACGAGCTAAGATCAGCAGGCTGTGGAACGAGCTTAATTCCCTGTGCCCCTTTGCCATCGATTCCATGGCAACGGATGCAGGTATTCGCATAGATTTCCCGGCCGCTCGCCGGATCACCCTCTTTTGTCGCGGATGTGAGATCTTTGAGTCCCACCCCGCCGACGAATCCGAAGCCCGTCACACAGACGAAGAAACTGCAGAGGATCGCAGCTCGTCGCATGGTGTGCCTCCTTCCGCCCACTCAAGAATCAACCTTGCGAGCGGTGTGCCACCATACCAAACAGCCCGTGATTGGAAACCCTTCAGTCTGCCGCGGACTTAGTTGATTCCGTGAGGATCTTGGAGACAGCGGAGGAAAGGACTGGCGAAAAACACCCCAGGGCAGAATGTGCCACTGGCGCAGGATGCCACAGCCAGCAACCCGAGTCTGCCGTTCGTATCCCGTCTGCCCGTCGTTCCGAGTTTCTAGTTGCGTGTTTCTGGTTTCTAGTCGGAACCCGCTACTAGAAACCCGGAACTCGAAACTCGTGCGCGAGATACACTTCTCGCTTCACGAACGACGGCCTTGTCAGGTTATCCGGTTAGCGGATGACCGGCTCCAAGAGCACTCGAGGCTTCATCGAGTTGGAGATCAGACAATTGGCTTCAGCTTTTTCAATCAGCTCCTTGGCTTTGGCCGCATCGGCAACTGCTTTCAGCGTGATCGTGGGTTTGATCGTGATCGCAGTGAACTGAAACTTTCCCTCCACCAACTCCAGCCGACCTTCGGCTATGCTCTCATAGGCCGAGAAAGCGAGACCAGCTCGCTCCGCCACCGCCAGGAACGTCGTCATCACACAAATGTTGACGGACGCCACAAACAAATCCTCCGGCGACCAGATCCCTTCGTGGCCCTTGAACTCCGGCGGCGTAGCAACTGGCACATCAGGCTTTCCCGCGCACGAGATCACCCCCTTGCGTTGTTCTGTCCATTTCACGGTCGTGTGATACATGTATACTTTGCTGCGGACCTCCATACAGCCCTCCACGTTCGGTTTTGAGTTCTGAGTTATGAATTTTGTGTCAGGTGCGCTCAGTTACGATTGATTAGGATGACTTCAGATCAGATGTCTGTTTCGTGACTCCCAACTCAGCTCTCAGAACTTTTCATCAGCCGTTCCGACAAGCGCAGGTTCTCCGAATAATCGACCGGACAATCGATCACGGCTGGCTTCCCACAGGCTAACGCTTCTCTCAGAATAGGCCCCAAATCGGAGGGGCCCTCAACGCGGAAGCCCACCGCGCCAAAGGTCTGGGCATAAGCCGCGAAATCCGGATTGCCGAAATCGACGCCGGAGGTTCTTCCAAATCGGAGCTGTTGTTTCCACCGGATCACCCCATAGCCGTCATCCCGCCAGACTAGGATCACAATCGGAAGCCGAAGCCGAACGGCCGTTTCAAGTTCCTGCGAATTCATCAAGAATCCCGCATCACCGGTGACCGCAATCACGTTTCGTTTCGGAAAGAGGAGCTTGCCCGCCAGCGCGCCGGGCAACGCGATTCCCATGGCCGCGAAGCCATTCGAAATGATGCAGCTATTCGGAACATCACACGGAAACATACGAGCCATCCAAAGCTTATGTGCGCCAACATCACATATCACCAGATCGTCAGCCAAAAGAGCGTTCCGTAATTCACGGACGATATGTTGCGGTCGCAGCGGCCAAGTCTCGGCTGCTGCCCACTCGGCTTCAAACGCGGCTTGCACCTTCTCACGGCTTTGTTTGGCCCACTGCAGATCGAATGAACTGATCCCTTCCCCGATCTGGTCGAGCGAGAGCGAGATATCCCCCAAGACGCCGACATCGACGATGTAATGGGCGTCCACCTCCGCCGGCGAGACATCCACGTGCACCACGTGCTTGTCCCGGTTTGGATTCCAGAAGCAGGGCGCGTATTCGACGAAATCATACCCCACGGCGATCACCATATCGCTATTCGCGACGACGGTGGCTGGATAGTCCCGCATCTGCAACCCAATGGTGTAGAGCGATAGCGGATCACTGTCAGGCAGGACTCCCTTCCCCATGAACGTGTGTGCCACAGGAATATTGAACTGACGCGCGAATCGCCGCACGGCATCGGGCGCATGTCCCCTGACCACACCGTTCCCTGCAAGGACAACAGGCCGCTTTGCCTTGGCGATGACTTCAATCGCTCGATTGACTTGCCCTCCCAGCGGCTCCGGCAGAAACGGCGCTTGTACATGCAGCGGTCTTTCATACTCACTGTCTCCCACCTGCTCCGCCGCAACATCCTCCGGTAATTCTAAGTGGGTCGAGCCCGGTTTTTCCGTTTGTGCGACTTTAAACGCCTTCCGTACTGTTTCTGGGATTATACGTGGCCTCACAATCTCCACGTTCCATTTCGTGACCAGTTTGAACATCGACCGCACGTCGATGTACTGATGCGACTCCTTGTGCATGCGATCCAACGACGCCTGCCCGGTGATCGCCACCAATGGAGCCCGGTCCAGGTAAGCGTCTGCCACTCCGGTGAGGAGATTCGTCGCACCGGGGCCTAGCGTGGAGAGACAAACCCCCGCTTTGCCCCTCAGACGGCCATAGACGTCGGCCATGAAGGCCGCGCCCTGCTCGTGCCGCGTCTCGATGAATCGAACACGCGAGTCTACCAGCGAATCCATCACGTCCAGGTTCTCTTCTCCAGGAACGCCGAAGATGAATTCGACTCCCTCGTTCTCGAGACAGCGGACCAGCAGCTCAGAAGCTTTCATCCAAAAGCCTGTAATGGGTCATAGGTGATGGGTGTGACTCATAAGAATTTGCTGATCTGATGATCAGGAGATTCGGTGAGTGTTTCTACGGGCAATCAGCAATCCACTCAATCAAGAGATCGGACCTGAAGTCATCATAACACCACTAATACGAGCTGTTTCCATATGGGTGTCCCCCCCTTTCTTCTCGGTTCCATCATGGCGTGCCTGATAACTGTCGGATCAGTTACATCACAGCCCAGAAAAGGAACAAACCGTACACGCTTCCGAAAAACCATGGAAAGCTGATGGCTCGATGGCCCCACCATTGCCGGTGCTGGCGAAACGCCCAGTTCGGCGTAAATACCGGCGGGTCGTTTTGCCGATTCTCGATCGGTTGCTGCATTTCATGGAGTCTATAGATGCCCGTGATAAGTTTATGTTTGTTCCACTCCTGAGCCTGTTCGATCCCCCTCAGCTGCCACTCCCACAAAGCATTCTGCCCGGAGAACCGGCCGAGGACGATTGCCATTTGGAAGCAGAGGAGCAGCCCAAAAACGCAGAGCAGAATGATGAGCGCCGTGAATGGGAGCGCCAACGACTCCCGGGAGACGAGAAGGCCGATGACAGCCACAAAAATCGAGTTGGCCGTGAGATAGGCGGAGAGCATCGTGTGATAGTCCCGGACGCCGGATGTCCAGAGGGTGATGAGATGATCGTAGGTTGATTCAAGACCGGATTCTCGCTGGGTCGTCATGATGTCGTCACTTACAACAATGGTGTCGGTTCATCCCGCTTCCTCGAAATCTTGAACCCAATCGCCGACGGCATGCGCGATCGCCACAACACACAGGGCGGTGAGGAGATGTTCGCCAATCACCTTCCACGGGGGAATCGCTTGCGCCCGCGCAACGAAGTAACTGAGGCCCGCCAGCAAGAGCAGGCCCCAGATCACGCTGATTACAATCGCTTGATCGAGTGGACGGATCATGACGGGGAGCACGAAGGTGATCGCGATTACGAACTTCGCGACAAACGTCGCCAGCGTCGATTCCCAAACCTGGATCGTGGGACCGTTGTTCTTCGACTCTTCCGACACGTGGATGCCGAGGGCATCGGACATGGCATCAGCGATGGCGATCGTGAGAATCCCACCGATCACGATGGCACGCGAATGCGTCCCGGAGTGCAGGCCCACCATCAGGCCCAGCGTCGTGATCACCCCCGACGTTAAGCCAAAACTGAGCCCGGTTTTCCAGGATGTTTTCATTCGGTTTCATCGGCCTCATTATCGAGGAAACGTCAAGATATAGGCCAGTACGTCGCGGATGGCCTCTTCTGACATAGCTGACTTCCAGGCATCCATGGCGCTGTTCGGTCGTCCCTCATGGATGCTTTTCAGGAGCCGAGAATCCGGCTTCATGAGCACCTCGCTCGATGTCAGATCCGCCACAGGCGGGTCAAACTGGGTCGCTCCATCCCCTAGGCCCTCCGGGCCATGACAGGCCAGGCAGTACTTCTCGTAGAGCTTCTTACCTCGCGCCAGATTTCGTTCACCCGCTGTGAGGCCGGGCGTGGAAGCCACGAGCCAGCAGATCGTCATCAACGCACACATGACATGGAGATGCGTGCTCGTCATTGCGTTCCCTTTCCCCTTGGACTCATGGGCGCCTAATTAACGACCGCATTCCGGAGAGCGCCGCACGCATTCCTGGAGCCATGAGGCGATGTGATCGAGCATCGTGGCAATCGCTCGGTTGGCGGCCAGCACACCGCCATACGCATCTTCGCTCGGCGCCTCTTCTGTCGCTTCAAAAGCCCGCGTTCCCACGACCTTGGATTCTTTCAGATCTATCAGCTGTGCGTGAACCACCACCCGCACGCGGCTGGGCTGCTTCAGGAACTCCTGCTGCAGGGCGAATCCGTGTGTATCGAGACGGTAGTCCCCATGAACAGAACCTGGTAACAGGACCACGGCGTGCCACGTCCCGGTCTGACTCAACGCCTGAACCAGCAAAGGTGTGAGCATTCGCGCCGGCGTATCGGCCCATTGATTCATGGCGTAATGTTCCAACTCATAGGGGCGCTTGATGTACACCATCCGAGACGTCTCAAATCCAGGCTCGGCCTGCGGCAGACTGACCAGCAGGACTGGGCCGTTAATGGCGGCCGGACGGGCATCGGTGTGCCAGGCATCGAGACTCAATTGATAGGTATGCACCGGCAGGGACTCCGCGCGGGGTGAGAGACAGCCGGTCGCCGTCACTACCATTACCGCGAAAGCCGCCTGTACCATCCGAGACTTCATCTGGGGCTTCTCCCCCCTTCTTCGTGTCTCGTCGTTCGCCAGTAGCACGAGAAGTGCGCGAAAGGCGCGACTCGCCTCGGCTACATCCTCAGCCCGTCGCGCGTTTCTCGCTAGTCCCGCTTTTCTAGCGAGATCCGCTTCACGGATGTTATTCGCCCGGCCCGCGAGGCTGAGCCGTCCGTCCAAACACGAGCGAGTTGGGCTCACGTTCCAGATCCTGCGCCACACGAGTCAACGTGCTCGTCAGCTGTCTGAGTTCCGTAACCAATAACCCGGTTTCGGGCAAGGTCTGCCGAGAGAACTGCTGAAGTTCCCCTCCAGTTTCCTTCACAACCGTTCCGACGGCCTTGCTGGTCTGAGCGAGTTCTACCGTCAATGTGCCCAGGGCAGCTGCGCTCTTGTTGATTCTCGCGAGCAGGACCGGCACCTCTTCATCGAGGGACTCTGTCATCTTGGCAAGATTGTCCACGCTCCGCGCTGCACCGTTCAGGCTTTGCTCAATCTGAGCCTTGTGGGCTGCGATGGTCTGCGCAACTTCGGACAGGTCCTTGATCGTTCGTTTCAGCGCCGTGCGATTCTCCTCGTCCAGGGCCTCCGCCGCCCCCATTGCCGCCAGATCCAGATCGGCCAGGAGCTTGGTCAGGCTCTTCTCAGAAAGCAGGCGAGAGATCGCTTCGTCCAGCCGGAAGAACAAGGAGGGACCAGTCCTGATGACCGGATACTCTTGCCCCTCCAAGGCCTGTAATGGTGGGGCATCCCGGCTTCCTCCGGTCAGATTGATCGTGGCCAGACCGGTGAGCCCCTGGGTCTCGAGGATGGCGATGGTGTCCGTCTTGATCGGCGTTCCGCTGGCGATATCCAGCGTCAGCTGGACCTCCTCGGGATTATCGGGATTCAGGGCAATGTCCTTTACCCGCCCCACGTCGACGCCGCGATACTTGACCGTCGAATTCACGCTCAACCCCGCCACAGATTCCCGCATATAGGCCACATACCGGTCGTAGACGCCCCTGTAGTCGGTTTTTCCCAACCACAGAATGCCGCCCAGCACCGTTGCTCCGAGAAGCGCCACGAATAAGCCGACCAGAACGTAGTTTACCTTCGGTTCCATGCTGGTCTCCCGTCACTCGCCTGAAGAGAAGAGCATATGGCGTATGGCCTATGGCACGCCAGTAGAGTGGGGACATCACTGTCTTTGTCCGTGCTAAAAGCCATTAGCCATAAGCTCCGTCCATCCTCAAGCATGATACGCTTCACGCTTCGCGTCTTCCGTCGTTCCATGCTGCTTGCTCTTTCGCCGCTCGCCCCCGCGGGCCGTGGAAATATTCATGGATCATGGGGTCATCGGACTGCGACAACTCCTGCATGGTCCCGATCCCCAGCACTTTCCCGTTACCCAGCACCGCCACGCGATCGGCGATGCGCCACAGAGAATCCAGATCGTGCGTCACCATCACGACCGTCAGTCCCAATAGGGTTTTCAACGAGAGCACAAGATCGTCGAACCCCGCGGCGATCATCGGATCCAGACCAGTCGTCGGCTCGTCGAGGAAGAGTAGTTCAGGATCCATCACGATCGCTCGGGCGAGAGCAGCCCGTCGCCTCATGCCTCCACTCAACTCGCTCGGAAACTTCGCGGCGCTGTCCGGCGGCAACCCCACTGTGGCGATCTTGACGGCGACGATCTCCCGAATCAACTCCGGACTCACGTCCACATGTTCGCGCAACGGCACAGCTACATTTTCCGCCAGGGTGAGCGAGCTGAAGAGGGCCCCATGCTGGAACATCAC
>JBQTHY010000117.1:0-2441 GCA_052389395.1 Nitrospiraceae bacterium | reverse complement strand
TGGAAGTCGAACAATCTCAGATCCTTCCGCTACCCCGGCAGTTTCAGGGCGAGGAACAACACTGGTATCGGGGCGTGATCTTATTGGAAGAACACGTTGCGCTCGTGCTCAATACTGCATGGGTTCTTGAAGGAGCTGGAGCTGATCAAGGCGGATCCAGTCTGGAGTGGCAGGAAAGGGCCCCCCGTCTTCTGGCCGTGCGTCCGGATCTCGCGATGGGTCAGGTCCAGGAATGCTGAGGGCGGGGATTGGAAACCAGCAGAAGTCCGCGCCTCGATCTTGGAATCTTTTGATATTTTCTGTGGGTGGACGGAGACTTGCGGCGAAGACTGACGAAGTGGCTGGTATTTCGGAGTGGAAGGAAAGTGTTCCTGTGCCGAGTCGAACGCCGTTCATCTCGTCGGTGGTGCGCCATGATCAGACTGTGTTGCCGGTCTTTGATCTCGCTGAACTGCTCCATGTTTCGGTGCGGGGGAATTACCCCTTATGTCTGACGGCCAAACATCCACGCGGGACCATGGCGATCTGCATTGACGAGGAAATGCCGATGCTCCAAACCCTTGATCCGTCTGCCATTCAGCAGTATCAAGGAAGCGAGTTCACCGCGATTGGAAGTTTTCTGAGTGGTCATGTCGAAATACCAATTATCGCATTATCCAAATTGGGGTCAGCTTCTTCATCATCTCATCATGACATTGGGAAGAGTCGAAAGGTGTAGGCATGCCGACGATTTTGGTTGCGGACGATAGTATCGCCGTTCGGAAAGTGGCAGAGCGGTTACTCACCGAGGCCGGTCTGGGTGTAACACTTGCGGCCAATGGAGAAGAAGCGCTGGCGTATCTGGCCAAAGAAAGGCCTGACGTGGTCGTGTCCGATGTGATCATGCCCGATAAAAGCGGCTATGAAGTCTGCGCCTTCGTGCGTGGCAACTCCATGCTGGCAGCGACCCCCGTCCTCCTGATTTCCGGCATTGTAAACGATGAAGTGACGAAACAGGCTGAGTCCTGTCGTGCCGATGGGATCCTCAAGAAGCCATTTCAAGGCACCTCGCTGAAAGACAGGGTGTTGGAGCTTCTCGCGAAGCGAGAGCAACAGGCTCAGGCCTCTGCGCAAAAATCGATTCCAACGCAAGCGGCAAGTGCCATAGGCGCAGCCGACAAAGGGCCACGGGCAATCAACGAGCAGTTGGCAGCTAATCCTCAGACGGCGTTCGAGCTCAAAGATATCGAGGACCAGCTGAGGTCGGAACGGGCTCGGACAGAAGGCTTATTCAAACGTGTGGCCGAACTCGAAGCACAAGCCGGGCGGGCCAAAGAGCTTGCCACGCTCCTGCAAACCGAGCGCAAGCGGATCGCGGAATTGGAAGCGGCGTTGCATGCCGAGCGGGAGACGGCGGCGCAGCTAGTACAGCAACTGACCGCACTTGAGCAGGAGGCTCCACGGGCGGCCCACCTTGAAGGAATGCTGGCCGCAGAACAACGGAAGGGGATGGAGATCGCACAACGCCTTCATGAAATCGAACAAGCCGCGATGAAGGCGCAGGAAATCGAAGCCCTCTTGGCGACGGAACGGGATCGGAACAGACTGCTTACCCACCGGGTGTCGGAAACAGAACAGGTTGCAGAGAACGCCACGAAACGGTTTGAAGAAATGGTCCGTAAGCTCGGCGAGATCGCCGGCTTGGCCTCGCAGCTGGGGAACGTGAAGGGACGTTCTTGAACCAGCTGACCGGAGTCTCTGCATGGTCATCATCCTTCTGAAGGGCCGAGGCCGATGTCCGCCGAAAGGCAAGATGAATTTCAGAAAGAGCTGGTCGAAGTCTTCGTCCAAGAGGCCCAGGAGTGGCTCCAACAGATTCATGTCGCCTTAGATGAGCTGCAGCAGGGACCTGCTCAAGACCGCCACCTCAAGCTTGTCCACACGATAAGAGCCGGCATCACGAATCTAGGCGGATCCGCTGCAACCCTCCAACTTGGCGACGTCGAACAAGCCAGCTTTTCCACGCTTCCGTTTGTCGAAGCGGTTCAAGATCCTGCCGCGAACATCTCTGCAAACGAGTTCATCGCACTCTGTAAACACCTGGGGCACATTCATAAGGCGCTAACCAGGGCAACCGGTGCATCATTCGATGTTGAGAGTGCCGACGCTTCCGCCAAAAGTCTTCCAGTCACCATGCCGACGAGCGAGTTGCTCGCCGCGCTTCATGGGCTCAAGGAACGACAGGCCAAGTCCGGATTCATCAACCGGAACCTTGTTCAAACGCTGATCGCCCAGTTAGAGGGATTAATCAAGAGCGGTGTGGGACAATGTAACATCACGTCGTTGCGTAAATTTCTCGATCGGTTGGCTGAGGGGGAGGAAGGGTTCCTTCAAATTCTTCAGCAACAACTTCCTAGTCTGACCGATGAACTTGGGCGGCTCAAGAATGGAGCGGAGTCGTC
>JBQTHY010000116.1:0-13414 GCA_052389395.1 Nitrospiraceae bacterium | reverse complement strand
AGTTCGTGCCGGGGGAACCCTGCCCGAAGCCTCCTCATTGCCGGGACGGCCAGCATGACATCCCCTAGCGCCCCCGGATGAATGATCACGATTGAGCGTCTCATGTCACGATCACTGAGAGTGAGGCTCTATTGGGCTCGGAGCAACCTTCGAGCGGCTTCAAGATCCGATGGGGTGTTCACGTTCAGAAACGATCGTCCTTCCGGATCGATCCGGCTCAACTCAGCCTCCTTGATCAGCCGCACGTTGAGCGATGAATGTTCAACAATGTCTTGGATTTTCAAGTGATGAGTCCGGACCATCTCCTCGAGAACCGGGAGACAGCGCCGGCCGTAGAGCGCATGCATCGGCTCTAAGCCGCTCTCCCGTTGCGCCATCACAATATCCGCATCGTTTTTCAACCTGGTCAGGTACCGGACCGCTTCCGGGTTGAGAAACGGCATGTCGCAGGCAACCACGAATACATGCTCGGTCGAAGCTTGTTGTAGCCCTGTATACAGCCCGCCCAGGTTCCCGCAATTTGGGACCAGGTCGCGAATGACCGGTACCTCTGCTTCCAGGGTTGGGCTGTCCTGCGCAATCACGACGAGAACGTCCTGAAAGAGGGAGCGAAGGACGACGAGGCTGCGTTCAAACAGCGAACGATCTCCGACGTGAAGGAATCGCTTGTCTTCCCCCATCCGCCTGCTCTTTCCTCCGGCAAGGAGAATGCCGGTCACATCAGTGATCATGCGTGACGATGACTCTCTTTCAAAAAACAAGGGGGGTGGGTTTCCCCACCCCCCCGTTCTGTCTCCTATTCGATACTCGCGCGGAGCTTAGAGGGCCTTGCCCTTCTTCTTATTCGCACGACGTGTCAATACCCATCCTTCCAGCAGCACGACGCCGAAGGCGATCACCGCCGGATAGATGTAGGTTTCCCGTGGAATCGGCGGATTCAAGAAGGTGTAGTAGAAGGCCGATACCGCCATCTTCCGTCCCGCATCGCCATTGTGACCGTCCCAGGCAAAGAAGACGGTGGGGATATATTGCCCGACTTCAAATAAGGTATCTTGGTCGTAATCCTGATCCTTCTTGTTCCCCAACGGGCGTTGAATCATCACGTACCAGCGGCCGTTCTTCCACTCACCCGTGAGTACCGTCAGGTTTTCTTCATAGTCGTAACGCTCTTCGAAATCTTGATCCCAGCCCGTTCCTTTGAAAGCATGGATCGATCCATCTGCTTCCCACTTGACGATGTCAACCGGGAATTGATCGTTGGTGCCGAACAGGAACCGCGGCTTGATCGGAGCAGGGAGCTCCTGCCACTTAACCGGAGTTTCGATCGCGATGGCGTCATTGTAGACCGCGTACTTGTTTTGGTTCGCCGCGATGGACTCTTCCTCGCCTGTCTTCGGTTCCTGTTCCTTGATATCAAGATTGACCTGGGTCGGAGCCCAGGGAAGTTTTCCCTCGGCCACACTCTTGGTACGATCGTCCCACTCGAAAAGATAGGCCACGTGCTGGTCGTTGTAGAGGGAACGAACCCAGATGTCGTCGATCCGATTGACGAAGTTTCTGGGCTTATGGGTAATCTGTCCTCCCATGGCCACATAGCGCTTCGGAGCCTTCTGCCAGGCTTCGTTCTCCATGTCGGCCGGGATTTCCCCTTCGACATAATCGGACGGCAGGACGAAATTGATCTTCGGCTTGTCCGTCAATGGATCGATTTGGAGAGGATCGCCTTCTGCATCTCGCTCGCAGAGCGATTGCACAAAATTCGCTAGGTGCCACCGCTCCTCAATCGTGGTGGTGTCCGCAAAGGAGGGCATCGGCGTCCCGTTCACACCGGTCGAGAAAGTGCGGAAAATATTCACCGGATTATACGGATCCTGTCGGCTTCCCCTGAAGTTCCAACACTTGCGCTGATCAGCGGGCTGAATGGCGAATCCCCAGTCATCTTTCAGGTTAAAGGCGTTGCCGTCGCCACGGCCCTCAGCACCATGGCACTCGAAGCACTTCTTTTCGACGAAGAGTTGCTTGCCCTTTTCGATGCTCTCGGGAGAAGAATTGATCTGCGTTTTAGCGATCTCGTCCATGTTGAGCACCGTCTGTGTTTCGGTCTCCTTATCATCGAACTTCCGGTCCTTCACGAGTTGGGTCGTGACGAAGGACAGCACTTGAAGTCGCTGTTCTTCGGTCAAGATGCCTTCCCAGGGAGGCATGGCTGAGCCGGGTAACCCGTGCGTGACGGTGTCAAAGAGATCGTTCTGGCCGGCAATCGGCTTCCTGGCGTCGAACAACGGAAGCTCACCGCTCGCCGTGTGACGAAATTTGAAGGTGCCCTGATTGAAGTTACGGGGACGGGGCCACAGACGATCGGCTCCAGGCCCATCGCCGGCGCCATCGACACCGTGGCACCAGACACATTTGGTGAAGTATACGCGCTTGCCCGCTTCGATCATCTCGGCAGAAGGTTCAGGAGAGAGATCGCCCTTCTTGAACCCTTCGGGTAGCCCTCCTTGGGCGAAGAGCGAAACCCCGGTATCGCCAGAACCCAGGATGACTCCCAGGGCGGTTGCGGCAACCACCCCTGCCTTCCGAATTACACTGTTCAGCATGTTTATCCTCGTCTCGTATTTCCCGATTGGCGATGAATGAGTACGTATCCTCTTAGTCCCAGGTACGGGGATAGTAGCCCGTGTGCCAGTACTCGAACAGAACCACCTTCCAGATCTCATCCACCGTCAGGTGTTGTTCCCATGGCGGCATGACGGAGGCCCATGGAAATGCCTCATTCGGCAACCCGATGCCACCCTTGGAGACGCGCCAGAAGATGAACGTTTCCTGTAATTGGGCAATCGTACCGGGATCGGTAAAGTTTGCCGGAATCGGATTGAACGCAAACGCGTGCAATCCGCGACCGTTCAAGTTGTCGCCGTGGCAGAAATGACAATTCTGGAAGAAGATCTCCCCCCCTTCTCGCACGTACTTCAAGTACCCCTGATTCTTCTCGTCCCAGGGGTTGGCATTGGGCTTCATCAAACGGCCCATGCCTTGCTCAACAATGTTGGCATCGGTGTACGCCTGATCGTACTTTCCCTCCAGATTGACGCGATACGGATTCTGAGAGGTCTGCAGCACGAAGGTCTTGCCGTGCACCTTGGTGCTGGCCGGAGGAGCTGGATGCACCGTCCGTAACTCGATCGGCTCTTCGGACTTCGGCACCATGGCGTTATAAGAAAATCCGCCAATGAGAATCGGAAGGAGGACGAGATAGGCGTAGCGCAACAGCTTGTTCCTGCCACTCTGCGCATCGAGGACATTCATGATCGGCTGCTTGAATTTTTTCCAATCCTCTTCATTCGCCGAGAGCCACATGAAGACCGCAACGAGCGTCACGGTTCCATACATGGCGCGAACGCTGAAAGGGATGGGGGGATAGACGCGGAACTTCAGATAGAGCAGGATGAACGCCCAGAAACCGATGCCTTGCCAAAAACGGGGCAGCGGCATGCCTATGGCGCTCATCATGTAACTCAAGCCGGCAAAGCCGGCGACGAAACAAGCGAGCTCAATGAGCAGTTGCATCGGCATATAGCCTTCGACTAAACGTACCGTATTGGAGGGGATGATATCGAAAATCATCCCAGCCAACAGGAGAAGGCCAACAACTCCGACCAGCGCGCCGACTGACATCAATGCTTTCATCGATGAACTCCCTTGCTCTGCAACAGCGATAGATGGCCAAGACTATGAAATCTTCGGTGGCGGCGCTCCCGCCTTCACCTGTGACAGATAATCCACGATCTTCTTCAGAGCTCCCGCGCTCAATTTCTGCCCGAAGACCTTCGGCATCAGGTTGTCAGGAAATCCTTTGACAACGTAGGTACTGGGTGACACGACGGACTCCATGATGTACTCCGGAGTGCTATGCGCGGTCCCCTTGTATGCTGGATCCTTGATTCGGTTCGGTGCGTTCGTTGCCTCTTCCAGCTTGGGACCTTGGGTGCCGACTGCGCCAGGGATGCCCGGAATGGTATGACACACCACGCACTGCGCCTTTGCGAAAATCTGATCGACCGGCTCCGATCCATCCGCCAGTAAGGCGCTGGCAGGTCCGGCAGGCTTGTCCTCCTGCATCTTCGGACGCTCAGCCTCAGGAATGAATTTCTCGTACGACTTGATTATTTCTTCAAATAACGGTGCTTCACGCCCTTCGCGAACGTAGAGCCAGGTGTCCACCGCCGCCAATTCCGGCAGCGAAAGCGATATCGGTGGCTTGTGGATCTTGGGCATCGGGCTTTCTTTGTCGTTCGTGCCCTTCACACCATATCCGGCAACCACATAGCAACCTGGGCAGGCATGTGACTCGGCAATGTACTCTTGCCCGGATTCTGCCGTCCCACAGCCGGGACAGGATTCTTTGTCCACAAACTCCCGCTTGGCCGGATTGCCCTTAGAATACTTGGCATCTTCCAATCGCTCCTTGCCAGCCCGCTCTGGAATGCCCAACAAATTGGGCGCGCGCTCGCCGAGCATGCCAGCATGGAACGCATGGCAGAGCGGACATTGCCCTTTGCCGATTGCCCCCTGTTCTTTATTCTTTCCGATTCCACCGAAAATGATCTTCTCGCCTTCGTCGGCCAACTGCTGTGGGGTCATGGCGCTGAAATCCAACTTCTCTTCTTTTGGGGGGAACCCACCTTCAACTTGGGGCAGCCAATTCCCATATCCGGAGAGAAACGCCGCCACGAAGAACATGAATCCGCCGATCCTTAGCAGCCCGGCGATATTGGTGAAATACAACGCCAGCACGAAGGTGGTAGCGGTGATCATCACGAGGGACACGGGCAACAACCGATTCTCGCCATAGAAATTGTTCTTGTAATTTGCGATCGCGATAAACAGCAAGAACACCGCGATAATGCCGATAAATGTCTTGAATGTCGCGCGTTTCTTTGCCGCAGGGTCGCTGATCGACGCCTGAAAATAGATGAGCAAGCCCACAAGAATGGCAATGGGCATCCATCCCAACGAAAGAGCTTCGGTAATCAAATCACTCAAGGTATTGACCTCCTGCAACTACACTGGGGAGAACAAGATACGTACCTCTCCTCCTGAGCCAAGGCTTAGACAAGATGTAGGCTAGTGGCTACCGGCCGGCTGCGGTACGCTACCAGGAACTCCTGCCTTCGCTTCAACCGGCGCCTTCTTCGCCGCTAAGCTGCCGAGCCAGAAGACGAAGAGAATGCTGATCCAGAAGAACAACACATTGAATGAAATCATATTGGCCGCAAACCCCACCGTATGGGTATAGGCCCAGGGTGAGTTATCCCGCATGATCTCGTTCACGTGCCAGAAAAGTCTGACCGAGGAACGAATGTAGCCCATCAACCCCATCATCCAAGTAAACGCCGTCGCCAACATGATCAGGGCGTACTGTGAGCGGACGGAAATCTTACCCCATTCTATCGCTCCCATCTGCTTCGCCCCCTTCATCATCACGCTATTCAGGCCAAACATGAAAAAGAGGCAGGATAATGTCGTGGCCACCTGCGGCACTGACAGCCCGACCCGCACGTTCGCTGGAATGTAATACCCGTAAATGGCGAGCCAGATGATGTTGATATAGGCGCAGGCGAAGAATACGCCCATGAAGATGTTCCCGAACTTGGCCCAGGACACGGTTGAGACCTTGTTGCCCCGCATGTACCATACGAAGCTCAACACCGTGGTCGTGATAATGACGTTAATGCCTCCGTTCTTCGCGGACATGACTCCGTAGTTACCCAGCACTGGATGCTGCTGACCTCCCATGGCCTTCAATTCTGCCGGAGTCATGACCATGGTATGAGGGGTAATGAAAACCAGGAAGCCGCAGGCGAGAAGAAATACGAGGTACTTGATGTACCGCTGATATTTTTCCGCCCCGCGCATCCGGCCCATTGCCTGCCACAAGTAGTAGTTGGTGCTCAGGAACAAGATGCCGATCATGGTCGCCTGGATGATGAAGAGCCAGGCAAGCAATCCGCCCATGAGGGTAATACCCATCTGTTGACGATACGCGTAGACTTCGCGCATCAGCCAATAGCCCGCGAACGGTAGCGGAATCAAGAACGCCACGCCGAGCGCCATCGCGATGTAGCCCATCCAATCATAGTGGGCGCGATCCTCTTCCGTTTTCGCCGCCAAGAACCTGTAGGCGGCATAGGCGGCAACGACGCCTCCGCCGAAGGCCATGTTGCCGAGGAGGCGATGGACGTTGAGCGGGTTCCACAGTGCGGTATGAATGACATGCCAGATGTTTCCGAGGAACCGGCCCTGTTCATCCACGCCGGCTGGCGACATCATGAAGCCGATCCATGAGTTCGCCAACATCATGAGCAAGGTGCCGATGACGTTCAGGATGACCGACATGCTCAGGTGAATCCACTTCAGGAACCCTTCCTTCATCTTGTCCCAGCCGTAGTAGTAGATGTAGAGGGTCCCGCTCTCCGCTACGAACATCAAGGCATAGATATGCATGACCGGACGGAAGATACTCGAGAGATACCCGAAGAATGCGGGATAGAGGGTTAAAAAGGTAAAGATCAGAATACCGCCCAGGATCGCTGTCAACGAGTAGGCCGTAAGGCTGATTTTGATGAAGTCGTAGGCCAGTTGATCGTAGCGTTTCGCGAGCGCCTTGTCCTTGGTAACCACCCCCATAAACTCGATGATCATACAGAAGATCGGCACGGCCAGAACGAAGCTGCCGTAGTAGAGATGCTGTTGGTTGGCAAACCAGAGCAATACACGACTCTCGAAGTTGTACCGCGGGTAATCCTTAGGACCGTCCGTGGTCTTCGGAGCAGGAGCACCAACGACTATGCCTTCCGTCTTGTAATAGACGTCTCGCCCCTTCTCGACCTTATCCCCCTGATCTCCTTCTTTCTTCACCGCATCAGCGGCCGGAGACTCCTCGCCGGCAGCAGCCAACGGGAGCGCCACAATGATCGGCAGCAGCAGGAAGCCAATCATCGCGCAAAGCGCCATGATTGAGAACAGGTTCTTCCGGGCTACAAAACCCATGAAACACCTCGTTAATGCATTTTTTTTGAGTTTCACGAGAATTCCTCCAACCTCACCTCAGGTGACGGGACTGCATCGCCCTACTTGCGGAAGAGGTACCAGTAGTCCAGCCCCTGCATATCCATGAAAAAGTGATCGACCAATGTAAAGTAGGCCACGCAGATAATCAGTGAAATGATCCCGTACAAAATCGACTGACCCATGTTGCTTCTCCTCGCTTAAGGACGTTCAAGAAACCCTGACTTGTAGCCCTTCTCAACAAGGGCACTGAATGCCGGCAAACCAATAGAAGAACCAAAAGGCGACAGCGCACGTGATGTAGAAAATCATCTTGCCTATTTTTATCTTGATCTCACTGTCCGGGGCGGTCGCCTGTGCCATTGCAGCTCCTTACTCCTGAGGAGAGATTCCGGTTGGGTGACCAGAATGATCTCCGTATTTCTTGACAGACAGATAGCCCTGTGTTATGCCAAGTTCGTCGTTGCGCCCGATTTCACAGGGAAAATCATGACGAAAAACACCAAAGCGTTCGACATTATAGTTTTGGCCGGAATGGTTGTCAACATCCTCTTGGCCGTGTTTTTGATTCTCTACTACTTTGATTTCTTGTAGGTTTCTCAGGCCCTCTTCTCCGATTTCATCTTCTCTGGAATCCCCGAAATCGCACAGCGAAACCCGATGGTTTCGTCACGATAGTCCGGCACCATTTTGCTTCGCGTCGTGATCCGAATGTCCGCTCCAGTCGTCGTATAACTCCCCCCTCGAAGAACCCGGTAATTGCCATGTTCGGGGCTTGAAGGATTCTCCTCCGGTGACTCCTTGTAGTACGTTTCATCGTACCAATCATCCACCCACTCCATGACGTTGCCGGCCCCATCCATAACCCCAAAGGGGCTCTTGTCGGTCTGGAAGCTCCCAACCCTCCCAGACAGCTCGTGACCGTCCTGAACCCTCGCCCAATTGGCCCCGTTCGGCTTCTCTCCATTCCCCCAGGGCCAGAGTCTCCCATCGATTCCGCGCATTGCCTTTTCCCACTCGGCCTCGGTCGGGAGCCGCTTGCCCTTCCAGCGGCAATAGTCCGTCGCATCGTCCCAGGATACATAGACGATCGGCTGGTTCGTCCCCCGCATCTTGCCGAGACTCTTGGCATAACGTGCAGGCGGCGCGGCCTTGCGATGCCCCGTGGCCAGGACGAACTGCTGATATTGATGGTTGGTCACTTCATACCGATCGATCGAAAATGTATCCAAGAAGATGGTTCGCTGTGGCTGTTCGTCAAACCCTCCGTTTGTGGTCCCACGAACATATGGCCCTGCTGAAATCGTGACCATGTCTTCCCGAATCGGTTCTTCTTGGGACGAGGCTTCCGGCTCGGGTTGAGCCATTTCGGCCGAACCGGACGGCGCTTTCTCAAAGGGGGTGAGCGTGGTTCCGCGCAAGATACCCGCGATGGGAATGGCCGCAAAGGCCAGGACGGTGAGGAGAAAGACGACCTTGAATTTTGTTTCAAGCATAGAAGGTTATGACGCTTCGGGAGTGCCTCCGACCTCCACATCACTCGCACAACGAATGCCGATCGTGATATCCGTTCGCCAATGCTTGGCGGCAAACCGCTTCGAGAGTCTGGCATTATGCTCCGTCTCGCGCCACGACCCCCCTCGCACAACCTTCAGATCGGCGTTGTCCGGACCTTTGGGGTCGCGGTACGGAGATTTCTTGTAGTAGTGCTCCTCGTAGGAGTCGGCCACCCACTCGGCTACATTACCGGTCATATCGTACAGCCCGTATGGACTCCGTCCCGCCTCGAATGATCCAGGAGGCGCGAGGTATTTATACCCGTCTTCACCTCCGTCGAGATTGGCCGCATTGGAGACAAACTTCTCTCCCCAGGGGTATTTCCTCCTGCCCTCGCCGCGCCCTGCTTTTTCCCATTCCGCTTCCGTAGGAAGACGCTTGTCGGCCCACTTGCAATAGGCCACCGCTTCATCCCACGACACGCTCATCGCCGCGAATTCTGGCCTAAGCAGCTTCGATTGATCGTCTTCGAAAACCTCGATTCTTGGCGTCGGACGTTTGGTCATCTTGGCAAACCGCAAGTACTCTTCTTGCGTCACTTCTTTTCGGTCGAGAAAGAAACCTTTCAGAAAGACTTGATGCTCCGGCGCCTCGTCAGGATCACCGTCCTGACTCCCCATCGTGAAGGGTCCTTCGGGAATCTGCACCATTTCACGCCCCTCATCACCCATCTTCGTTTTGTACATCGAGTAGTCTTGGGCCGGAGCCTTGCTCGCCTTCGGCCGAGCCTCAGACTTAATGGAGCCGGCGAGTTCCTTCATCTGGTTGGCCTTGTAGGACTCATAGACCAACATGCCGATCATGAGGAGGAACGACGCGAACACGAAGATGATCGATCCGACGAGCACGCCCTTATTTTCCACAGAGTTCCCTATTGTCGCTCACGGGGATGACGAGGGTTCGCCCTGATCGGGCAATACCTTCCTGGCTGCACGAAGATCCAGCAACATTGAAATCTGGACACCTAGGAATCCTCCCATGGCGGCTCCCGTTCCTGCACCGACCCAAATTCGCTCGGCACCGGCCACCAACCACGCCAGGGCTCCACCCAAGACAGTTCCGACCAAAATGCTGACGAGAAATCGACGGCCGCCCAGCAAACCGATGACGCCGCCGAGCACGAGACCCACACCGACCGCCACGGGCATCAACCGGCCGCCCATGATGAACCCGATGAGGGCCCCCACAGTTCCCATGACTGCGATCCCTAACCCGATGTCGAACACCTTCTGGATCGGCATGGTATCGGACTGCGTTGCATTCATGAAAGCGCCTTCCCTACTTCCCCGATATCGCAATCAACGGACCAAAATCGATTTCGACACCAGGCCCGGCAATGATGGAAATGCCCCAGGCCTTCGCGGCCGGCTCATGTTGGTGAATCCGCTTGAAGTCTTCGTACACGTTCACCCGCTCTTCAAACCACTGCCCGAGTTCCCTCGTCCCGGTCTGCACAACGATCTCGGACCCGCTAAACATGCCGCCTTCGGTCAAGGTCCCTTCGGGCTTCGTCGCGCTCCAGATATACTTCGTAAAGACTGGGATGAAGAGCAAGTCGGTATCGAGCGACGCATAAATCGCGGCAAGCGGTTCGGTGCCAGTAGCAGCCTTGACCAAGCGCCACCTCCAGATCAGCACGGGATAGGCCTTGGGGTCCCAGTCGATCTTTTTTTTCTTGATCCGCTGGCCCGCATCCTTCGCCGAAAGATAGTTCACACCATTTTCGACCTGCACCTTATAGGCATCACGGCCTTTCGCGTGGCTCCGTTGGCTTTCATGATCCCAATTGGAAGGAAACCCATCGGCTTCCTTTGCCTGAAAATCCTCCAGCATGAGCGTCTGCCGTTGCGCAGAAGCCGATCCGTCACAAACCGCGATGGGCGCGAACAACCACGGCATCGCCGCAATTCCAACGATCACATGCCTGCTCTTCATCCGTTCAATCACCCTTTTCCTACGGTCAACCTTCTTGGAATGGAGCAGGAGCCAGGGTCGGCGACTTTTCCCCGATCGATTCTTCGTCCATCGCCGGTTGCTGCCCGCGCTGACACATCCAGAAGAGCGTCAGCACCGCCCCCCAGAACACCACCATGTTGAGCGTCACCATTTTCGCGGCAAATTCCAAGTCTGGCGTAAAGGCCCAGGGTGATACATCCGCCATCAATTCATTGACGTGCCACGAGAGTCTGCCGGACGACCGAATGTAGCCCATTAGCCCCATCACCCACGAGAACGCCGCCGCCAACCCGAACAGCACGACCATGCCACGAACAGGAATCTTGCCCCACTGCACTGGCCCGTGAACAACGGACCCCTTGAGCATTCGGCGGTTGATGACGACCGCGGCCACGATCACCGACAAGGTCGTCAAGGCTTGCGGTAAGGAGAGTCCGACACGGAGTTTCGCCGGCAAATAGAACCCGTAGATCGACAGCCAAATAATATTGAGCGCTCCCAATGCAAACAGCGCTCCAATCACGATATTGCCCTTCGTCATCCACGGCACTACCATCGTGCGGCTGGCGCGGCGGTAGTAGATGAAACTCAGCGTCGTGATCAGGATCATGATGTTCACCGCGCCATTTTTCGCGGACATCACCCCGTAGTTGCCCACGACTGGATGCTGCGCCCCGCCCATTGCCTTCACCTCGCTGGCCGACATCATGACGGTATGCGGCGTCAGCCAAATGAACAGCGCCAAGGTCATGGCTCCAAGCAAGAGTTGATAATGCGCCTGATACCGTTCTCCTCCCTTGATCCGCGCCGTGCTTTGCCAGATGTAGTAGTTCACACCGAGGAACAACCCGCCGATCAACACTGCCTGCACGACGAACAGCCAGGTCAGCAACCCGCCCATCATCGTCATGCCCATACTCTGACTGAACACATAGACCGAACGCATGAGCCAGTATCCGGCTATCGGCATCGGCAGGAGGGCACAGACCGTGACGACCAGAAAGATGTAGCCCACCCAATCGAAGTAGGCGCGCTCTTCATCGGACTTGCTGGTGAAAAAGCGGTAGCAAGCATAGGCCAGCACCACGGCTCCACCGGACATGATGTCGGCAAGGAACCGATGGACGTTGAGCGGATTCCAGAGGGCGGAGTGCAACAGGTGCCATGCATTTCCCAAGTAACGCCCCTGCGCATCTACACCGGCCGGCGACATCATGAAAGCGGCCCAGGCGTTTGCCAGCAGCAACAGCGCCGTTCCAAACATGTTTGTCAGAATTCCGATCGCCGCATGAATCCACTTCAGGCCTGGCTCGGCCATCCGATTCCAGCTGTAGTAATAGAGGATGAGCAGCAGCGACTCCCCGACGAACACGATGGCGTAGACCGGCATGAAGGATTTAAACGTCTCGCCCATATACTTCATGAAACTGGGATAGAGAGAGATAAACATCACGAGCATGAGACAGCCGACGACCGCGGTCACCGATAGTGCCAGGAGCGCCACCTTCGCCAGATCTCTTGCCAGGCCATCATAGCGAAGCGACAGGGCCGGCTTGTTGCTGATCAACCCGAGAAACTCAAGCAGCGCGCAGAACAGCGGCAAAGCGAGGACAAATCCGCCAAAGTACGTATGCTGCTGCGTCACGAACCAGACCAGCAAACGACTATCCAACGAGCCGATCCGTGAATACACCGTCTCGTGAGGGGCCGGGGGCGTCGGTCCTTGCGGCCTTCCCTCCGTCCCAAAATACAAATCCGTCGTCCCTTCAGCGAAGGAGAGACTCGGCCCGATCCACACGCCACAGAGCGCAACTGCCAGAATGGCGGCGCAGGCAACCATACCGATCATGGAACGGGTCATCCGGAACCTCCGATGCATGATCTTATCCTTTCGATCCGGTCTTGCTTACTGCCATCTCGCCGGCCACGCCCACTGGAGAATCCACCGTCTTGCCCAGAATCCCCATGACGAAGGGACAGCGTAGCATCCCGCTCGACAGTTGCGAAGCCTGCCCATCCTCTACCTGTCGGCGATGGCCCAAGTAGTAGCCGTAGAGACCCATCAGCGCCGTGACCAGCGTCCCTCCCACGATCGCGTGCTCCACGGTAATCCTCGGTTGCTTCCCGACAAAAAGCAGCAACCCCATCACGACCAGGTAGTAGGTGGATGCGAAGGCCATCCCCGGCCACCACCAAAACTTCAGCAATTCAGCTGAAGCCGTCCGTCGGAGGCTCTTAACCCATGAGGTGGATGGGTGCAAGCCGCCGAAATAGGCGCAGAGCGCAAGGCCACCGCCGAGAATCGTGGTGCTCATCAGCTGGGCCAGCGCTGCCGTCTGCCCATCCGCGAATGCAAGTCCAGACAATGCCGCTAACCCACCGAGGCCCACTCCCACCACAACCCAGGGGGCCAGCTGCAAAGTTCGGCGCGCCAACAGGGCACGGAGTGCCTTTCCATCAGGGAAAGTGAGAAACGGGCGCCCCCCCATTGAGAGTTTTCGGACATGGCCGATCTCAAACGCGTCACGAGCCACGGCCGTGCTTGAGATTATGATCGCCATCATAGCCGGCCCATCAGGGTGCTGGAGGTAGCTGTACCCCACGACCCACAACAGTGCGAGCACCAGCAGCGAGAGCTGGATGCCATAGACCGCGCCGATCCAGCCGGCGAGCCAGCCGAGCAGACGACTCCCATCTTCCCGCGCGATCACAGACCACGATACAGATCGACCGACCCGATATGCCAAGACCGCCGTCACCACGGCCATCAGGCTGCTGATCAGCAACAACACCAGCGGTTCCTCAAGCGGCACCAAGTGTGCGGACAGGC
>JBQTHY010000115.1:0-4306 GCA_052389395.1 Nitrospiraceae bacterium | reverse complement strand
ATAGGTGCCGATGATCCCGCGCTTGAGCAGGCTCCAGAAACTATCCAGGTTGTTCGTATGGACGTTGCCGCGCACGTATTCACGTTGCTGGTGATTCACGACTTCATGCGGATATTCTCGATGCAATCGTCCATACCCTGGATGTTCGTCCGTAGCCACCAAGGACACGCGATCTCCAACCGCCTTTCTGACAAATTGACTCATGGTCACACGGTCGGCATTCTCAATCAGTTCACAGATGACATTGCCCTTACGCGCAATGGCCCCGATGACGGTCGCTTTGTGGCCTTGTTTTGCCATGTGCTGTTTCTTGTCCCAATGCCGATTCTTATCCTTGCCACCGATATAGGTTTCGTCCACTTCCACTTCGCCCATCAATTTTGGAAACGTCGAGTCTTTCATTGCCGCCCGAATTCGATGACACATATACCAGGCCGTGCGGTAGTCACCGCTCCCGATCTGCCGATGAATCTGCAAAGCACTGATGCCTTTCTTGCTCTGCGTCATCAAATAAATGACTTGGAACCAGGTCCGCAGCGGATAATTCGTGTTCTCGAAGACCGTCTTGGTGATGACGGAGAACCGATAGCCATTGCGCCCGCCGCAGTTCTTGGCCTTACAAACCCAGTGAAACGGCTTGCTCTTCAGTTCATAGACTTTGGTATTGTGACAGCGTGGACATGCTACGCCGTTCGGCCATCTCTTGTCCTGCAAAAACTGCTTGCAGGCCTCTTCCGTGGAAAACCGCTGCATCAATGCCGTCAATGTAAGGGTGGGTTTCGTGGTCATGGGGTCCTCGCTTTCCGTTGAGGACAGTATAACCACTTTCTAGGTAGGTGTCAAGTGCAACATAATCGCCAGGTCATTCGTGTTGACAATTCCTACCCTCCGATGATAGCTTTCTGCGCTCTTTTCGTGCGTTCGCACGAAAGCTTCTCGTTTGCTCAAAATAGATTGAGCGGATCTGGACAGTGATTAAGACAGCAGTTGCGCGGCGTTACGCACGAGCGCTCTTCGAGCTTCTCGAGCAATCCAACATCGAAGCGACTCGGAGCACCCTCACTGGACTCGGTCAGGCCATGAAGGACTCTGCGTCTCTACGCCATGTCGTCGTGTCACCCGCCTTCGGCGTCGATGACAAAATTGCCGTTTTGACGGAGCTTGGTGGACGATTTGGATGCCCCCCGGCAGGGAAGGCCTTCATCGCCCAGTTGGTGAAGAAGAACCGTGTTGGGTTTTTGCCGGAAATTGCGGAGGCCTTCGCGAAGCTGGTTGATCAATCTAGGGGGACCCAACAAGTCACCGTTTCCTCCGCCACAGCGCTCTCACGTGCTGAACAAGATCGGATTAAAGCACGCCTTCGCGCCACGCTCAAGCGGGATGTCGAGACCACGTTTCAGACTGACGCAAACCACCTGGCGGGAGTTCAGATTCAGATCGGCAGCACCGTGGTCGATAGTACCGTCCGGGGACGCTTGCAAGCGATGCGCAGCCTATTGACTAAGGAGTAGCCATGCAGCTCAAGACAGATGAAATCAGTGCGATCATTAAAGAGAAGATCCAAGGCTTCGACAAGCAAGCCGACGTCAAGGAAACCGGCTCCGTCATCCAGGTCGGCGACGGAATTGCCAAGGTCTACGGCCTCGATGGCGCCATGGCCGGCGAGATGTTGGAATTCCCCGGTGGACTGTACGGAATCGCGTTGAACCTGGAAGAGGACAACGTCGGCGCGGTTTTGATGGGGGACGATGTTGGGATTAAAGAGGGCGATCCGGTCAAACGTACGGGCCGCATCGCGGAAATTCCAGTGGGTGAAACTTTGGTCGGTCGAGTCGTCAACGCCATTGGTCAGCCGATCGACGGCAAAGGGGCCATCAAGTCCTCCCATTCCTCGCGAATCGAAGTGGTCGCCCCTGGCGTGGTCACCCGCCAATCGGTTCGGGAACCACTGCAGACCGGCATCAAGGCCATCGATGCCATGATCCCCATCGGCCGTGGTCAACGGGAGTTAATCATCGGCGACCGGCAGACCGGCAAGACGGCCATCGCAGTCGATACGATTATCAACCAAAAAGGCCTGGACGTTTTCTGTATCTATGTCGCGATCGGCCAAAAACGTTCGACCGTGGCGCGCGTAGTAAAAACGCTGGAAGAAAATCATGCGATGGACTTCAGCATGGTCGTCTCGGCGACGGCTAGCGATGCGGCTCCGATGCAATTTTTGGCTCCGTTTTCCGGCGCAGCTATCGGGGAATACTTCCGCGACAACGGCAAACATGCGTTGATCGTGTATGACGACTTGTCGAAGCACGCGGTCGCCTACAGGCAGTTGTCCCTGTTGCTTCGAAGACCGCCTGGGCGTGAAGCCTATCCGGGCGACGTCTTCTACCTCCACTCGCGCTTACTCGAGCGAGCGGCCAAGTTGAGCGATAACCTCGGCGGCGGCAGTCTCACGGCGCTTCCTATCATCGAAACGCAGGCGGGCGACGTCTCGGCCTATATTCCAACCAACGTCATTTCGATTACCGATGGCCAGATCTATCTCGGCAGCGACCTCTTCTATTCCGGCATCCGTCCGGCGATCAATGTCGGTCTCTCAGTCTCGCGCGTCGGCGGATCGGCACAGATCAAGACGATGAAACAAGTGGCCGGCACCCTGCGCCTCGATCTCGCCCAGTATCGAGAAATGGCGGCCTTCGCCCAGTTCGGAAGCGAACTCGACAAGGCCACTCAGATGCAGCTTGCGCGCGGTATCCGTATGGTCGAACTGCTCAAGCAAAGCCAGTACAAGCCGATGCCGGTCGCCGATCAAGTACTTTCGATCTATGCCGGCGTCAATGGCTTCCTTGACGACGTGCCGGTCGACAAGGTGCAGCAGTTCGAAGCGGATTTTCTCCACTATGTTCAGCAGCACCATTCTGAACTCAAGAAGGAAATCGCCGGTATTAGCAAGATCGATGACAAGGTCGGCGGCAGACTGAAAGAAGTCTTGACGACCTTTAAACAGAAGATGGGATATGGGGGAAAGTAGAAATTGGTGATTGAGTGAGTTGGCGATTTCTTGGATCTAACTCTCCAGCAATCGCGAGATCAATAAATCACGCAATCGTACTTTGTTGAGCGATGCCCAGTTTACAAAACCTGCGCCGTAAGATTGCGGCGTTCAAGAATACTCAGAAGATCACCAAGGCCATGAAGATGGTGGCAGCGGCGAAGCTCAAGCGTTCGCAGGACCGTATTCTCGCGGCCCGTCCCTATGCCCATAAAATGCGGGGAGTGTTGAGCAACCTAAGCCAGCGAGTGAACCGGTCCTCCCACCCGCTCCTCCAAAAGCGCGTGGGAAAGAAGATCGAAGTGCTCGTCGTCACCAGCGATCGCGGGCTCTGCGGCGGGTTCAACGGTAACATCGTGCGTAAGAGCACGGAGTTTGTGCGGCAATGTGAGTCGCAAGGGCTGCAGGTCAATCTGAGTATCGTCGGGCGGAAGGGCCGCGATTATTTCCGCCGCCGGACATGGACCATCCGCCAGGAATGGACAGGAGTCTTCGATAAACTCAGTTTTGAACATGCGCTTGATATCGGGGGTGATCTGACCGACAACTTCGTGAAGGGGACGTTTGATGAGCTGTATGTCGTCTACAACGAATTCAAGTCGGCTATTCAACAACGCGTGATCGTTGAGAAACTGTTTCCTGTCGATGCCGCTGCTGAATTCGGCGCTGTGCAAGCGGAAGGCACGACCGGCGGCAGCTATCTCTATGAGCCGGACGAGGCCGAGTTATTAAATGTCTTGGTGCCCAAGCATTTTCAGGTTCAAGCGTACCGCATTCTCTTGGAATCGGCAGCGGCAGAACATGGCGCGCGGATGGCTGCCATGGATGGCGCGACCCGGAACGCCGGTGAGCTGATCAAGAAAGTGACGCTGTACTACAACAAAACCAGACAGGCTGCGATTACAAAAGAACTGATGGACATCGTCGGCGGCGCCGAGGCATTGAAATAAATTCGAGCGGGTCCTGTCGCCGACCAGCCCGTTCATCCTCGCACCCCGCCCGGTGTGGGGACCCCGCTACGGGCGACCGGGCGACCAGGTTACCGACACCCGCTCGCACCGGGTGGGTGGAGTGGAAAAGGAAGGAGTGACATAGTGAGCACAGGTAAAGTTATTCAAGTCATCGGTCCGGTCGTGGACGTGGAATTTCCGCCGGGCCATCTGCCGAATATTTACAACGCCCTGAAGGTCAGCCAAGAGGAAAACAAAGCAGCCGGCAAACCGGCCGTGCGCATCACGCTCGAAGTCGCCCAGC
>JBQTHY010000114.1:0-21686 GCA_052389395.1 Nitrospiraceae bacterium | reverse complement strand
TCACGTCGTTGCGTAAATTTCTCGATCGGTTGGCTGAGGGGGAGGAAGGGTTCCTTCAAATTCTTCAGCAACAACTTCCTAGTCTGACCGATGAACTTGGGCGGCTCAAGAATGGAGCGGAGTCGTCAGGGCAATCACCGGATCGACTCCAGGCTGTGGTAGAGCAGGTGGCCCAATTGTGGTCGGCGGCCCAACAGGTCAACGCGTCACAGGTGACGACGTTTTTTATGGGATTGCATAGTTTTCTTTCCGTGGTGATGCAACAGCGAGTCGTCGTGGCAGCAAAGAAGTACGAGAGCGTGCAGTCACGCCTTTGCGAAATCATGAAGTCCGTTCAGGGTTGGGTGGAGACCGGACGAGCAGAACGTACAGCTATCGGAGATGTGCTGCCCAATTGAGTCCATCCTGCGCCAGCTGCTCTTAGTGAGCAGGACGGTCGCCTTGCTCGTTCGAACGAATAAGGAATGTAAACGTGGCGATGCCTGTAACAGAGGAGGACGGGGGATATCGACTGAGTGTAAAGGTCCGCGCCAATGGAAGCGAGCCGCGTTCGTGTGAAACCGTCACCGATCGACTCTGCTATGCCCCTTCGATTCGGTCTCAGTACGATAGGGACGAAAGTCGAGCAACAACTGGAGAATTTTCTTCGAGAGGTTGGTACCATACTCACCGTAGGTGAAGCCAAGGCCATGGTTCAGAGAGTCGCCAGTGATGCGTAACGTCCGCGACAGGACACGAGAGAAGGGGTGTGTGTGTCCATGAATTGGTATCGCGATGCCGAGCGAGAGTTGGCCGATGTCGCGGTAGCCGTCCAGAGCCAACGCCCCCTTCGCATGGAACGACTGGAGGCACTGGCTTCAGGCCTTGTTTCCTCGCTGAAGCAGAACGATGAGCTTGTGGTTGAAGCGCTATCGGGCCCTGCCGGTTCGTCACTCATAACCAACCTGATCAATGTTGGCATTCTCGGAACCAAGGTCGGAATCGGACTGGGGTACTATGGGAAGGAATTGGAGCGGTTGGCGCTTGCCGGGCTGGTCCATGATATCGGTTTGTTTGCCGTACCGCAGTCTCTGGTTACGAAGGTCGGCCGCTTGACTCAAGATGAGCGAACGTTGATCGAGCAGCATCCTGAACTTGGGTATCAGGTCATCCGTCGTAGAGGGACGGAGTACCATTGGCTCGCGCAATTGACTCGTCAGGCTCACGAACGTTTCAACGGGAAGGGGTATCCCAATCGGCTCAAGGGGCGGGAGATCAACGAGATGGCGCAGATTCTTGGTGTGGTTGACGTATTTGACGCGTTGGTGAGTGAGCGCCCCTATCGTCGCCGCTTGCTCCCGCATGAGGCCGTAAAAGAATTGCTGGTAGTGGAGCGGACGACTTTTCCGCGCGAGATTCTGAAGGCTCTCGTCGAACAGCTCTCCGTTTATCCGTTGGGGACTACCGTTCGATTGACGACGGGAGAGGTGGGAATCGTGGCTAGAGTGAACAGTCGTTACCCTCTTCGACCGGTGGTGAAGGTCAAGGAAGAGGAGGGTAATGAGCAGCTTGGATCACGACAGGTTGATTTGAGCCTGACTCCGTTGGTTTCGGTAGTTCAGACTCTCAACCCCCCTGTTGTGGGACGAGTGCGATTTTCAGACGAGCCGCTCAAGGTCGAAGGGGCCCCTGCACCGGGTGCAGCCTCCGATCATTTTACGTCTCTGCTTGAGAGTCTTGATGCCATCGCGTCGGCGATTCAAGGAGTCGTTGAAACCCGCATTGCCACGCCTCAGGAAGCGGAGGCGCTTGGAGTCGAGCCGGGGGTTGGATCACACGCGTTTGGGCTGGTTCAGGAGGGGGGCGATCTTGCGTTTCGTAAAGAGATTATCGGGCTGTTTGCTCTTGAGGCCCGTGAATGGCTGGCCCAAATCCAAACAGCCCTCAAGAAGCTAGGGGCCGGTGCTGAAGGGCCGGTGCGTTCCAAGCTCTACGGGTTCATCCTAAACGGGATTACCAATCTCGCGAGATCTGCATCTACCGTTCAGCTCTCAGAGATCGAAGCCATGGCGTCCAATCTCCTGCCGATTCTACGAGACGTCGGCACGGCCGGATTGGAGGTGAGATCCGAGGCGCTTCGTTCGCTTCATATGGGGCTCGATCGAATCGCAGCGGCGGTGCAACGTCTGTCCGGAGATCATTCTGATATCCAGACGCCGATAGACAAACTCGAACGGCTCGAGCTGACCTCCGAAGAGCCGCGCTCCGGTCCAGACGAGGACAAGAATGCATTGGTGCCTCCCCACCCAAGGCCGGAACGGGTTGCTCCATCCATTCCATTGCTCAAGGCATTGCGGGAGCTTCAGCAAGCTCGCGCCAGGTCGGTCCAGCCAGCAAGAGATGTGTTAGAAGCGGTGATTCAATGTGCCGAACAAGAAGTCGGGGAGGGGCAGGAACAGATTGCGGTTGAGACCGTGGAGCGCATACTTCGTGATCTCGACCGGTTAGACGAACAATTCTTGGAGGAAGTGCGCAAACGGGTGCCCGCGATGACAGGGGTGCTTGCGCGATTGCGTGAAGAGAGCACACCGGATTTCGTGACTGCTTCTCAGCTGGACCCGATTCTTGGTCACGTCGAAGCGCTGCATGATTTTGCAAGATCGATTCGTGCCGAGACGATTGCAATGTTTCTCCAAGGACTGAAGTCTTTCCTTGCCGAGACGGCCTATCGGAAGGCTGGGTCCTTGCCGCAGCGATTGTGGGCTGTTGAAGAGCGGCTGCTCGCATTGGTTCCCATGGCGGACCAGTGGGTGACCTTAGGCCGTCTCGAACGGGCTTCTATCGAGGAAATCCTTCCCGCATAAACACAGGCATCCTTCGGTTTGCGCTCACATCAACGACCCGTTTCTAAATCATTGAATTCGCAGAAACCACTCTACAGGTTGTGGGTAGTGATGTCTCATTGCCTAACGAATCTAAGCACACAAAAAGATTCGTGAAAATCTGCCTAATAAATGAGCAGAGTGGTTGAAATCGCCCTATGACAGGATGAATGTGGTCAATCCACACGGATATCCACAAGACAGACACGGATTTTGTGGACACAAGGGAAGAGCTCCTAAACAGACGACAACGAATGAGTTGAATTCCGAAGGAGAGTCGTAGTTGTGAATGAGTTTTTATCCTACTGGAGCCATCAGGAAACGATGTCGGCGAATTTGTGCATGAGTGCGAAGCAGAAATTCGCGCGGGGACCGAAAAGCCTGCACTCCCACTAGTCATAAGTATCTGCGTAACTAGAATCGCGCGTCTTCACAGCGAAAAGTGCAACGACACAAGCTTGCGGGACGCACGCCGTATTTCAATCAAATCCTGTCCATTGTTGTACGCTTTGAAGTCTTGGAGCAGGTCGCTATAATCCAATACCGGAAGAAAATATCCTTCAGCAATTCGAGAGGTGTCAGTGCCCAGACTCGTAACGGCTTATCGCTCTGAGCAAATCTTGCAGCAAGCGCATCAGTACGTGAAGACCTACATCCTGTTTCCATCTGGTCTTGCGGGGCTGATCTGTTTCATCGGTGGAGTCGGAGGGCTGGGGTACCAGCTGATGGTCACGGCTAACTATACCTGGTACACCTTTTATCAAAGCTCGGGCCTTATTGCCTTGGGGGTGGTCATAGGCGTGGCACAAACTCGGTATCATCAGTATCTGTTGAGACGGTTTCCTGAGGTTCTAGCTGCCCGCATGAGACATGCATCGGTCAAGCAGAGAGCAAAGGCAAAGAAGGAATCTCAGTCTGTGACCATTGACCATCCTGGGCGTCCGATGATTCCGCTGGCCTATGTGGCTGGAATGACGATCCTTGTGGGAAGCGGGATTGCGGCGCATGTGTATGGGCGAGTCAGTCTTGTTCCTGCTCTCCTCATGCCATGGGCGGGGTTCTATTGGGCGCGGTTGTTCTTTTGGCGGAAAGTCATCAAATAGCCTCGCGCGCGTCTTACCTCTTCCTGGGACTTATTTTCTTGGTCCTAGCCGAGCGCGCCGAGTGATCCACTTGCTCTTCAAGTGTCTTTACACGCTGTTCCAGGTTTCGCACGAGCTGTTTCAGCTCAGGCAGGTGGTTAATAACGGCCTGAATCTTCAGTGAGGTTTCGTGCGGCATCACGGGGACTCCTGAGACAATCTGGTTTGATTCAAGGCTCCGATTAACTCCTGCCTTGGCTGCAATCATGACCTGGTCTCCAATGTGGATATGGTCGGAAAGACCAGCCTGCCCACCGATCATCACATGATGACCGATCGTAGTACTACCGGCGATGCCAACCTGGGCGACCACGATTGAGTGTTCTCCGACAGAAACATTATGGGCGATCTGGACCAGGTTATCGACTTTGGTGCCTTGCTTGATCAGGGTGCAGCCGAGTGTGGCTCGGTCGATAGTCACGTTGGCGCCCAATTCAACGTCGTCTTCGATGATCACGCCGCCGAGTTGGGGAATCTTGTGATGGCGGCCTTGATGCTGTACGTAGCCAAACCCGTCGGATCCAATCACGGTTCCGCTATGCACGATCACTCGTGCGCCGAGGGAACAACCTTCTCGGACGACGACATTGGGATATAGGACGGAATCATCCCCGATCTTCGAATCCGATCCCACGAAAACTCCCGGATACAGCGTGACTCGCGCTCCGATCGTGACACGGTCGCCTAGAGTCACGAAGGGCCAGATCGACGGATCGGGTCCGATTCGAACATCAGTCCCTTGAGTTAGGTCCTTGGCAATGCCACGAGGAGCGGGGGGGCGGGCAAAGAATCTCTGGGCGACGTGGGCAAAAGCCAATAGGGGATTGCCCACCACGATTTGAGGGATGGCGAGATCCGGCAGATGGCGGTGGACGAGCAATGCGGCTGGACGGAGGTTCCCCAGGACTTTAAGCACCTTGTCGTTTGCGACGAAGCACAGCGCCTTAGGACTGGCCTCGCCAAGACTCGCCAGTTCGGACACCATCGTTTGGTCATTTCCATGAATCGTGCCCCCGACAACCTGATGAATTTCAGCCACAGTGATGGGGTTGGGTAACTGCGGTGCGGCCATCGGTCCGTTACCTTTTCTTTTTCTTAGAGGTGGGAGCAGCTTTCTTGGGTGTGCGAGATGGAGCAGACTTGGTTGGGGCGAGTCGTTGGTGTACGTACGCAGCCACCGAACCTACGGTGCTCAGCTTCGGGAGATCTTGATCGGGAATTTGAATGTTGAATGTTTCCTCAATTTTGAAGAGCAACTCGATGATGGCCACTGAGTCGAGTCCGAGGTCGTCTCGTAGATGATGGTCTTCCGTGATTGACGCGGCATCTCGCTTCAGGTAACCGGCCAATGCTTCAATAATCTTGGATGCAATCGCCCGATCGGTCATTCTCTATGCTCCTCCATGGAAAGGAAGTTCCCTGCAACTTACCACGTGGTATCGTGTGAAATTCTCCGACTCGTTGGACGGCGCCTTTTGACGGTGTGCTGGATCTACGGCTCTCCTTTGCCCTCTCTCCTACGCCCAGGCTCCGAGGAACAGGCGACTCCACAGCGAAGGTGGATAGGCAAGGGGGCATTCTCTTGATCTTCACCCGCACGAGAAGCTATGAGGTATCACCGAAGGAGAATGTACGTCGTCGAATCGTCTCTCACATCACAAACTTCTTGAGAACAACCGTCGCATTGTTGCTCCCGAATCCAAAGGAGTTCAAGAGGGCTGTGTGAATCCTTCGCTCTTGGACAGAGCGAGAGATACCTCCCAAGCGGCAGTCTGGATCCGGATCATCGTAGTTCGCCGTGGGATGGATCTGCCCGGTGTGAATCGAGAGAGACGAAGCCACAGCACCAATAGCGCCCGCTGCACCCAGGGTATGTCCCACAAGCGACTTAGTCGCGTTGACGGCGATCTTGTCGGCACGCGTCTTAAAGAGGCGCCTGATCGCTTTGACCTCTACGGCATCACCGATCGGGGTGGAGGTGGCATGGGCGTTGATATAGTCCACCTGCGTCGGGGCGACATCCGCCGCATCGAGGGCGAGCTTCATGGTAATCGCAACTTCTTCGCCATCCTCGCGGGGAATGACCATGTGATAGGCTTCGCTCGTTGCCGCGTACCCGGCAAGCTCGGCGTAGATTCTGGCTTTTCGTTTTTTCGCGTGCGCCAATGACTCTACGATTAAGGCGCCGGCTCCTTCGCCCATGACGAACCCGTCGCGGGCTCGGTCGAAGGGACGCGAGGCCCGCTCCGGGGATTCGTTGAACTGGCTGGAGAGAGCGCGTAAGGAGCAGAACCCGGCAAAGACCAGCGGGGTAAGGCTCGCGTCGGCTCCAACAGTTATCACAACATCAGCCTGACCGCTGCGAATACACTGAAGCGCCTGCCCCAACGCGTGGGCGCTAGAAGAGCAGGCCGTCGAGATCGTAAGGTTTGGCCCTTTTGCTCCGTGAGCCATGGCCACAACGCCGGAGGCGGAATTGAGTGTGATAGTGGGAATAAAATTGGGATGTACGCGGTGTGGTTTTCTGTTTTGGTAGAGCTGCGTAATTTCCCGTTCTCCCATTACCATTCCACCCATGCCGGCTCCAACGATCACGCCGACGCGATGGGGAGATTCCCTTGCCATGATGAGACCGGCGTCGGTGAGCGCTTCCTTGGTTGCAACGAGGGCAAATTGAGCGTAGCGATCCACGCGGTCTGCCTGGCTCGCAGGCAGATACTGTCCAGGGGAAAAATTGTGGACCTGCCCCGCGATTTTCGAACGGTATCCGGCCACGGGAAACGGATCAAGCGACTGAGACTGGATAGCGGTAATACCCGAGCGACCAGCGAGGGCCGCTTTCCAGAATTCGCTGACACCAATTCCCAGGGGAGACACCACCCCTAGACCGGTAATGACCACACGCGAGGTCATGTCGCATCTCCTTTGTGCAACCTAGAAACGCCTCTTAATTACCGGAAGAGCTGAGCACAGTCAACTAGGAATCCGGCTGTTCAATAGCGAACTTTTAGCAAGAGATAGAGACCGAAGCTGAGAAACAACATATTAGCCAGCCAACCAGCGAGCATGGGAGCTAATACCCCACCTCGTCCCAACGCGATGGCGATCGAGTGGGTGGTCCAGTAGCAAAATCCGACGATGAAAGCCTGCCCAATGCCCATGGCCATGCTTCCTCCTCGGACACCGCTTCGTCGCAAGCTCAGCGCGATCCCCACAAGCACCATAATAACCGTAACCAAAGGAAATGCCAGGCGGCCGTAATAATCCGTGAGCAACCGTGTGAAGGAGAGGCCTTCATCTCGAAAACGGCCCACGTAGTTACGGATCTGTCTAAAGGTCATGGTTTCGGAGTTCCCCCCGAGCGAGGTGGAGAAGTCGTATGGAATCAGGGGAATATCCACTGATTGTTCGGTAAAGAGGACCAGATCCACGGTATTGTCCGGTTGAAACCGACGGTGATTTCCGTTCGAGAGGACCCAGCCTTCAGGGGTATAGTGCGCTTCCGCGGCTTCCGTCATTTGGTCAAGACGAAACGCATGATCGAAATGAAACAACTGTAGGCCTCGGAGTGTCTCTCCTCCCACACCGATTTCGTTGATCCGCATGAGGGCATCGGCGCTGATACGGGCCCAGGGCTTGGTGGTCTTGATAGTCAAGGGAGCCGGATGCTTTTCGATTTGGATCAGGCGGACCTCTTCCGCCTTTTCGGACGCGAGTGGAATGATCGTTGAGCTGAAGGCCAGGAGAATCAAGGCGACGCCGGTGGCAAAGAGGAGAAAAGGAGATGCGATCCAGAAGAGACTGATCCCGCAGCTGCGCATTGCGGTAATCTCATTATTGCGTGAGAGCAGCCCGAGTGTGAGAAGCGTGGCCATCAACATCGCAAGGGGGGCAATTTGAAGCGAGATCGAGGGAATCTTGAGCGCGAAGTACGTAAGTATGGCGACGACGCCGGAATCGTAGCGAAGAAATCGGCGGACCTTTTCGAAAAAGTCGATGATGAGATAGATCGTCAATAAAGCTGCGAAACACATTAAAAAGATCCTGGCGTATTCGCGCAGCATGTAGCGAAAGAGAATCGTCATCGTGGCTATTGCAGACTCATCTTGAGAAAGGAGACAAAGGTAATCAGGACGAAGACGCCGTTGGGCACCCATGCTCCGGCGAAGGGCGGGAGGACCAACGTCGTCACGAGAAAATCACAGAGAACATTCACCAGATAGAAGGCGACGATGATCAGGACGCCTACGGCAAAGCCACCGATTCGTCCGGACCGTTTCGAGACGATCCCGACCGGTACCCCCAGGATACAAAAAATAAGCGAGGCAGTCGGGAAGGCCAGGTCTCTGTAGTATTCCTCCAGGCGGCGGAGGGAGCCCGGATCCTTTCCGCCGGACTGCGCCAACCGCGCCATGATCTGCTCATAGGAGGGTCGTTCTTCGGTGGCGGCATAGCCGCTTTGACTCAGGTTGAGCTTAAGGTCATAGCTCGTGAATGAGATTTGTTGATATTGATCGATCTGGTCGGGCCGGTTGTGGATCACCCCGTTAACCAGTCGCAGCGCTACCTGTTCATTCGCGGAATCCATGAGAACTTGGTACTCCTCTGCCACAATGACTCGGGGCTCCTCGTCAGTCCGTTCATCGGAGACGAAGATCCCTTTCGTGGGCCGGCCATTCACGCTGTCCGGAACATAGATCATCATGCGGGGGATCGGCTCATTGAACGTTCCCCGTTCCAAGGCAAGGACAAGCTGATCTTTCAGAAGATTGAGCGCGACCCGCTTGAGATTCAGAGAACTCCACGGCTGTCCCCACTGGGAGAGAACCATCGTGAGGGTAAACACCCCCACGGCGAAGAGGATTACCGGCTGGGACAGACGGAAGAGGCTCAGTCCTGCGGCTCGCATGGCGACGAGCTCCTTATCGAGGGAGAATCGGCCGAACGCAGTGATCGAAGCGATGAGGCCGGCGATAGGAAGTGTCAGTACCAAGCCGGAGGGCAGGAGCATGGCAACGACCTTCAAGACTGCCCACAGCCCGACTCCCTTGGCAACCAGGAGCTCGACGAGACGCAAAAGTTCCCGTGTCAACATGACAAAGCAGAGCGCGCCAAGGCTCAGGCCAAACGGGGAGAGCAGTTCGGTAAAAATGTAACGATCTAGCAGAGTTCGTAGGATCACGGGGTTCTTAGATTTGGAGAACTATTGAACACTATAGGGGAGTCCCGGCCTGTTGTAAACCGCATGGAAGAATCCCGCGGCCTAAAGATTCGCTTGACAGGGTACCAACCCTATGTTACATGCAGCGCGAATTTTCTTTCGAAGATGGGTTCCGTGAGCGATGCAACACTCCTGCAGGTGCCCGTCGGTAATACCCGCCAGATGCGTGCCGCATTTTCCGTCCATCGTTCCGATATTCGGCCTCGTGGGGTGGCTGCGTAATTGCACGTAGTCATTGAGGAAAGGAGGGGTTTCGTGAAAACAAAAGGGACTGTCAAGTGGTTCAATGATCGGAAAGGATTTGGATTCATTCGGCTAGATAGTGGGGAAGACGTCTTTGTCCACTATTCGGCATTACAGGGAGAAGGGTTCAAGACTCTCAAGGAAGGTGAGAACGTCGAGTTCGACATCGTGCAAGGAGCAAAGGGACCTCAAGCGGCTAATGTTCTAAAGTCGGCTGTTGCCGCATCCTAGACAACATCTCTTCACGTCTGGATAGCAAGCGGAGCTTTATCCCGATTCGGAGAAACGGTTCCGACTGTTTTTTGTTGTCATCCGCTGTCTAATTCCGCCATTTCCTAGACAAAACCCATTGAGACTGTTAGCGTTTGGCTAATCTTGACGAGAGAGGTATGTGTTGGCGGTGGATCGCACCAAGGTGCTTCAGCAAGCCCAGCTTCTTACAACGCGAGGGCAGTACGATGCCGCCATTGCCGAATGGAAAAAGCTGGCGCTGGATGCTCCCAACGACGGCAGTATCTATAATTCCATCGGTGACCTGCATTTGAAGCGGAATTCCCAGGCGGAAGCTACCGGCGCATTTCTACAGGCTGCAGCGGCATTCCGGACGGAAGGGGCCACTCTCAAAGCGATTGCCGCTTACAAGAAAGTCCTCAAAATCGATCCTTCTCGGTATGAGGTCTACCGCCATCTAGGTGACCTCAACGCAGAGCGTGGACTCTTGAGCAGCGCCGTTCAGGATTACCTTACGCTGGGAAAATACTATCTCAAGGAGCGCAAAGGAAAAGAAGCGCTCGAGATCTACAAGAAAATTGTCAACCAAGATCCGTCTAATCTCGACGCCCAGCAACGTGTCGCCGAACTCTGTGTCCAGGAAAATCTCCAAGATGAAGCGACGAAGGTATACCTCCAACTCGGGCGTGAACGTTCGGCACAGGGACGGTATGACGAAGCGAAGGATGCATACCTGGCTGCTCTCAGGATCGATCCCACAAACAGCGAGGCCGCGCAGTTTGTGGAGAGTGTGGAGAAGGGGGGAGCTGGGTTAACCAAGCCGGTGAAGTCAGGCAGTTCCGCTCCCGTTCCAAGGTCTTCTGAACCGCTCGATCTGTTGGCCGAAGCGACCAGGCGAATCAAGGAGAAGCAGTATGCCGGGGCGGAAGCGATGCTGAATCAAATGCTGACGAGGGAGCCAGGAAACCCGCAAGTGTGCCGACTGCTCGCGCGCCTTCATTTGCAACGTGGGGATCTCCAAGTCGCGCTTGGTGAATACCGCTTCCTTGCAGGTGCGGCCCTGCGCGCGGAGGATTATGCCCTTGCCGAATCGTTGATCGGCGAATTCCTGTCCGCGGAGCCTAATTCTGTGCCACTCCTTGAGCTGTATGGGGAGCTGTACGAAGAAAAAGGAGACAGTGGAGCAGCAGCACAACAATATGCAAAAGCCATGGAGCTGCTGTTGGAACATCCCGAGTCTGGAATGGAAAGCCTCCACGAAGAACTGTTTGAAAAGGTGAAGTCGCTTTCGACGGATGCTGCCTTGGTCGATCGTCTGGCTGCAATGCTAAGAGGGGAGTCGGTAGACCTGAGCAGCTCGTCTGAAGCCGATACTACGGCAGTTGATGTTGAAGAAAAGTCACCAGGAGAGGTATCCGCATCGACGGCCGCAAAGCGGTTTTCAGTCGTCGGGGCTGAGCCTGACGAAGATGCCTGGAAGACCAAATCGAAAACACGTATCGAACAGCACGGCCACCTTTCGCTGGATAACGCCCAGCCAGATGGGATTCGAGCGCCTATCACAAATGAGGCGGCAGGGACGGTTGCACCGGATCATGACGCTCATTTCACGCTAGGCGTCGCCTATAAGAACATGGGGCTCTATGCGGAAGCGAAGGAGGAATTTGAAGTCTCGAAAACAGGGGATGCCTACTACCTTGATTCCTGCCTCATGGCGGCCTTATGTTACAAAGAAGAACGCCAACTGGCCCAAGCGATTCACGGACTCGAGGCTGTCCTGGCTGATCCCCGATGCCAGGGCGCGAAAAGCCAAGCCATTCGCTATGAACTCGGCCTGCTCTACGAGGCAGAGGCACAATGGGAGAAGGCCGCTAACACCTTCAAATCTATTCCATCCTTCCATGATGTGCCGCAACGGCTCGAGTCTCTGAAGGGGCGGGGCCAGTCGGCGCAGACACCATCGAGGATAGCACGCTAGCGGAATCGAGTTACGTGACGCGATTCGGTGCCGCCTGCCCTTGTAACACTGCGGCGATATTCTCCAGGCAGATCAGTCCCATACGCACACGTGTATCGAGGGTCGCCGATCCAAGGTGCGGGAGGAGGACGACGTTCGGCAGCGCGGAGAGTCCCGCATGAACGGTGGGCTCGTGCTCGTAGACATCCAACCCAGCTCCCGCAATCCTTCCAGATCGAAGAGCAGACAGGAGTGCCGCTTCGTCGACCACCTGACCACGAGAGGTGTTGATGAGAAACGAGGTGGGCTTCATCATGGCGAACTCGTGCGTTCCGATCAAATGGCGGGTGGTATCCGCCAACGGAACATGCAAGGAGATGAAGTCTGCGTTCCGAAGAACATCTTGAAGTGACCCGGCTGTCCAGGGAGGAACTCCAGAAGGTGAGGAACAGGGGCGGCGGCTGGTATAGAGCACCGGCATTCGAAACCCGTGAGCGCGCTGGGCGACGGCTTGTCCGATGCGTCCCATTCCGACGATGCCCAGCGTCTTCCCGGTCACGTCCGTCCCCAGCATTTGAGTTGGCGCCCACCCGGGCCATGTCCCGGTTCGCACCCAAGCATCTCCCTCCACCACCCGACGGGCCACAGCGAGCACCAGCGCCCACGTCAGGTCGGCCGTTGCGTCGGTGAGCACATCAGGTGTATTCGTCACAACGATGCCATGTTCACGCGCTGCGGCAACATCGATGTTGTTGTACCCAACGGCATAGTTGGCAACAATCTTGAGGCGCGAAGCTTCTGAGAGCAGGGTCCCATCAATGCGATCGGTGAGTGTGCAGATCAGAGCGTCGGCCTGTGCCAGACCACGTCGTTGCTCGTCCGGTGTCGGCGGCAGATCTGTGGGCTCGGCAATCAGCCGGTACTGTTGTCGAATCGCCGCCATGACCGGGTCTGGAAGCACTCGCGTGACGTAGAGAGCGGGACGGATCATGAACCCCTCACAGGAGAGGCAGCATTGTAGGAGATTTGTCTTGTGTCAACAACCGCACCCTTGTTCTTCTCATGGCGGGCCGCCTAGAATGCTCCGAGCTTGAACTATGACTGCGCCAACACTCATCCTGCCAGAACGATCCAACACGATTGCGGCAGACCTCAGGGTCCAACTCTCGTCAGAGAAAGTGAAAGACGACTTCCCAACCCTCACAGCCTATGCCGTCGATGCCAGTATGTATCGCTTGGTGCCGAAAGCCGTCGTTCTAGTTGAGTCCGAGGACGACATCGCGAAAACAGTCAACTATGCGGTGGCGCGTGGGATTCCGCTCACGGTACGGGCTGCCGGCACCAATCTCACTGGTTCTGCGATCGGATCCGGCATCATCCTCGACGTGTCGCGACTCAATCGCATTCTGGAAGTAAACCCAGAGGAGAAATGGGCGCGTGTCCAGCCGGGGATAGTCCTCGCTGAATTGAACAGGCAGCTTGGTCGCCATGGTCTTTTGTTCGGACCGGACCCTTCCAGCGGCGACATGTGCAAGCTCGGCGGGATGATGGGCAACAATTCCTCCGGTCCCCATACGCTGCGGTATGGGGCCGTGAAGGATAACGTCCATCATCTTCGGATCTGCCTGACATCGGGGATCTGGCTGAACGCCAAACCCTACGGGCTGGACGATCCGACTCTGGAACCATTGCTCTCGACGATCCCCGCGTTACGAGACACCTTTGTCCTCGTGCAGTCACATGCCGAATTGATTCGCTCCAAGAAGCCGACCGTCAGCAAGAACAGTTGCGGCTACAACCTCTTCGGTCTTGCCGATGGTCTTGTGAGAGGGGTGTTCGATCTGCCGAAACTTTTTGTCGGCAGCGAAGGGACGCTCGGCATCGTGAGCCAAGCGAGCCTGAAGCTCGTCGATAAGCCGAAAGCGACGCTCACCGCCCTCATTCATTTGCGTTATCTGGAGGAGGTCGGCGACGTCGTTCCGGGTCTCCTGGATCTACAGCCGAGCGCCCTCGAAGTGATGGATGCCAACACGCTTGACCTGATCGGACGAGCCAACCACGGTGTTCCTGCCGGTGCGGCGGCGACATTGTTGATCGAACTGGACGCCGACTCATTCGAGGTGGATCTTCATGAGCGGGCCGAGCGAATGGCGGCGTCTTGCCGTCCATACAAGCTGGCATCGGAGCTCATGCTGGCTTTTGATCCAGAACGTCGAGAACACCTGTGGAAAGCACGGAAGGCCCTCTATCCCACCCTCTACCGATTTGACCCGCAGAAGAAACCGATCAATTTTGTGGATGATGTCGTGGTCCGTGCCGAACGCATCAGCGAGCTGATCCGTTACCTGGAAGAATTCTTCAAAGGACAACATGTGCCCGTCGCAATCTTCGGCCACATCGGGAATGGGAATGCCCATATTGTCCCACTGCTCAATGTCAATGATCGCAGTGACTTCGACAAGATGGTTGAAGGATATCATGAGATTCACACGACTGTATTGGAACGTTTTGGCGGGTCGATTTGCGGAGAGCACGGCGATGGCCGGGTCCGAGCAGAGTTCGTGAAAAAAATGTTTGGCGAGGATCTCTATACCCTTTTTGTTCAGGTGAAAAAGGCCTTCGATCCCGGCAACGTCCTCAATCCCGGGGTCAAAATCAGCAACCACCCCTTCACCGAGCATATCGATTACACTCGACTTTCCAAGTCCTGTGCGACCTGCGCGAAGTGCAATTCCGTCTGTCCGGTCTACGACGTCTTTCAATCGGAAGACATGAGTTCCCGGGGCTGGTTCGAGATCGTGACGGCGACAGAGTATAGTTACCTCAATTCAAGACGGGTGGTGGAAGCCTGTCTGAATTGCAAATCCTGTCGCACCATTTGCCCTGCCGGCGTAGACGTGTCCGATCTCATTCTGCAAAAGCGGGCTGAGCATCCCAACAGATTGGCAGGCTGGATCTTTCAGCTCCAGGCTCGGGGAACATCATTTGAATCGTTCTTGCGTGTCCTTGGGAAGACTCAGCACATCTGGGATCGACCGGTGGTGCGGCGCTTACTCGATCACGTGACCAGGCCGATTATGAAGGCGTTAGCCGATACGGCGCGATTGCCGCATGGTCTTGTCCTGCCTAAGTTCGCGACGACACAGTTGCGGGCACGGCATGCCGGCTTGATTCCCACCCCGGGCAGTCAACCACGGTCCGGAGGCGTCGCTTACTTCCACGGATGTGCGGCGAACTATTTCGACGATGGCGTCGGCGATGCCGTTATCAGCGTGTTGCGGAGGCACGGGGTTGAGCCAGTGTTGCCGCCCCAACGTTGCTCCGGAACGCCAATCCAAACCTACGGGCATCAGGACCTTGCGCGCGAGGGCGCGCGGTTCAATCTCCAGTCATTTGCGCCCTACGAGACGATCGTGACCGGCTGCGCTTCCTGCACCCTGATGCTCAAGGACTATCCCACGCTCTTTGCTGACGGTGAGGAGCGTCACCAGGCAGAAGAGATCGCCAAGAAAGTTGTGCATATTGCTGAGTTCGTTGCGCGCTCGTCGCAGCATCCACCGATGGCGCAGGCCGCTACGAGGCCGAAGTGCGTGACATACCACTCTTCCTGCCACCTGCGGGCTGCCGGTGTCACAAAGGAGCCGCGCCAGATTTTATCTTCCTTGCCCGGTGTCAAATTTGCCGAGATGCCCGATGCCGATCGCTGCGCCGGTGGAGCGGGGACCTTCATTGTGAAGGATTACGATACGTCGCAGAAGATCTTTGAACGGAAAGCCCGCGCGGTCGAGCTGGTTGGTGCGGATCTGGTGGCCACGAGTTGCCCCGCCTGTATGATTCAGCTTAGGAATGGGTTGGGGAAACACGTTGAAGTCAAACATGTCGCCGAGCTGCTTCATGAAGCCTACGAAGCGGCTGATCAGAACCGACGAACCTCCCTGCAATGACGTAGCGGAAAGTCGACCGGCTCTTTGTGCTGTTTGCGGTGGCGGGGGGGGTTGGTCTGTCTGGTCTATCTCGTCTGTCTGGTTTTGGTTTAGTGAGAAACAGCAAGCAAACTAGTCAGACCAGAAATACGACAAAGACCAGATAGACCAGACAGACCAAACAACGAGGAATCAATGGTGACTGTGCTGGTACTAGGCAAGACCTTACGCGACGCGGTCGAAGAGAGCGAAATCGAAGTTGAAGTGGCTGGACCCACGACAGTGAAGAAGCTCGTGGAAGCGAATCAGGAGCGGCTCAGTGGGTTGCTCCAATTCATCGCCAGTCGCCAAGCGCTGATTACAGTGAATAAGAAAATCGGGACGGACGATTCTCTGGTCACAGACGGCGACGTTGTGAAATTCTCGTTTCAATCCCGCACATCATATGACGGAACGCGCGACATCCCGACGTAATGCCGCACGTTCGCCTCAGGTCAGACGCTGTGGCTTGTGTTGTTTGGTAGGGCGCCCCCCCTCCCGCCTGCGGGTACCCGTCTCGTTTGGTGCCTCAAGGATTTTGTTACGGAGCCTCATGAGGAATGTGGGTTAGACAGGCCGTTTCGTTTTCGCAGTCGGAGGGGCAGCGAGAGGATCCTCAGGCCAGTGGTGTTTAGGATAACGGCCGCGAAGTGCTTTGCGGACTTCTTGATATGCATTGGCCCAGAAGCTGGCGAGGTCTTGCGTGACCTGGACCGGTCGTCTGGCAGGAGAGAGCAAATGCAGCATGAGAGGAACCTTTCCATCCACGACACGCGGCGTCTCTTTACAACCGAAGAGTTCTTGCAGTTGAACGGCTAAGATCGGCAGATGGGATGTCCCGTACTCCAGGCGAATGTTCGATCCGCTCGGCACGGTCAGATGGGTCGGCGCCTGCCGTTCCAAGCGACGTTGTTCGTCCCAGCTCAGCTGCGCATGGAGCGCAGTCGAAAGATCGAGTCGCTTCACTTGATCGAGCGTCGTGACTCCATCCAGATAGGGGCCAAGCCAGTCCTCCAGCGTCCGTAGCAATGTTTCATCCGACAGGTCAGGCCACGGTGAATCATCGCCCTCGACCAGTCTAAGAAATTGCACCCGCGCCTGCCACTGTCGCAGCTCCGGAGTCCACGGGAGCAGATCCGGTCCCGCCTGCCGAATACCTTCCAGCAACGCGGCGGCGACCAGCGAACGATCCGGCCTAGTAAGCGTCTGCTCAGACAAAATCATGGGGCCCAGACGCCGTTGGCGCGTGGCTCGGACTGCCTGCGCCTTTTCATCCCAGGACACCGCCTCCGTCTCGGTAATCTCATCCGCATAGAGCGTTTCAATCTCCGCCAGGGCGATCGGCGCGGCCAGATTGATTCTGGCCCACTGTGACTCGCCGTCCACATCGGCGATCGCGAGATAGGGCTCCGAGGCGAGCGGGTCCGGATCCATGAAGACTGCTCCGCGGCCGTTCATCAGCAGATAACGGGGCGCGCTGCCGCCGTGACGTTGCGCGATACGGTCAGGATAGGCAAACCCGAGGAGGAGCCCAACGGCATGGAAGTCCTCTTGCTCGTCAGATTGGCGCTTGTCAACTTGATGCCTGTAAGCACACTGTGTCACCTTTTCCCGCCACAGTTCAGCTATGCGCTTCACCCGTTGGCATGCGCCTCGATCGACTGATGCCCCTGCGACGTGTTCGTCCTGTCCGTGCAAGATGTCGAGTCTGAGTCGGAGGTCGGCATTCCGCTGGCCGGATGAGCCACGGAGAATGTCTCGTTCACTCAACAGAGCAGCTACCTCGCAGGCCAGAGCCGTCAGGTGCAATGGCCTTGCCTCGAGCAACATATGAGCGAGACGGGGATGCAACGGCAGCTCGGCCATCTGCCTTCCGTGAGGGGTGATGTGTCCGGTAGTACCGAGCGCTCCTAATTGTATTAGGAGATCCTTTGCCTGTGCGACGGTGCCAGGTGGCGGAGGCGTGAGCCAGGAGAGTTCGTTCGGATTTGTGGTGCCCCATAGGGCCAGTTCCAGGACGAGGGGAGTCAAATCGGCGTCGAGCATTTCCGGCGGACGTCGGGCGGCGAGCGACTGCTGTTCTGCCGCAGTCCACAGGCGATAGCAGACTCCTGGTTCCGTACGTCCAGCTCGACCACGGCGCTGCTCGGCGGAATCCTGCGTGACACGAATCGTCTCCAGTCGAGTCAGACCTGAGCGGGGATCGAACCGCGGCACGCGCAACTGACCTGCATCGATCACCACACGGACACCATCAATCGTGATACTGGTTTCGGCTATTGAAGTGGAAAGCACGACTTTTCTCGTGCCGGGCGCGGCCCGTCGAATGGCCAGATCCTGGGCTGCTTGTGGAAGATCACCATGAAGTGGAGTAACAAGCGCGTCAGGGCTGGGGACTGAGTCGAGGAGTCGGCGCTCGACGCGGCGAATTTCAGCCATGCCCGGCAGGAAAACCAATAGGCTGCCTTGATCCTGCCTTAGTGACCGACGGATGAGTTGCGTCACAGCAACGTCAAGTGGGCCTGAGTGAGGCCGATCCAGATAACGGGTTTCAACCGGAAACATCAGGCCTTCGCAGGTGATGACTGGTGCGTGGCCCAAAAGATCGCTGATCGGTCCACAATCCAACGTAGCCGACATCACCAACAGGCGAAGGTCAGAACGAAAGAGACGTTGCGTTTCGAGACAGAGCGCCAAGCCGGTGTCGACCTGCAAGCTCCGCTCGTGAAACTCATCGAAGAGAACGAGGCCGTAGGGAGCGAGCGACGGGTCCTGTTGAAGGAGACGCGTGAGGATGCCGTCGGTTACCACCTCGATGCGAGTCTTCAGTACGACTCTCGTATCCAGCCGCATCCGATAGCCGATTGTCTGACCGACCGGTTCAAGGAGGGTCGCTGCCATTCGATGGGCTGCCGCCCGAGCCGCGAGCCGTCGCGGTTCCAGCAAGAGCAGTTTCTTGCCCTGGAGCCAGGGGGCATCCAGAAGCGCCAGAGGAACGCGAGTGGTTTTTCCGGCTCCGGGTGGCGCGGTTAAGACCGCATTTGGTCTCTCGGCGAGGATTCGTTGGATTTCAGGGAGAACGTCTTCAATCGGTAGACAGGACATAGCTAGCTTCACCCTCAATCCTTGCGCAGACTCTAGCAGAGTTTGCGCATTGAAGGGAGAGAGGTTTCGGAAAATGGCAGAATATCGTCGAATTGCCACGAACCCTATCGAGCCGGAGGAGTAGGGGTTTCCGGGCGCAGCCGTACAAGGCTGATCCAGATGGGGGCAATCTTCTGGGTGGTGTGACCCTCTTGCCTCCCTCATGCGTCAAGGCGTAATATTCATCATCGTCGCTAGCTGACATTTTTAGGAGGTACTATGGCCGTCCGCACCACACCCTCAAGAACACGGGTTTCACTCGACAAAAGCATCGAACGGATGCGGAAACAGCTGGCCGAATTGGCCCCGTTTCTGGGAAAGGGCAAGCCGACGCGCAGTCTGGAAGAATTCGACCTGGAAACCGAACGGCTGATTGGAGAGGTGCTCGGGCAGGCGTCCGACTTACTTCATGCCTATGAATACGCCGAACTGGGTGAGGCGGCTGGTTTGGTCAACATGACTGACGAGGCGCCGGAAGGCAGCGGCATGGATAACCAGCGGCAGAGCTTATTTCAGCGCAGCCGCGTGCTCGAGAGTTGTGTCTCGGAATTAGAAGCCCGACGGTTTGCCGAACCGAAGAAAACCAAGATCGGGCAGACGCTCATCGGTCCGCAGATCGCCGAGCATATGTCTATCGAGATCCGGAGCGTGTCGCAGGACGCCAGTCTGCGAGAAGCTGGGCAACTGATGCACCGATGGAAAATGGGGTCCCTGCTTGTGACGAATAGCAAATCCTACGTCGGGATGTTGACCGATTCGGCCCTGGCTCGTGACGTGGTGGCCAATGGGCTCGATCCGATGACGACAACCGTCAAAGTCTGCATGCGCACGCCGGTCGTCGCCATCGAAGGGGGCCGTCCCATCATCGATGCCGTGCGGATGATGAAGGAGCAGGCCACCCGGCACCTGGCGGTGACACAAGACGGACAGATTGTCGGTGTGATCTCCGTCTCGAATATTCTGCGGTACTACTCTGGCGTGGTCTGATCAGCCTCAATCCAACTAGGGGGTGGGACATGGGTCCGACAAAAGCCATCGCGACAGAAAACGCGTTGCACGAAGCCGTGAGCGGCAAGCTGATCAAGGACGGATTCGCCAACCGGCGGGAAGTCGAAGACTACGTCAAACGTCACTATCTCGCGCTGCCGGTGACCGACGATGCCGGTCGTCCCTGGTTGCTCGACGGCAAACTCGTATATTGTTTCCGTGGCACGCAATACGAGACCATAGATGATCAGAAGGTGCATCTCGCGCGTTGTCCAGACTGCGGCGGTATGGGGATCAGATCAGACGAATTTACGGGGGAGTCGGATTGCATCCGCTGCACGACCTGTGGGCATGAGTTCGATGCGCGGTTGGAAATGATGGAAACGTGAGGCGGAATCCTGGTGGGTTCCCTGTATTGACGAAGGGTGAGCCAATCATTGTTTTTGAGCAACGGCGGACTCCTTCGAGGCGCGCAGGATTATCTCCCGCGGCCTTGTTGTTTTTGGAGTACGCGCGTTCACGCGCACGTGCATTGCCGGCCTGATTGAGCCGGGCCCCTTCCCTCGCTTTATCATCTCGCCACCGATGCCTCAGCACTTTCACGCGCGATCCGCTAGGCTTCTTCCCGGCGTCGGTTACCTGCATAGCGGCTGTGGAGTTTGACCGGTGCCACCCGCTTTCTCCGCATGCGAATATTTAGCATCTCCACGGCGACGGAGAACGTCATGGCAAAGTAGATATAGCCCTTTGGCACATGCACGTCGAACCCTTCCACTATGAGGGTGACCCCCACAAGAATCAGAAACGACAGGGCGAGGATCTTGATCGTCGGATGCTCATCGACGAAATCCCCGATGGGCTTCGCCGCCATCAGCATGACGACGACCGCTAGAATAATAGCGGTCGCCATAATCGACACCTGTTCCACCAGACCGACCGCCGTGATCACGGAATCCAGTGAAAACACGATATCCAGAAGCGCGATCTGGACAAGCACCATCCCCAAGCTTGCCGGCACCATGGCCGGATCGCTCTCTTCGATTCCTTCCAAACTCTGATGAATTTCAATCGTGGCTTTAGCCAGCAGAAACAGCCCGCCTCCGATCAGAATGAGATCGCGACCGGAAATGGCCTGGCTGAACACCGTCAGCCACGATTCGGTGAGTCCCATGACCCAGGAAATGGAAAACAATAATGCCAGGCGTGCCAGCATAGCGAGGGCCAGACCCAGTCTTCTCGCAAATACACGCTGTTTCAAGGGGAGTCGAGCGACCAGCACGGAGATGAAAATAATGTTATCGATCCCCAGGACAATTTCCAGTGCAGTTAAGGTCCCCAGCGCGAGCCACGCGTCGGGACTGGACAGCCATCCAAACATGGGCAACTCCCATTCTTGAAATGAAGTTCGGCGAGCCTAAACCGTCTTGCCTCAAGGAACAGAAGAGACAGGTGTCCGGAGAGTCTAACGTTCGGCGCGAGCCGGCGCAATCGGAGACTTGTTGACAGCATTCGGACCAGTGAGTAGCCTGTCGGCAGTCTCTCAACGAAAGGACTAAGGGAATGGCGAAACGTCCGTTGGCTCCCGCGAAAATCCTGCAGCTCGGCACGGCCTTCTGGGGCTCGAAGACGCTGTTGAGCGCCATTGAGCTTGGCCTGTTCACGGAATTGGCCAAAGGCCCGCTCGATGCGGCAACGTTGACCAAGCGGCTCCAGATTCATCCCCGTAGCGCACGGGATTTCTTCGACGCGCTGGTTTCACTGAGCATGCTCAAGCGGACCGGCAGGCGTTACGCCAACACGCCCGAGACGGAGCTGTTTCTCGATCGAGCAAAGCCTTCCTACGTCGGTGGCATACTCGAGATGTGTAACGCGCGGCTCTATCATTTCTGGGGTTCGCTTACAGCAGGCCTTCGAACCGGCAAGCCGCAAAACGAGGTC
>JBQTHY010000113.1:0-1933 GCA_052389395.1 Nitrospiraceae bacterium | reverse complement strand
TGGGTTTGATCCGGAAAAGACGGCTCGTCACGGACCCTCCTGAGGCGAGAGGGGCAGGATTCGATGCAGCGGGATCAAGGATCTGAGGTTCCATATCGAGTCAAGTATAGCAGGCGAAGTAGGGCCCTGATGGCCGTGATGTTGTGCGGAGCGGCTTGTACGGATCACGCGTGGGTTCGTCTGGCGGCGCGCAGCAGGGCCTCGAAAAGCCGCCGGTGGGCCGCATGGCGCTCAAAGAGGAATTCAGGGTGCCATTGAATAGCGAGCAGGAAGCGGTGCTTGGGCGACTCGATCGCTTCCACAATTCCATCGGGGGCGACGGCGCTCGTGATCAGCGATGGGGCCACCTTCTTGACGGCTTGATGATGGGAGCTGTTTACCATGAGCGTCGCTTTGTTGACGATTTTCTTGAGCAGACTCTTCGGCGTCACGGCGATGGGATGAGAGACATGGATCGCCTTCGCTTTCTGGCGATGGTCCAAGGTGTTCTGGACCTGTGACGGAATATCCTGGTACAGACTGCCTCCGCACGCGACGTTGACGGTCTGCATGCCTCCGCAAATGGCCAAGAGCGGAAGATCCCGTGTTCTGGCCTGGTGGACCAACTCCAGTTCAAAGTCGGCGCGTCGCTCACTCATCAGCAGAAACTTGTAACGCTGGCGTTCTCCGTAGAGGCGCGGGGAGAGGTCTGGACCGCTTCCGGTGATCATGAGTCCGTCGAGGCCGTCGAGGAGCCGACGCCGGGACGCCGGCTCCGCCACCAGGGGGAGGATCAAAGGAATACCACCAAGTTCTTCGATGGCTTGAATGTAACGGGCGCGCAGGAAGTAGGTCGGCTCGCGCCCGCCCATTTCGTGCCTGTCGCCGGCATTGAAATCGGGGGTCACGCCGATGACAGGTTTCATCTCATTGGACTGGTTCAGGGGCAGTGCTGCTCATCATCGCGGATTCGGCCTGCGCTCCATCGCCCTCGGCAGCGACACCCACGAAGCGCAGGGCGCGCTCGCCGGTGAGGTGTTCGGGCACGACTTGGTAGTCGCCGTACATACTGGGGATCCAGATGTTCTTGGCCACTTCTTCCTTGAAGCCTGAAAAGAGGTAGGCGAGACCGCCGACGATTCCTCCCCCGAGGGCAAATGCGCCTTTCACCGGGAAATAGAGAATAGTGGCGGCGCCTGAAGCGGCCTGCATGCCCGCACCCGAGGCCGTCCCTTGCTGCGTGTCTGGGGACGAAGGCTGGCTCCAGGCCGGAACCGAGATCATCGAAAAGAACGTCACGATGACGATGAGCGTCACAAGCGGGAGTCTGCTCCGGAATCCACAAGGTTTCATGTGAGAGCCCTCCTTCTCCTCAAGTACATCATTCACTAGATGACCGCGACAGAACCATGGCGCTGGTTCGTCAACGTCTTATAACCAAATTTAACCATGAATGCAAACCCCCTGCCGCAGCAAGAAGCTAAAGAGATGAAGGAGATGGACGACTAGGAGCCAGGTCCAATTCCGTCAAAACGTAGGCAACAACATACTCCGTGCGAACGTTGACGGCCTGGTCCAACTCTGGCACCAACTCGTCGGCCTGGATTCGCTGGTTTTCTTGGCTCAGGCCGGATTGCAGGCGGAGATCAAGCTTGCACCGAGTCACTGCTTGGGCGAAGAGATCCGCCAGGCGACCTTCGTAGGTGGGACGTTCATCAGGAGCGAGCGTCAAGAAGATCTGCGCGAGTCGCTCAGTGAGTCGGATCCTCTGACGTATGGCCGACAGTTGGTCAGTGCCGATTTCCACGGACACTTGGACCCCTGCTTTCCAGCTCCGCTTCTTCACGTTGAACACACAGGCCTGTGTGTCTGGTTCCCCCTCAACCGGTTCCGGCCCGAAGAACAACGTGACACGATGGGATGACAACGCTGGAGGCGATTCTCGAGCCATAGG
>JBQTHY010000112.1:0-1521 GCA_052389395.1 Nitrospiraceae bacterium | reverse complement strand
GTCGCTTCGCGAATTGGCAGACGGAGGCGACTGAGGAGGATTTCGGCACGAGAGTGCTGGGATTCTTCAACCATTACGCGTCCCATGAGCGACGCGATCCCAGGATACAGACTGCTGATGTGCTCGTGATAGACTAGATACGCGATGTTGTTTCCGTCCAGCAGGCTTCTGATGATCGCCAGTTCGCCAACATCCCGTGCACTGGTCAGATGAATCATCGACATGCCGCTAGGTCCTCACCCTACGAGCAATGAGATAAAACCTGCGGATTAATTGCACTTTCTCGTCCATCTCGTTACACTCCGCTATCAGCAGGGAGTCTGTCCGAGTCATTCTTCGTCGCGAGGCAATGGAGATGCCGGCAGATCGGTTGACGCAGTAGAATGGCATGACTCGGATAGACTCCTACGGTGTTTCCGTAATTCGTACACGCCGCTCCTGGCCAGGACCACCGGAAATCGTGAGCACGCGCTTCCATTCACGAACTTGGTAAATTGCCCAGGCATTCGGCTGGCCTTTGTAGAAGGCAGTGGGATCCTCGCCACTGGCGTTGAGAAAAATTGGTTCCGTAAACCCTTCTTCTACAACGTACTCGAGAAGGGATTCGGTCGTAAAGCCCCTCCCTCGGAGGGTCACGTCGGCCAGCATGCCTAGGATTTCATCTGGATTTTGGACCGTTATCGGATTCACCGGTTTCCTCTTCTCCGCCGTGATGAATTGTAGCGACATCCCATTCAAGAAGGCAACAGACAATGACAACCCGCTTGACGAAATCTCGATTTCTTGAAGCCCTCCTCCGGATCATGGATGGGAAGCATCACTGGGCCTGGGAGCACTTTGCCACGGGCCGCCTCACAAAAGAGCAGCTGAAGATTCACTTTCAGCAAGAGTACGCCGTCTACGTTCGAGACTTTCCCGTCTTCCTTGCCCGCATCCATGGAAAGAATCCTCCTCCTTCCGTCCGCCGCATGTTGGCCGAAAACATCTATGAGGAGGACACGGGCGGCCTTTCCCTTGGAAAATCCCATCCGGAACTCTTCCTGTCTATGATGGAGGGATTGGGGTTCCTCGCACGGGACTTCGCGCATGTCCCTCCACTGCCCGCCAGCCGAACGTACCGAGCGTGGCTCGACAAGATGTCGCGCCATCGCCACTGGGTCATGGGTGCTGCCGCACTGACGATTTTTGTCGAAGGGAGTGTGAAAGATCGCAAAGAAATACTTGAACCATCCAAGCCTAAGAGCTCGGAAGATATCGAGAAGATTATCCAGAGCCATCCTCTCGTTCAGCACCATGGTCTCTCGCCCGATGCCATGGATCTGATTCGCGCTCACCAACTGGTCGAAGCAGGACATCGTCATGCTGCCTATGACATGGTCGTCGACTACACAACCCCGGCTCTCCAACGATCCGTCCTTTCCACCCTTCAAACATCTCTCTCCTTCTGGCTCCGATACCGCGACGCGGTCGCCAAGGCCTGCGGAATGAAGAAGTCCTAGTGGCATATCTCGCCCTCATGGC
>JBQTHY010000111.1:0-16681 GCA_052389395.1 Nitrospiraceae bacterium | reverse complement strand
TCATCCAGTCCGGTCGAGGCTCGCGATCGACTAGAAACTTCGCCAGCGGATCATGCAACAGGCGATAGACTTCGGAGAGGCTGCGGATGATCCCTTCATAGACCGCTTCTGTCTCGCTGCCTCGAATTTGATCCGGCACGAACCAGCGGTTGGACGCAAAATTCTGGTAGCGGCTGGATTTGGCTTGGCCGTCCCAGAGAGGTTCATCTTCCAGCCGAATGGCCGCGAGTTCAGAGATGTCTTCGAAGCAGACGATCACGTGGCCGAGGTCGGCGATCGAGGCATGACCGTAGTCAAAATAGAACTGATCCCAAAATTTTTCAGCGGAATGCCCGTGGACCCACTTGAGACTGCTCTCGATGGAATCGGGCGAGCGACTATAACGGGCGAGTGCGTACGCGGACTTCTCCGGTGGCATCGGAGCGATGGCAACTACGCGGCGACCCGGTTGATCCTGTTCCATAGAACGCTGCCAACAACTGCCCGACGGACCTGACAGGCGGTATACAGTGTAGGCCGCGCACTATACCTCTCGTGCCAGCGAGGCGCAAGGTCCGCTCCGTTGACTTGCCGCGGAATGCGCCGCTATAGTCCGCCGAATCAGTGAAGGGTGAAAGGTGACCGGTTTCGGGACATGATCAAGGGGATCAAAGGCGTCAAAGACTTGTTGCCGGAAGAAACACCCCGCTGGCGTCTCATCGAAGAAACCGCCAGGCGGTGGGCGGCCGGCTATGGCTTTCAGGAGATCCGCATCCCGATCTTTGAGGTCACCACCTTGTTCGCGCGGAGCATTGGCGCCTCAACCGACATTGTTGAGAAGCAAATGTACACGTTCCAGGACCGGGATGGCACGTCTCTGACCCTTCGCCCCGAAGGGACCGCTGGGACAGTACGGGCGTATATCGAGCACAACCGCTCGGCTGATCCGCTCCCGCAGAAATATTTCTATCTGGGGCCGATGTTTCGTCACGAGCGGCCACAAGCCGGCCGGCTGCGCCAGTTTCACCAGTTCGGCGTGGAATCGTTCGGCATGGCCGATCCACGCGCCGATATCGAAGTGATCGCCCTGTTGTGGCGAGTGCTCTCCGATCTCGCTCTTCCAGGGCTGACGCTGGAAATCAACAACCTCGGTTATGCGGCTGATCGAGAAGCCTATAGGCCTCAGCTCGTGGCGTATCTCCGGCAACAGGAAGGCGCCCTCTGTGGCAATTGCAGACGCCGCGTTGAGACCAACCCGCTCCGCGTATTGGATTGCAAGGTCCCCGACTGCCGGGCCGCAACTGACGCCGCTCCCCGTCTCGGTGACTCTCTTTCGGAAAGGGCTCGTACCAACTTCGCAGAGGTCTTGGCCGGTCTAGACAGGATTGGGATCCCCTACCACTTGAATCACAGGCTTGTTCGAGGGCTTGATTACTACTGCCTCACGACGTTTGAGGTGACCACGGGAAACTTGGGTGCACAGAACGCCGTGGGTGCAGGCGGCCGGTACGATAGCTTAGTGGAAACTCTCGGGGGTCCGCCCACCCCTGCGGTCGGTTTTGCTGCTGGGCTGGAACGGATGGCCATGATGTTGCCGGAAACAGCTCTGGCGACAGCCTCTAGAGCTACTCTAGTTTATGTCGCGGCTTTTGGCGAGCGAGGGTCGGCTGCTGGGTTATCGGCTCTTGAGGCACTCCGCCTTGGGGAGATCCAAGCGGTCTCTGACTTTCGGTCCGGGACATTGAAGTCTCACCTGCGACAGGCTGACCGGCTCGGGTGCCGATTTGCGTTGATAATCGGTGATGACGAAGTAGCGAAAGGAGTTGGTATACTTCGCAACATGGAAACCAAGGTCCAATATGACGTCTCTCTTGCCTCTATTCATGCGCATGTTGCTGGGGTTCTTCTGAGTTCCTGATGCCCACTTTTTCGGATTGACTTTTGCCCTGAGAACCTCATAATCTAAAAGCACAGTATAATTGATAACTCTATGATTATTTAACGCAAAATCCTGTGAATTCGCAGCATGAAACGCAAGCTCGGTCTCCTTCTTTCGCTCCCTCCTTCAGACAGCAGCGTTGCCACTGTTCATGGGCTGGCTCAGGCGGCTCTTGAAGCCGGGTCTGAGGTGTATCTCTACCTCATCGATGAAGGGGTAAAAAATGTGCATGATCCTGCTTATACGGGGCTCGCTGAGGCAGGTGTGAAGATGTTTGTTTGTGCTTATGGCTGTCAGCGCCACCATGTGTCTACGGACAATCTCCATCCGAAAGTTTCCCTCTGCGGGCTCGTCGTGCTTTCCGGCATTGTTGATGCGTGTGAGCCGTTCCTGGCCTTTACGTGAGAGAGTAAAGTTGATGATGGCGAAGAATGTAGCTGTTGTTATTCAAGAAGATCCTCGCAAGACCCACAGACCTGTAGAAGCACTGCGGATCGCTCTTGGCCTTGTTTCAGGATCCCATAAGACTACAGTCATTCTCCTCGGTGAAGCTGTTCGCCTCCTGTCAGAAGAGAGGGACGATATCGTTGATGTAGACATTTTAGAAACTTATCTCCCCTCGATTGAAGATCTCGAGGTACCATTTATTCTTCCCTCTACAACACGGAGGTCTACCGTCCGTGAGGGTTTCCGCACTCGCTTTGAAACTGATGAGACTATTTCCTCCTTTCTTCAATCGATAGATCGTACACTGGTTTTCTGATTATGTGTGCAGAAGAGTACCTGTATGGCTTTTCTTGTGTATCTCGTGCGAAGCCCGACAGATTCGTTACCGCATTCACTCTTCCCCCCGGACGATCTGAATGTCGTGGTTCTCCGTATTGAGGTCACGGCTTCAACGGCTGTTCCGTTGCGGTCAGTAGAAGTGTTGCAGCCAGGAGATGTATTGCCCTTTAAAGAAGGGGAGAAGTTGACGTACAAACAACTTTTCGATGTGATCAGCAGAGCGGGGAAAGTAATCACCCTCTGATATCTGAAGGTTATGTCTCTAAGAAAGAAAGTAGGCGCCGGAGTCGGATTCGGAGCAGCGAAGAGAATAGTGGGGATGCGAGAGAGATTGTTGGTTTGCGAGGGGAAAAAGGGACTGGTGATTGGGGAAAGAGCGGGGGATTTTCTCGGAGTACTCGGGGTATGAGCTGTGAGTAGTCTGTTAAGAAGAGCGGCCGTCAAAAAGATACCTCGACAAGAGGTAGTGGGAGGTGCTATTGACCACCGAGCGCGGCATAAAGAAGCGCGGAAACTGGTGACAAACAACCAATTTATCCACAGGTGTGAATAATCCTGTGAATAGAAATTGAGGAGGTCATGGGTCTGGATACAGTCTGGCAGGAAGCACTTCACTTTATTCAAAGAAAGGTCCCCAAGCAGGTCTATGACACCTGGTTCGCCCCCGTACATCTCGAGCGAATCGAAAACTCTACGGCCCATATTGGAGTCCCGAATAAATTCTTTGGTGACTGGCTACATACACATTATGAACCCCTCCTAGCAGAGGCCGTGGCGACAGCTAGGGGCGGAGGGGACCTGGCAGTGAGTTTCGTGGTCTTTCAGAAGCCACCGGGTCGTTCGCTGGAACCACAAGCGGTCCTGAATGCCGCTCGACCCGGCACCCAGTCGAAAGCCCGCCGAGGAATCCAACTTAATCCGAAGTATACATTCAAGAATTTCGTGGTCGGTGCCGGCAATCAGTTCGCCCACGCAGCCTGTATGGCAGTAGCTGAACAGCCCGGGAAGGCCTATAACCCCCTGTTCATTTATGGCGGTGTCGGCTTGGGCAAAACCCACCTCTTGAATGCGATCGGAAACCATGTGGCTGCGGAGATGGACCTCCGTATCGTCTACCTGACGACCGAGCATTTTACGAACGAGGTCATCAACTCCATCCGGTATGACAAGATGATGGACCTCCGGAAGCGCTATCGGCACATCGACATGCTCATGATCGACGATATTCAGTTTCTCGTGGGGAAAGAGCGGACCCAGGAGGAGTTCTTCCATACCTTCAATGCCTTGTACGAGGGGCATAAGCAGATCGTCCTGTCCAGCGACCGCTTCCCGAAAGACATGCCGGATATCGAGGAACGCCTGCGATCACGATTCGAATGGGGACTGATTGCGGATTTGCAGCCCCCCGATGTTGAGACCCGCATCGCGATCTTGAGGAAAAAATCGGAGGATGAGGGGGTTACGCTGCCGGAAGACGTGATTCAGTTCCTCTCTAACACGATGAAGAGCAACATCCGAGAGCTGGAAGGGAGTCTGGTGCGATTAGGGGCCTATGCGTCATTGACAGGCCAGGTCATTACTCTGGACATGGCAAAGAATGTCCTTCGTGATCTGATCGGGGACAAGAAAAAAATTGTCGCGATGGATGACATTCAAGAAGCCGTGTGCACTCAGTTCCACGTCAAAATGAACGAGCTGAAATCACGCCGACGGAGCAAGACGCTCGTGCATCCTCGTCAGATTGCGATGTATCTCTGTCGCGAACTGACCGACGCCTCATACCCTGAAATTGGACGCCATTTCGGAGGCAAGGACCATACGACCATCATTCATGCGTGCCGCCAGGTGGCGAAGGCGAGAGAGGCCGATACGACATTGCACGCGACGCTCGAAACGTTGAAAGAACAGATTCTGAGGAGCTAAGGCCTTTCCCAGGGAGAATGCATCATGAAAGTACGGATCGGGCGGGATGAGCTACTGACCGGGCTCCAACGGGTCCAGGGGGTCGTGGAGAAGCGGAACACGATGCCCATTCTGTCGAACATTCTGCTCGAGGCCAAGCAGGACGGGGCGGAGATTGTGGCGACGGACCTCGAAATCGGCATGCGGGGCCTCTATAAGGCGACCGTGCTCAAGACCGGCGGCGTGACGATATCTGCCCGCAAGCTGTTCGAGATCATCAAAGAACTGCCCCCGGGTGAAATCGATTTGACGGCAGGCGACAACAATTGGACGACCATTGAATCCGGGAAGAGCCACTTCAAAGTAGTCGGATTGTCCAGCGCGGAGTTTCCTGCGCTGCCGGCAATCGAGCGAGAAGGATTGATCCCGCTCTCGGGAGACGGGCTCCTGGAATTGATTCGCAAGACACTCTTTGCCGCCGGTGATAACGATGCCCGCTATATCCTGAACGGCCTGCTGGTCACCCTCATGGTCACCGACAAGAAGACCGTGCTTCGATTGGTCGGCACAGACGGCCATCGCTTGGCTGTGGCGGAACAAGAAGTAGGCAAGGCCGGCAGCAAGGGAGGCCCTCAGGAAATCAAGGCGATCATTCCCAAGAAGGCCGCTCAAGAAATGCGGCGTCTGTTGGAGGAGGGGGGAGACGGTGAACCCCTCATCGGATTCACCAAGAATCTGATGATCTTTCGCAAAAGCGGCCTCCTGCTGACCTCCCGGTTGATGGAAGGTAACTATCCCAACTATCAACAGGTCATTCCAAAAGAAGGAGGCAGGAAAATCACCGCGAATCGGGTTGAGTTGGAAGGCGCGTTGCGCCGCGTGTCGGTGCTGTCCAAGGATAAGGCGAGCGCCGTGAAGGTCTCGTTCGCGTCGGGCAAGCTGACCCTGTTTTCCAGCAGCCCGGATTACGGAGAAGCAGCCGAAGAATTACCCGCGCGCTACGAGGGGGAAGCCCTCAACACGGGGTTCAATGCCCGGTATCTTCTGGATGTCTTGAGCGTGCTGGACGGGGAAAGCATTTCTTTGCAGATGGAGACCCCTCTCAGTCCTTGTTTGATCCAGGAACCCGAGAGCCCTGGATTTAAGTGCGTCGTCATGCCGATCAAAATTTGAGTGCGTCGACCGTCATAACGCCTGCGCACCGAGATCCGCATATTCAGCTCATACGATTGATAGATGGCGTTTGACCCCATAACGTGTGTGTCAGAACAGGAGACGGATGGCTATCGAAGACTCCATTAGCAAGGGGAAAGCAGACAGCTACAGCGCAGAGCAAATCAAAGTCCTCGAGGGGCTCGAGGCGGTGCGGAAACGACCGGCGATGTACATCGGGAGCACCAGCGTCGACGGGCTCCATCATCTCGTGTACGAAGTCGTCGACAACAGCGTCGACGAGCACATGGCCGGGTTCGGAGAGGCGATCGAGGTCACGATCCATATCGACGGCAGTGTGACGGTCGTCGACAACGGGCGCGGTATTCCCACCGGGATGCATCCCACGCAAAAAAAATCCGCTGCGGAAGTAGCGCTCACGATGCTCCATGCGGGCGGCAAGTTCGAGCAAGGGGCCTATACTGTCTCTGGCGGTCTCCACGGGGTCGGTATCTCGGTCGTGAACGCATTGTCAGAGTGGCTCGAACTGGAGATCTGGCAGGACGGCCAGGTGTTCGAGCAGCGGTATGAACGCGGCAAGCCCGGTGCGCCGCTGAAGGAGACAGGCAAGACGAAGCGTCGCGGCACCAAGATCCGGTTCAGGCCGGATGGCCAGATCTTCGAGACGCTGGAATTCAGCTTCGATGTGTTGGCCCAGCGTCTACGCGAACTCGCTTTCTTGAACAAGGGCCTCGAGATCACCCTCAGAGATGAGCAGAAAGAGCCGGTCAAAGAACAGATCTTCCTCTACAAGGGCGGCATCGTCTCCTTCGTCGAACATTTGAACGAAGCGAAAACGCCGCTGCACAAGCCGATTTACGTCAAGGTTGAGAAACCGGAAATGGTGTTGGAGGTCGCGCTTCAATACAACGACAGCTACGCGGAGAACCTGTTCTCCTTTGCGAACAACATCAACACTAGGGAAGGCGGCACGCACTTGGTGGGCTTCAAGGCGGCGCTCACGAGAACGATTAATAATTACGCGAACGCGAACGATCTCCTCAAGAAAGAGACAGAATCCCTGACCGGAGACGACGTGCGCGAAGGACTTACCGCGGTGATTAGCGTCAAGGTCCGCAATCCGCAGTTTGAAGGGCAGACGAAAGCGAAGTTGGGCAATAGCGAAGTGAAGGGAGTTGTCGAGGCCGCGGTCAACGAGGCCTTGGGCAACTACTTTGAGGAGAATCCTCCGGTTGCCCGGAAGATCATCGGCAAGGCTATCGACGCAGCCCGCGCCCGTGAAGCGGCGCGGAAGGCCAAAGACCTGATCCGGCGCAAGAGCGAGCTCGACGGCGGCTCGCTCCCGGGGAAGTTGGCCGATTGTTCGGAAAAAGATCCGGCCCTGAGCGAACTCTACATCGTCGAGGGTGATTCAGCCGGCGGATCCGCGAAGCAGGGACGCGATCGGAAGTTCCAAGCGATCCTACCTCTCAAAGGCAAGATTCTCAACGTTGAGAAAGCGCGCTTCGACAAAATGCTCTCGAGCGACGAGATCCGCACGCTGATCATGGCGCTCGGCACCGGCATCGGCCGCAAGCGGGAAGAAAGCGACAAGGCCGACAAGGACGCCTTCGACATTGCGAAGGCGCGGTATCACAAGATCATCCTGATGACCGACGCCGACGTGGACGGCAGTCACATCCGCACTCTATTGTTGACTTTCTTTTTTAGACAGATGCCGGAGCTGATCGAACGCGGCTATGTCTACATCGCCCAGCCTCCCCTCTTCAAAGTGAAAAAAGGTAAGACGGAGCGGTATCTCAAGGACGAAGGGCTGTTAAACGAACACCTGGCCGATCTGGCCGTCGAGGATGTCGAACTCTATGTGGAAGGGACGCAGGGATATGTGACCGGCCGGCGGCTGCTGCCGATTCTCAAGAAAATGATCGCCTTCGAAACGTTGCTCGGTCGTCTGAACAAGAAGCCGCACGAGGCCGCGATGGTGCGCGCGTTCGTCGATGAACCGGGACTGGATCGCGAGCTGCTCAAAGATCAGGCGGCGCTCAAGAAGGCGGTCGTCAATGTCAAGAAGACGTTGGCAAGGGTCTTCCCCAAATTGACGCCGACATTCGAGATCCTCGACGACGAAGAGCACCAATCGAACAAGGTGGCCTGTCGCCTGCACGCGAACGGCATGACCTATGGGTTGGACGTTACGCACGAACTGGTGGGTTCCGCCGACTTTCGTGAACTCCAGAAGCTGACTCCATCCGCCATTGGCCTGGGCCGAGCCCCCTTTAAGCTGAAATCCAAAGGGCGAGAAGATCACTTTCAGTCGACGGACGAACTGGTGAGGGCCATTTTGGACACGGGCAAGCAGGGGCTGAACATCCAGCGCTACAAAGGTCTCGGGGAAATGAATCCAGGACAGCTCTGGGAAACTACCATGAATCCGGAGAAGCGCACGCTCTTGAGAGTCACTCTCGAAGACCTCACCGGTGTCGATGAGATCTTTACCATTCTCATGGGTGATGAAGTGGAGCCGCGACGGAATTTCATTCAAACGCACGCGCTCGAGGTCAGAAACCTAGACGTCTAACGTCGTTCGTGAAGCGTGAAGCGCAGGCGGGGGAGGATTCTCCAACCTTACGTTTCACGTTTCACGAGATACGCTTCACGAGGACACAATGCCCCCTGATGAACGCTTGAGCCACATCGCGATCGAAGACGAAATGAAATCGTCCTACCTCGATTACGCGATGAGCGTGATCGTCGGCCGCGCGCTCCCGGACGTCCGGGACGGGCTCAAGCCGGTGCATCGCCGCATCCTGTTCGGCATGAACGAACTGGGCTTGGCCTCCAACCGGGCCTACCGCAAGTCCGCAAAGATCGTCGGCGAGATCATGGGGAACTATCACCCCCACGGCGATACGGCGATCTACGATACGCTGGTTCGGATGGCGCAGGACTTCAACATGCGCTATCCCCTCGTCGACGGGCAAGGCAACTATGGCTCGATGGACGGTGATTCACCGGCGGCCATGCGCTATACCGAAGCGCGCATGACCAGGTTGGCCGAAGAAATGTTGGCCGACATCGACAAGGAAACCGTCGACTTCGGCCCCAACTACGATGAATCGAGGCAGGAACCGCTCGTCCTGCCGACGAAGGTGCCGAATCTGCTCATCAACGGAGCCGGCGGTATCGCGGTCGGCTACGCCACGAATATCCCCACGCACAACATCGGCGAGGTCATCGACGGCCTGCTGCTCCTGCTGGAGAATCCCGACGCAACCGTCGCGCAGTTGTTGAAGAAGATTCCGGGCCCGGACTTTCCGACGGCCGGTTTCATCTACGGCATGAGCGGCATCAAAGAAGCCTATGAAACCGGGCGCGGGCTTCTGACGCTGCGCGCGAAGGTCGTCGTGGAGACCGACGGGCGCACTGAGCGCGAGCGTCTCATCGTCACGGAAATTCCGTACCAGGTCAATAAAGCCAAACTGATCGAAAAGATCGCCGAACTGATCCAGGATGACCGGATCAAGGGCATCTCCGATTTGCGGGACGAATCGTCGGATCGGGAAGGGGTGCGGGTGGTGATCGAGCTGAAGCGGAACGAGATCCCGTTGGTGATCTTGAATAATCTGTATAAGCATACCCAGCTCGAGACCACGTTCGGCGTCATCATGCTCGCGCTGGTCAACAATCGTCCCGAAGTCCTGAATCTCAAGCAGATTCTGCATCATTTTCTCGAGCATCGGCGCGAAGTCGTGGTGCGCCGGACATCGTTCGAATTGCGAAAGGCGGAGGAACGGGCCCATATTCTCGAAGGCCTCAAAGTCGCCCTCGACAATCTCGATGCCGTCATCACACGCATTCGGCGTTCGCAATCGCCCGACGAAGCCCGCACGGCATTGATGCGGGAGTTTGCCCTCAGCACGATCCAGGCCACCGCGATTCTCGATATGCGGCTTCAACGCTTGACGCAACTGGAGCGGACCAAGCTCATCGAGGAATACCAAGAAGTCCTCAAGCAGATTGAATATCTCAAGTCAGTCTTGGCCAGCGAAGCGTTGGTGAAGACCATCATCAAGAGCGAGCTGACTGAAATCCGCGAAGCGTACAAGGACGAGCGGCGCACGCAGATCGTCAAGGAAGAGGCGGAGATCAGCCTCGAAGATCTGATCGCGGAAGAGGAAGTGATCGTCACGATTTCTCACACCGGGTACATCAAACGGAATGCCGTGTCGCTCTATCGCGCTCAACGACGAGGCGGCAAGGGCAAGATCGGGATGGGCATCAAGGATGAAGATTTCGTAGAAAATCTGTTTACGGCCTCCACACACGACTCGCTCCTGTTCTTCACGGATGCGGGGAAGGTCTATTGGCTCAAGGTCCACGAAATTCCGGAAGCCGGACGGGCGGCCAAAGGCAAGGCACTCGTCAATCTGCTTGCCTTGTCGAGCAGTGAAAAGGTCACGGCGACGTTGCCGGTGAAAGAATTCAGAGACGACCGGTATGTTGTGATGGCCACGAAGAAGGGCATCATCAAGAAAACCGAATTGTCCGCCTACGGCAACCCGAGACAGGGCGGTATCATCGCGCTGGGGCTGGAAGCCGGTGACAGGCTGATTAGTGTCCATCTGACTGATGGCCATCGCGAGATTCTCCTCGGAACCAAACAGGGCATTACGATCCGATTTAAAGAAGAAGAAGTACGGCCGATGGGCCGCACGGCCTACGGGGTCAAAGGGATCACCCTCGAAGAAGGCAACGAGGTGATCGGGATGGAGACGATTACGCCCGACTCCACCACCTCCATTCTGACCGTGACGGAAGGCGGCTATGGCAAGCGGACGCCCGTGGAGGAATATCGCGTCCAGGGTCGTGGTGGCAAGGGCATCATCAGTGTGAAGACGACCGAGCGAAACGGCTTGGCCGTTGGCTTTCTCCAAGTTCGCGATGGTGACGAGATCATGCTGATGGCCGCCCAGGGCAAAGTGCTCCGATGCAAGGTGGACGATATCCGCGAGATCGGCCGCAACACTCAGGGAGTGCGAATTCTCGACTTAGACGGTGATGATGACCGAGTGGTGGCCGTTGCCAGACTCGCGGAAAGCAATGAGCGCGACGATGCCGGCCCGGAGGACGGGACCACGGCTTAAGCGCCTTTTTCCCGCACGCATGTCCTTGTTGCCCTTTGTAAGCTCTTCGATGCACGAGCAGGCTTTTCCCCCAACGCCTCCTTCCGCCTCCAAGCCCAAGAAACCGCTTGATACGGTCGTCAAGCTGGCCCTCAGCGTCTTCGTTGGCTCCTTCGCCCTCATTTGGGGAGGTATGTACCTCAGCCGACCCGACCGATCGATTCCGCCCTATAGCATTGGGTCTCAGGAGGGAGTCTCCGTGGCGGTGCATGTGCCGTCCTGGACGAGCGATACCGAAATCGAGGCGCTCATCGAGAGATTCCGCAAGGTCGGGCGCGAGACGAGAAATTTTGGGCCCATGAAGATCCGCCCGACCACCCCAGACGATCCTCAAGGACGATACCGGCGTATCACCATCTACATCTTCACACACCAGGACTGGGCGGAAGCGGACATACTCCATAAGTTTCTGACCGATGAGGATCAATCGGTTCATGATGGATTCGAGAAGGCACTGCGCGGTCTCTATCGGCTCGATGAGCGCGAAGCAGAAGGACGGATAGGACCACTTGTGAAGGGGCCGGACTCTGCGGCAACCGCGGCCTATTCACGGCAACTGTTCAAGGAGATGGTGACGGGGACTCCATAGAGGACTGTTCACACCTCATTGTTGGCCTGTGGGAGAAGCGCGGCAATCTCTGATTTTTGGGAATGTCGGGAGAACAGGACGAGCAGTGTACTGCAAGGTCCTGTCAGCGGCGTTTCGGGCGGGAGAGGGCCTCGGCCATAACCTGGGTCAGACGCGTACGGAGTTCGGGGTCCTGAAGCGCGGTGGCATGCGCTGACGCTTCGGCCAAGCCAATCTCGCTGATGAGAGATTGAGGAGAAGGCTGGGCAGTCGAGTCAGTTCCAGAGTCGAGGGCTGGAAGCTCGCCAACCCGCAAAACAATTTCGGTGATCAGCTCCTTCCCGGCTTCACGATTAAGTTTTTCCAGCAAGGTCGGCTTCAAGAAAGTCAGTTGCTGCAACCACACGGAGTTTTGCACGGTGAGGTAGAGTTTTTTGAAGCGAATCTGGCCCGGCCAGGTATGCGACCCGATGGGTTCTCCGACGATGTCTCGCCACTGATGCTGGAGGCGCAGTTCCAGAAGCCTGGACTCCAGACCGAGTCGCTTTGCCAGTCCGGAGAGGATCGTGCCGAAAGAATCAAAAGGACCAGACGCAGCCATGCTGGCATCTTAGGCTCCAGCCAATGAGGGGTCAAGCCAGCGGGTCCCGGTGACCGACATGAAAAAAGAGGCCGACGAACGATTCAAAGTCGTGGTAACAAATCGGAAGGCCTACCACGATTACTTCATCGAAGAGAAAGTGGAAGCCGGCATCGTGCTCAAAGGCACTGAAGTGAAGTCACTGCGCGAAGGCCGGGCAAATTTGCAAGACAGCTATGCCTCCGTCCATAAGGGGGAAATCTTTTTGCACCATTGCCATGTCAGTCCCTACAGCCACGGCAACATCATGAACCACGACCCTCTGCGCGCGCGAAAGCTGCTTCTCCACAAGAAGGAAATCAATAGACTGATCGGCAAGACGCAGCTAAAGGGGCTGACGCTCGTCCCTCTCCGCATCTACTTCTCGAAGCGGGGCCACGCCAAGGTCGAGATCGGTCTGGCAAGAGGGAAGAAGCAGTACGACCGTCGCGAGTCGATCAGGGCCCGCGAAGCCGGTCGTGAGGTCGAACGGGCGATCAAAGAGAGAAATTAGGCCGGCGCAGGGGCTGCTTTGCGTCTGAGAGCACGGCCTTTATCCGGCGTTGGATCGGTGATGACACCGTAGACTTCCCGCCCTTCGTGGCCTTCAGGGAGGTATTCGGTAATCGGCATTCCGTCTTCGCGGACGAACAGCAGACAGTAACAGTACTTGTAGATCTGCATTTCGTCGCAGGCGCAGATCCAACGGCGGAGTTTGGCCTCGGCCTGCTTGTCCTTGTAAAAATTGCAGGGACAAAGCGGCTTGCCGAGTTCATCCACGTGCGAGGCCAAGCCTTTCACGACGGCCTCAGTCACCGCGGGATTCGGGTGCATCGTGGTGCCGCTCTTCCCGGCGAATCCCTTCACGAACTTCCACATCTTATCGAGGCTCTCTTGCTTCGGCTCGCTCATGGGGATGCTTCTCTTTAGGGACAAGAGTGGCGCGAGCCGCTAGTTTACAAGGGGAATTCGCTCCTTTACAATTCACCACTTCATGCAATTTGGTGAGGAGTCGGGGTGGATGATTCGACACAGAACGCCTTAATCGATCGGCTGGCCGGCGAGCTGGGGGCTGGAACCGCAAGGGTCCTTGTCGCTGGAATGGCCGGACCGACGGACAAGCCGGATAGGGTTGCGGAGGTGCTGACATTGCTGGCTGAGCTGGAAGAGGTGTCTCCGAAGGTGGCACGTGCGGCGATCGAGGCACTCCCTGAACTGGACAGACATGCAGGACTGCTGCAGGTCACCTCCTGGCTCGATTTGGGGTTGGCCCTGGCGGAATCGTCAGGTGCGACCGCCCTGAAATATTTCAAAGATAGCCCGCTCATTCTCGGAGTGATTCAACCGTCCCACGCTCAAGCGGCGGTAATAGCCATCGGACTTGAGCTGGCAGGCCAAGATGCCAACGTAGCCTTGGAGTATCTGCGAACTGCTCCCCGGATTCATTCCGTTGTTCCTCCAGAGCAATTGCGGTCGTGGCTCGAAATCGGCGTCGAAGTGACGCAAGTCGATGTGGTGGTGGGCCTTGAGTACATTCGTCAGATCCCAGCCCTTGTTCCCGTGCTCCAACTCGATGAAATTCGGCGCTGGCTGTCCTTCGGGATGAAATTGATTGTCCCGAATAGCCTGGGGAAACCGGACTACATGGCGACGATGGCATTTCTCCGGACCAGCCCCGCGATTCTTGGCAACATCGAGCATCCGGCTGCTCGCTCGAAGGTCGTGTCCTTGGGGGCAGTGCTGGCAGACCATGCAGCCGAGTCCGGCATCGCCTGTCTTGCGGAGTCTCCTCGTCTGCTGCGCACGCTGCCTTCGACGGACTGGCAAGTCAAAGTCCTCCAGTACGGCCTATTGCTCGGCGAAAAGGATGCGGAGGCGACGCTGAATTATCTGCGCCGTTGTCCGGAAATCGTTGGATTGATCGGTGACGACCCTCAGGCTGTTGCGCGATTTGAAACGTGGTTTAGGGCGGGGGTGGAAGTGCTCGCCTATAGTTCTGAAGGCGCACGCGCCTATTTCGCGGTGGAGTCGCAGAAGGCACTGGCGGCGGTTGAACAGGCGTTGAGCGGGGTTCCACTTCGCCGGGTAGCCCGAAAGATCAAGTTCTTTGTCCAAGGTCTCTGTGGCACGGATGTGGCCATTACGGCCCTTCCTGACTCGGCCACAGTTTCCACGGCCCGCGCATCGGTCAGCGCCGACGGACGGACGATTTCTTTGCCGGCACTGCTTCGTCGTTATCCCACGGCTGAGGAGAATGAACGGCTGTATCTGGTGATGGCAGCCCATGAAGCAGGACACTTGGAATTTGGAACATATCGGCTCAAGCTTGAAGCTCTCGCCGATCTGGTCGGGATCGCACGTCAACGGTATGGCCGATCAAAGCAGGTGATGCCGGATTCGCTTGCGGCGTTGTTTCGGCTCTACCCCAGCCCGCGACTCCTTCAAGATCTCTGGACCGTGCTGGAGGACGCGCGCGTCGAATTCCTGCTGCAGTCGGAATATCCAGGGCTTCAGCGCGAGTTGGCGCAATTGGCTGCCGAATCCATCACCCCGCGGGATCCTGCGCACGGTTTGACCGTGAAGGAATTGATCGTCGATTGTTTGTTGCGGCTCTCGACGGGCGAGTCGGTGGACTCGGCGGTTCCCAATGCCGTGAAGGACGAGGTCTCTATCCTTTGGCGCATGTGTCAGCCGGTTCTGAGGACCACCGCGACGGCGGAAGAAACAGTTCGTCTGGCCCATGACCTCTATATTCGTATGGAAGAACTATTGGCGCCTCGCGCCGAGATGGTCAAGGCGGATCGGGCGAATGAGAAGCCGAGGGAACGTGAGGTGAGGCCGACCGGACCGGCGCAAGCGAGTGACGCATACAGCCCTGTGACCAATTGGGCCTATCGCGGCGTCATGAATCCCGAGTTCGTGAAACGGGATCAGGGGCAGGCCGAACAAACCGACGAACAGCAGGAGGCGTCGGATCGCCTGATCAGTGAAGGTCGCGGATCGGAAGAACGATGGAGGGTCGGCCAGGACGCCAGGGATGGTGAGCAGGGGGCGATGAGCGGAGACGTCTCCGACGGCGGGCGGTCGACGCCTTCAATCGTAGGAGCATTGCTTTCGCGTGAAGAAGAACAGCAGCCAGTGCCGGAGTTGACGGCTCAAGGCGAACGAGCAAGTCGTTATCCCGAATGGGACCATACGATCCAGGATTATCGGATGAATGGCTGTCGTGTCGTTGAGCGGGCGGCAGAGGGAGGGTCTGACGAGTGCGTGGATTCGACGCTCACGACCCAGCGGAGTGTCATCGCGTCACTTCGGCGGTGGTTCGAAAGCCTGCGTCCCCCGGCTTTCCGCCGCGTAGGAGGGCAAGCAGATGGTGAAGATCTGGATATTGATGCCGTGGTACGAAGGGCTGCAGACCTTCAGGCAGGGCTCGAAGGCGGCGACAATATCTATATCAAGCGAGAAAAAAGAGAGCGCGATGTAGCCGTGGCTTTCTTGGCCGATATCAGCGGATCGACGAGCCGGCAGCTTGAGAACGGCCGGAGGGTGATCGATATCGAGAAGGAGAGTCTCGCGCTGCTCTGTGAATGTCTGGATGCAGTGGGCGATGAGTATGGTCTTTATGCCTATTCCGGCCAAGGACGAGCCTCCGTGGACTTTCTCACGATCAAAGACTTTGATGAGCGATTGGGAGTCTCCACGGCCCATCGGCTGGGTGGTCTTGGCCCCCGTCAGCAAAATCGGGATGGCGCGGCGATTCGCCATGCCTCCGCCAAACTGATGGCGCGGGAAGTGAAAATCCGCATCTTGATCCTCTTGAGCGACGGCCGGCCGCTGGATGACGACTATAAGGGCGAGTATGCTTTGGAAGACACCAAGGCGGCACTGCGGGAGGCCAGACGAAAAGGGATCGTCCCGTTTTGCGTGACCATCGATCGAGAGGCGGATCTCTACGTGCGTCGCATGTACGGCGATGTGCGGTTTGCCGTCATTGATCGCGCGGAGTCGTTGCCGTCGAAATTGCCGAGAATCTACCAGAGGCTGACAAGCTGACAGGAAACACGTGCTGACAACTCTGACCTGTCAGCCGGATGTGATCGAGAACACATGCGTTATGGTGGATCAACGAGATACCCGGAGAGTGCCGCCTTGGCTCTATAAGCTGTTTACCGGACATCAGTATCCCTATGTCCGTCGGTTGGCCAAGTTCGCGCAGCCCATAAAATCAGGCGAGGATCGTCCGGAACCGACCAAAGAGATGATCGAAGCCAAGTTTTGGGAAGTGTACCCCCGTTGCCGGGCCAAAATTCTTCAAGAGGTGAAGGTCGGGATGATCGTAGTCTTTCATGATCTGGGCGAATACCCGGCCGGTGGGTACCAGGACCTGGTCGACAATCCGGAAGAGTTTCTCGCACAAACCTACGGCAAGAAGAAGATCAAGGTGAATTTCTACGATGGGGAGAATTTCGTCTGCACGATCAATTTCAAATTGGCGGGTTGGACTGCGCATGAGGAGGGGCCCTGACGCGTCC
>JBQTHY010000110.1:0-14228 GCA_052389395.1 Nitrospiraceae bacterium | reverse complement strand
CGACGACGACTGCCTCACCTTCCTTCACCGCGCCGTCGTCAATCTCGGTAAACAGTGAGTCGGCGATGCCGGCCGTAACTGGCACCTGACGGACCAGGCCCTCCTGGTCCCTGATCCATATCTGTGTCACCTTGCGATCGGGCGGCATGCCCGGCATGCGGAACCGTAATGCCCCGTTCGGCACACGCAGTGGATCTTCTTTCCGTGCCGTCACGATCGTGACGTTCGCAGTCATGCCTGGTTTCAGTTTGAGATCGCGATTGTCCACTGTGATCACGACGTCGTAGGTCACCACGTTTTGGATGCTGACCGGCGCATTCCTCACCTGTGTGACCGTCCCTTCAAAGAACTGTTTGGGATACGCGTCGACACGGAAGCTGGCCGGTTTGCCGTCGGCTACGCCGCCGATATCTGATTCGCTGACATTGGCGTTTACCTGCATCTGAGTTAGTTCCTTCGCGATCACAAACAGCGTGGGGGTTTGGAAACTGGCGGCGACGGTCTGGCCGACGTCGACGTTGCGGGAGACGACGATCCCGTTTACGGGCGAATGGATCGTCGTATAGCCCAGATCCAATTCTGCCGAGGCCAGCGTCGCCTGCGCTTGATCGAGCAGGGCCTGCGTCACATCAACGTGGGCTACGGCATCGCGGTAATTGGTCTCAGCAATATCGAGATCAGCCTGTGAGACGAATGCTTGTTCTCGAAGGGAGGCCATGCGGTCACGCTCCCGTTGACGCTGCATCGCCATGTTCTTCGCTTTAGCCAAGTTGCCCGAGGCGCTCTTCACAGCGGCGCGGGCCTGGCTCACTCGGGCTTTGAACGGCTGTTGGTCGATCTGAGCCAAGGTTTGTCCTTGCTTGACGACGGAATTAAAATCGGCGAAGAGCTTCGTAATCTTTCCGGACACTTGGCTGCCGACTTGGACGGAGACAACAGGGTTAACCGTGCCGGTCGCTGTCACAATGGCCGTGATGGGCCCACGATCCACCAAGGCTGTCTTGTACTGGACGCGGGGAGTGCCGGATGTCCACCAGTACCACATTCCCCCACCGACGGTGACCAGGACAATCGCGATGGCGATGAACCAGGGCAGACGAGATCGTCTTGAAGGCACAGGGAGCGAGATCACTGAAGCCGGTAGTCCCTCCTCAGGCGATAAGTCGGAACGGCGATGCGCTGGCGGAGTGGCGGCATGGCGCGGGACCACGTCAGTCACGGGAACATCCCAGGTTGGATCATGGGGATCTTGGGTCATACTCAACGCCCCTCTTGCGCAGGCCTGTAGGCCTGTCGGTGTACGATGCGATTTGAGATCATCTTACGACCTTCCTCCACCAATAACAGCACGAGGGCGCCGAGCGCGAGTGGTCCGAAGATCCAAAGAGGTAAGGGGCTGGTTCCAAAGATCCCGTTCCCTATCGGTGTGTAAGTGATGAAAGCAAGGATGGTGAGCTCAGTGAGGATCCCCCACAGAATAAGCGGGTTGGTCAGCCATCCGAGCCGGGCACCCGAGAGATGATCGGATCGGCAGGCAAACACGTTGGCGACCTGTGCCAGGACTATGCCGGCCAAGGTGACCGTTGTTGCTTGCTTATATAATGGGGAGGACCAATCTAGATGTGTTCCCCAAGTCCACCCCTGGCTGTAGAGGTACAGAAAAAAGCCGCTCATTGCCACAGCGGCTTCGATGATGCCGAGGAAGAGATAGGCCCGCAGCAAGAGCGAAAGGCTCAACAACCGTTCACTCCGCGAGCGGGGCGGAAGGTCCATGACGTCGGAATGAGGCCGCTCAGCGCCGAGACCGAGGGCCGGGATCATGTCGGTTCCGAGATCGACTGCCAATACCTGCGGAATAGTCAGCGCCAGCGGCATACCGACGAAGCCATAGCCAAGAAACGGCACAATTTCAGGGACGTTGCTCGCAAGAATATAGGAGGAGAATTTACGAATGTTGTCGAACACTGTGCGTCCTTCTTCAATTGCGTTCACGATCGTCGCGAAGTTGTCGTCGAGCAGAATGATATCGGCTGTTTCCTTGGCCACGTCCGTTCCCGCGATGCCCATCGCCACGCCGATGTCGGCTTTTTTAAGTGCGGGCGCATCGTTCACCCCGTCGCCGGTAACGGCGACCACTTCGCCCATCTCCTTAAGTGTGGACACGATCCGCATCTTGTGGCGCGGGGCCATCCGGGCGAAGACCGGGTCCGCCTCGTCGGGCCGCGTCGGTGTCAGCAGCTGACGCAGGTGTTCCTCAGTCATGCGGTCGAGCTCAGATCCTTCGATCACTGGGACGAAGCCGGTTGGGCGTGGTATGGTCTGATCTGGCACGAGGCCGATCTTCCGCGCAATGGCCAGCGCCGTGAGCGGATGATCCCCGGTGATCATGACGACGCGCACGCCGGCCCGCCGGCATTTGGCGATCGCCTCAGGCACTTCGCGGTGTGGCGGGTCCATCATGGCCACAAGTCCGAGGAACGTCAGGTCCTCTTCAATCGTCTCCACTTCAATGTGCTCTGGCTGGTGGGCGACGTCGCGCATGGCCACGGCCAGCACGCGGTAGGCCTGCTCGGCGAAGGACCGGCTCTGGTCCAGAATGCGCGCGCGCTCATCGGGAGTCATCACAACGGAGTTGCCATGGAGCTTGGCGTTGGTGCAGACCGCCAATACCGATTCAGGAGCGCCCTTGGTGAACGCAACGAGCCGGCCTTCCGCCCAGTGCAGCGTGGTCATCCGTTTCCGATCAGCGTCGAAGGCCAGTTCTCCCATGCGCCGCAAAGGACGTCGGTGGGCCAACCCATGGTGGATGGCAAATTCCAACAGCGCGACTTCGGTGGGATCGCCGGTGACCACGGAGCGTCCATCGGAGCGCCGGACGCGCTTCGCGTTGTGGCAATGGAGGAGTGCATCAAAGAGGGGTTGCCACTGCTCGGCATCAGCGGTGCTGACCAAGCGGCCTCTGGTGAAGAAGCAGCCTTCCCGCGATTCGATCACGAGTCCGTCGGCATAGAATCGATCCACTTTCATCCGATTCTCCGTCAATGTCCCGGTCTTGTCCGTGCAGATCACGGTGGTACAGCCGAGGGTTTCCACGGAAGGGAGATGTTTCACCAGCGCCTTGCGCTTCGCCATGCGTTGGCTGCTCATGGCGAGCGCCAGGGTCACTGTGGGGAGGAGGCCTTCGGGAACGTTAGCCACAATAATGCCGATACCGAAGATGGCGCTGATCCAGAAGCCGAGTCCCGTTGATACACCGATCACGAAAAATGTGGCTCCCATCGCCACGGAAATGACAGCGACGATGCGGGTCACTTTGATGATCTCTTTCTGGAGTGGACTGAGGCCGGTTTCGACCGCGGTGGTGAGATTGGCGATTTTGCCGAACTCCGTGCCCATGCCGGTGGCAAAGACCACGGCACGTCCGTGACCCGATAGGATCGTCGTGCCGGCGAAGACAAGGTTCGGGAGATCGAGCCAGTGTCCATCTTCCATGGCCTCGGCTGTCCGCCGTTTCGGTTTCGATTCACCCGTCAGTGCCGCATTGTCGACCAGCATTCCGGTGGCCTCGATGAGACGCGCATCGGCCGGCACCCGTTCCCCTTCTTCCAAGATGAGCAGATCGCCTGGCACAATCTCGCTCCGCGCGATTTCGAGGGATTGTCCCCCTCGCGTCACCCAGGCTTTGTCCGGCAACAAACGATGGAGGGCCTGGACAGCTCGTTCCGCTTTATATTCCTGAAAAAAAGCAAAGCCGGCGTTGATGATGATGACGCCGAGAATGGCCCAGCCCAGCGTAGCCATGCCCTCGCCCGGCCGCATGAAGTCCGCCGCAAAGGAGAGACCGGCGGCGATCCAGAGCAGGACGGCGAGGAAGTGGGTAAAATGGCGGGCAAGCCCGAGGAGGAGCAAGTAGCGATCCGGTTCAATGAGGACGTTTCGTCCGTATCGACCCAGCCGCCGTTGAGCCTCGTCAGGAGAGAGGCCGCCCCCATCGGTCTCCAATCGCTTGAGGACGTCATCGATCAGGAGCCGGTGAATGTCATGGTATCTAACGTCAGACACGTGGGCCTCGCACAATGAGGACGGAACAGGGGGCGTGTCTCAGGAGGCTTTCCGACACGCTCCCGAGATGGAGCCGCTCGCTCTTGGTCAAATTGCGGGATCCGATCACCAGCAGCTCATCATGATTGGCCTCGACGTATTTGACGATGGTGTCGATCACGTGGTTCATCTGGACCTGCGTGACGACGGGAAAGCCGTCTTTGATGAAATCGTCCCGCAGGGCATTGACCAAATTGGTTGCGCGTTCCATAACCGGTTTCTTCAATTCGTCCAGTTGCGATTCAGATAAGTAGCGCGCGGCGAAGTCCGTGACAGGGCTCTCTACCGAAGTCAGAATCGTGACGGTGGCGGATTCCGGAAGAACGCGGGACCTGAGAAACCGGGCGGCGGTGCGTGAGTGCTTGGAATCATCGACCGCGAGTGCGACATGGGCGAGTTTGGGCGTGGGTTGTTTCACGACTAAGACGGAGCAAGGAGCACTCAACGCCACCTGCCGAGAGATGCTCCCCAGCAAGAATCCCTGAATGTCACTCAACCCGCGAGATCCAATCAGGATGAGATCCGCCTTCAACCGACGGGCTTGTCTGGCGATCATCTGAGCAATGGGGCCGTGAGCCAAGACGGTGTGGAGTTTGGTGCGCGGGCCTGTTGCGGCCTGCCCGAGGGCGACTCTGGCCAATCGCGCTGCATCCCGAAGCAGAATACCACCGGCCTTCTCCATGACAGCCAGGGCACGCCTCTCTGCGACGGGATTCTTGCCTTTGGCTGTTCGGAGGGCTGGCATGTTGACCACGTGTAGGAGCGTGACGTGCTCAGGCTCTCGACTGGCGAGCGCCTCAAGCGCTTGGACCCCCCACTGCGAATATTCCGATCCGTCGACGGCACAAAGAATGTGCATAACAGGTTCCCCCCTTCACTGACGTCCAGAAACAGGCCGGTGATTCCGGTATCAGTTCTGCATTGGATGTGCCTGTGGCATATAGGAAGCAGGTAGGAGAATCAGCCCTGTTTCGAGGGCTTACGAAGAGAACCGGTGCTTTAGCTTCTCTGACTGGTGCGGCGTTTTGCGGCAGAGAGGAAAGCACCACTGTGGTAATTGGCGTCAATCACTCGGGATAGGATGCCCGCATCATCTCCATTACCGGTTCTCTGTGGGGGTGAGGGGGGTATCCCTTGAAAGAGGAGGGCGCTTACATTGCCAACCATCTTGAGTGGGAAGGAGGGCGATATGAACAGAGGCGTCCTATGGGTTCTTGCGGTGTGGGTTTGCGTTAGCGGAGGAGTCGGTATGGCCGGCAGCGGTGCCATTGCTCGTATCGGGGCTTCCGGCGAATTTCTCGAACTGAGCCACCAAGTCGATGGCCGCACAGTGGTCGACACGCTTCCTCTCCATCATCAGGGGGACCTTCGGTATTTCAGCGCTGGTGTGGGCCTCGAAGAGCGTATGGCTGAGTATCCCCCCTTCTCGTTAAAGGTGGTCTTTACGGCTGGTGGGAAGTCCTATCTTTCAGGAGTCTCGGTCACGATTCAGCCGACAACGGGGGGGACCGTGCTGACCATTCCCAATGATCAGGTCGAGGGACCTTGGCTCTTTGTGGATCTTCCCGCGGGAGTCTATGATGTATCGGCAATCCATCATGACAGCAAGCAAGGGCTGAAAGGCGTCAAGGTGGAAGCCGGAAAGCAAAGGGTTATCTATCTGCGTTGGGCCGAAGATCGTGGCATTGTCGGGAACTTGCCGGGCGAGTGAGGCGCGATGCAAACAGCAGAGTCGAGAGTGACGAGCGTGGCGAAGGAGGATGACGTAATGCCGACGAGGAAGAAGGTGCGGGCTGCCAGGGCAAGGGATTTTTCCTCGATGACGGTCAGGCAGGTGATGGAAAAACGAGTGCAGTTCGTCCATCTTCGGACAAGGGGCGATGTGATCGCATCGCTGATGATTGAAGGATTCGGGGCTGTGCCGGTCGTCGACAAGAAACGAAAGCTCGCAGGGATCGTGAGCGAGCACGACCTGCTGGCGGCAATCGACGATGGAAATAACCTCGGCGCACTGTCGGCGGGCGACATCATGACGGGGAATCCCTATTCCGTTCGTCCGGAAACCATTTTAGGAACGTTGGTGCATGTGTTACGCGCGAGCGATCTCGTCCGTGTGCCGGTGGTCGATGCCGAGGACCGGCTGGTCGGCATCATCGCGCGGCGCGATGTTCTGCGTACCTACCTGTCCGCCGGCTCAACGAAAAGAAAGTGAGATGAGACGATGCGAGAAACCGAGTTCTTCATGAAAGCCTGTGATCCGAAGACCTTGACGGTTGGTCAGTTGATGCAGGATGCAGTCATTCGATGCACCTCGCGCACCGATGCGTTGACGATTGCCCACCTCATGATCCATCGGAACTTCGGCAGCCTCCCGGTCGTCGAAGAGGACGGGACGTTGGTGGGGATCGTTACCGAATACGATCTACTGCAGGCAATGATCGACGGCCGTGATCTACGCAAGATTCTCGCGACCGAAATCATGTCGGTTCATCCGGTGACGGTGACCGAAGATCAAACACTTGCCCAAGTGGCCGATCTGTTTCAGGACCGGTATATCACCCGTGTGCCCGTGGTGCGCAATAAGAAGCTTGTGGGGATTCTTGCCCGACGCGATCTGCTGTTCGGGTATACCAAGGCCTCACAGTATTGGTCATAAGTTGCTGTGCAGCGTGAAACGTCCCTCGACTCCGCTCGGGACAGTGAGCCAGTCGAATTGTGAGGCGTTTCTCGCGAAGCACGTTGGTCAGCAGTTTCAAGTCCCTGTTTCAGGTTTCGAGTTTCTGCATCACTTGAAACGTTGAACTTGATACTTGGAACTCAGGATGGAGAGACAAACCACAAACGAAGAAGACGGCCTTCTTGAGCAGCCATGTAGGCGTCTGGCGCAGCCGCATCGCAAGACTTACGAAGGCGCGAGACATGAGACGCAAAGGAAAAAACACCGCAAAACGGCGATCGGTCAAACTGCCCATTCGCCTCGATGCCAAGCCGACGCGGCCGCATAGCACGAAGAAGGGGAAGCGAGGGTATGACCGGCGGCATGGCAAAGCGATGCTGCGCCGGGAGGTTCAAGAGAGCGGGCAGGGATGAACAGTCACAATAACCGGTTGCGAGCAGAGTTGGATGAGCATGAGCTAGCGGCCTTGCAGCGGTTCATTGCGGCCCTGCATGAGGAGCCGCATGTTTCCAAACCGCGCGTTGAAATGGATCGGATCTTTCGCGGACAGGCCGGTCAGCTCTTCGTACCGGTGACCGTCTCGGGAGCAACGCCCGACACGCACCTGGCGATGATGATGGAACACAAGGCCGAGCAGCTCTATAAGCAAAGCGGCTGTCGGTTCATTCTCGTGCAACACCTCGATGCGGATCCCGAACGACGGAGCTATGTGTGGGGGGAGGAAGGCTGGCAGACAGTGCCATAACAGAGGGTCACGCGTCGTTCGTGAAGCGGATCTCGCTAGAAAAGCGGGACTTGCGAGAAACGCGCGACGGGCCGAGGAGGTTGTCGAGGTGAGTCCCGCCTTTCGCGCGCGTCTCGCCCTTCCCGCACTCGTGAGATACGAACCACGCACCCCAGCGATACTCCTCACGTTGATGGTGATTGCACACCTTCCACTGGTCTCTGAAGCAGAACCTCCCAAAAAGCACCGGGGCCCCTGCGAGATCGCTTATCCGAGCGATGCGACAGTTGAGTGGGATTGCCGGACGCTTCGCGCCGGGGAGTCGTTGGAAAAGCTTTTCGGTGAGCATTGGATCGACGTTGCGCGGTTCAACCGCATCGACAGGCGTCATGCGCATTCCGGTGTTTCGATCAAAGTCCCAAAACGAATCGAGGAGCTGAAGGTGTTTGTTCCGTTACCTCTGTCCTACCCGGCTGCCGAATCGGATGAGCAATTCATCCTGATCGATCTGTCCGAGCAATTCCTCGGTGCCTATGAATATGGGGCGCTCCGATTTGCCGTGCCCATTGCGTCAGGGAACGGCCACGATGAAACGCCAACCGGTGAATTTCGCCTGACTGCCGCCCACCGTGCCCATCAGTCTTGCCTCTATACGGTCGAGGGCACGGATCGTCCCTATCCCATGAATTATGCGGTCCGGGTCTATATAAATCGTGAAGGAGTGTCAGACTGGAGACACGGGCGGGATCTACCGGGCTATCCCGCCTCCCACGGCTGCATCGGGCTCTACGACGAACCGATGCAGAAAGAACAGTACGGCATCCCGAAAGACCCGGAACTAAATGACGCGAAGCGGTTATTCGAGTGGGTTTTAGGCGGTGCGGTAGAGCATAACCGTGTGATTCCGCTTCCCCGAGGTCCACGGCTTCACATCATCGGCCAGGCACCGAGACATCAGCCGTAGCGACTGCTAACCAATTCTCGGAAATAAGTCTGGCTTCGGTGGTCTATGTCGCAGGCCCTGTCGTGACGAACAGCCCAACCGTGCTCACTCCACCCAGGGCATTTCGACCTGGCGCCGTGAAATTGTTGTCGGATTGGGCTCACAAACTAGTCGCGTCACTGCAAGGAGAGGTCACACTCCGATCCAAAAACGCCTGACATACCCGTGCCAAAATCACAACCCAGAATGCCAATCACGGCCTGTCGCTTTCTCAAGGAGTTTGATTTACCCTACGGACGATCCACAAACAAATGATAATGAACGCTGACAGCGAACGAGGGGGGGGCGGACAATACTGCAAAGTCGGGGGGAACCATCGGTAGTTCCATGCATCGAGACCTTGAAGTGGTTGCCCGGGACGCCACCGTCGTTGACTCAGCTATTCGGATGCGAGAGCGAAGCATTGGCTCTGTGCTGGTGGGATCAGGAGAGCCCGGCGGAGGACGGCCCAAGATAGTGGGGATCGTCACCGAGACAGACCTTGTCCACAAGGTGATCGCTCAAGGGTTAAATGCGTCGCAAACTAAGGTGGCTCGGATCATGGCCAGGCCCCTCCTGACAATCACCCCCGAAAAGTCGTTGCTGGATGCTAGCCATCTCATGGAAATCAACCATGTCCGGCATCTGTGCGTGTCCGAGGGCGGGAGCATTGTTGGGTTAATATCAGTGCGGGACCTCGTAAGGTATTTTGTCGATGCAGAGACGGGGCCGGTCCGCGAACTGGGCGACGTGTACAGGCCGCTCAGTGTGCTCATGCGGACGTCGATTGAAACCATTGACAACGGCGAGACTCTTCTGGCTGCGGCGCGGCGGATGGCGGAGAAGCATATCGGCTCTCTGCTCGTGTCTCAACATGAAAAACTGGTGGGCATCGTGACCGAGAGCGACATGGTTCGTAAAGCCTTAGCGTACAACCTAGATGCTGGCCTCATCCGGGTTGGCTCGCTCATGAACCAGCCGGTGATTGACATTGATATCAACCGCACGATTCACGATGCGAGCGAGCTCATGGCCGAAAAAGGTGTTCGCCACCTGGCAGTGACGGAGATTCACAAGATCGTGGGAATTCTGTCTGTGCGGGATCTGGTCAGGATGATCTCGGTCAGGGACCGACCAAGATTTCTGCGCGAGAAAGGAAAGTGACCTGCCCCAGAGCAAAGGGTAACGCTATAAGCCGTGGCTTGCTACCCGCGATGCCCCACAGGAAGGCAACCAATCAGGACGCTCAAGAAAAGTTGATTTTGAAACAAGGCGCGAATGAGTTGGAATTTCTTCGCAATCATACGGTGTTCCACGGCCCAGCCCCAATCCTTTTGCATCCCGGTACCGTGTGAACACGGCCGCGGTTCCGGATCCCCCACCGGTTGATCATGTTTGGCCGATCACCTCTTGCCTCGAGCGACGGTTCTTTCTTAGAATGTCACACTTGTCCACGCAGTGGGAAGCACGATCTTTCCCCTGCGCCTCGCATTCCGAAGACCATGCTTGTGCCTCTGGCCGAGAGGAGCCCGAAACCATGGCTGCGGATGACTGGGAAACACGCAAAGAATTTCTTCGATTCACAAAAGAAGAGGAAGTCGTCCTCACGGCCCTCCAGCCGATCATGGCCCAGCACGTCGATGAGTTGGTGGGGGCATTCTACCGCCATCTCCTGTCCTTTCCTGAAACGAGAAAATTCCTCACGGACGAGCTGATCAGCACCAGGCTGCTGGAGGCCCAGAAGCGATACCTCCTCTCACTGGTGGCGGGTTCCTATGACCGAGCCTACGAGGAAGAGCGGCGGCGGATTGGACAGGTCCATGCGCGGCTGGGGTTGACCCCCGAATGGTACTTGGGGGCGTATGCTCTTTACCTATCGCTCCTGCAGCCGCTGATCTTTGAGAAGTTTCGCCACCAGCCGGCCAAGTACGTGGCCATCCGCATCGCCTTGACCAAAGTCATTTACTTGGACATGCAATTGGCCCTTGAGGCATACATCGAGAAATCCTCGGAAGGGCAGGAGCTTGCCGTCAAGCAGTTGGCGGGATTCACTCGGGAGCTGGAACAAGGACTGACTCAGAGCCGGCAAGTGCTGAGTGAGACGCAGGAACGCCTCCGTTTCACGGAGCGGGTAGCAGAATTGGGCACGCTCGCCGCGAGTGTGGCCCATGAGATCGGCACGCCGATGAACGTGATACTAGGGCGAGCCGAGCTGTTGATGCAGCGGACGGACGATGAGACGATGAAAAAAGGGCTGGAAATCATCGCCGCGCAGGTTGAACGCATCACGAGACTGATGAATCAGTTGCTCACCCTTGCCCGGCGTGGTTCACCCACCTTCAGACCTCTGGATCTGCGGGGAGTGGTCAGGAATTGTCTGGATGCAGTTGAGGAACGGCTGAGCCGACACCACATTCAGGTGGTATCCGAGCATGACGAGGAGTTGCCGCCCATCCACGGGGATAGTGATCTCATCACACAGGTCTTGCTGAATCTCGTTCTCAATGCGATGCAGGCCATGCCCGAGGGCGGCACCTTGCGGGTAGCTGCCGCCCGCGAAGGAGAGCAACACATCAGGCTGACTGTCGGAGATACCGGACACGGGATTCCGCCCGATGTCCTCCCCAAGATCTTTGAGCCCTTTGTCACAACCAAAGAGCGCGGGAAAGGGACCGGCCTAGGCCTCACGGTGGTCCTTGGGATCGTTCAAGAACACGGTGGAACCATTACGGTAGACAGTACGCCCGGCCAGGGGACCACGTTCACGCTCTTCTTGCCAAGAGTCGCGCCTTCCTTGCAGCAATAATCTGTCGCGTTTTGACCCTATCACTGACGCTTCGAGAAGACCTTTTGCCCCATGATGACGAGAGTCGCGTGCAGAAGGTCTTGATAATCAACAGATCGAAGCTTGGCATGAGAGTTGTGTTCTCACACTCGTCGGAGGGCTCTACATCTATAAGAAGGAAAGAAAGGCATGTCCGTCCAGCACAAACACCAGGGCAAACTGGTGCTGGTGGTCCAGGACGACGCCGACCTGCGAAGCTTGTTGTGCGATGTCGTACGCGAGCTGGAATTGCAGGTCGCCGAAGCGACTGACGGGAATGGAGCCATCCAACAGATGATGGACTTAGAGCCTCACGTCGTCCTGACGGACCTTCGGATCCCCGGAGGCGGCTTCGAATATGTGAGAACCATCCAAGCCATGTACCCTTCTTGCCCAATCATTCTGTTGGCGGCGTTAGGGGATCACCATGCGAAGGCTGAAGCGTTGGCGTGCGGGGTGAAGGCGTTTTTCGCCAAGCCAGTCACATTTGGGGACCTCCAACGAGCCATCATAGGAGTTCTGGACGGCGAGTGGGAACCAAGCGACTAGCGCTCAGGTGACTCCGACAGCCCGCTTGTGCTCATGTTGTACTCAACTTCTCCTCATTCCACCCAAGCCTGGCCTGCTCCAGGTAAAGTTCGGGTTTCACCTAACTCTTGGTTCTAGTAGGCCTGAGCGGGTTCTAGTGAGCTAGAGTAGGGTCGTGTAAACGGTTTCCTAAACCGCTGACCCTCCGTTCAATCCAATCCAAGAAGTCCAATCCAGTGGCCGCCCAGGATCAAATTCAAGGACAGCGGATGGCTAGTTTTGGCAGGCTGGAGGACTAGAGGTTCAGAGATTCTTGGAACAATTCTCAGTTCCGTAGGAGACCGAACAGCAGCTCCTAGCGATGCACTGAACGCGGGAGTCTGGAATCGAACGGAGCAGGAAGGAGGGGGTGGTTAGGGTTCGCTGCTTCGGTTTTGCTCCGTGGGAGAGGAGTCTTGTTCGCTCATTTCGCTCTCGAGCTTTCGTAGCCATCGGTATGTGCGTCCCAGGGCTCGCGCAGCGCGACTCTTGTTACCTCCATACGCGGCCACGACCCGATTCGTGATCGCCCATTCAAGCCGAGCGAGGAAATTTGTGAGTGATCCCGTTTGTCGGAGAGCCTGCAACAAAGAAGACCAATCCATGCGAGTCACGAGTGCTGTCAGGTCAAGCGCCGGTGTGGGGAGGACTGGATCGCGAAGCGCAGGGGGAAGAAGATCAGGAGTGATGAACGTGCAATGCTCCGACGCGAGGATGACACCCCGTTCCATCGCATTCTCGAGCTCACGGATATTTCCAGGCCACGTATAGGAGAAACAGAGATTCTGTGCTTCAGTGGTGAGGCCCTGGATCGGTTTGCCGGTGCGAGCCGAATGCCGCGTGATGAAGTGCCGGGCCAATTCCGGTAGATCTTCGAGTCGCTCCCGCAAGGAGGGGACGTAGAGCGGAATGACGTTCAAACGGTAGTACAGGTCATGACGAAACTGGTTTCGCTCCATCATGGCTTCAAGATTCTGATTGGTCGCCGCGATCACACGAATGTCTGCTTTGATGTCGGCGGTGCCTCCGACTCGCTGAAATTCCTTTTCCTGTAGCACGCGCAGGAGCTTGACTTGAACGGGTGGAGGCAAATCACCGACTTCATCCAGAAAAATCGTGCCGCCTTCAGCCAACTCGAACTTGCCTTTGGCCTGGCTGACGGCACCGGTAAAGGCGCCGCGCTCGTGACCGAACAGCTCACTCTCCAGCAGCGTTTCAGGGATGGCCCCGCAATTGACCGCCACGAATCGTCTATTCCCGCGCTTGCTGAGTCGGTGAATGAGCCGCGCGGCGAGTTCCTTCCCGCAACCAGTCTCGCCGCTAATCAGCACGGTCGTATCCGACCCAGCGATAGTCCGGATCAGCGCGAGGACATCCTGCATGGCCTTGCTGCTGCCGACCATGCCACCGAGGTTGTGTTGTTCTGACGGTTCCTTTTTTAGCTGGACATTCTCCTGGGCCAACATGGCGTTGCTGATCATCATGTGGGCGTTTTCCGTCGCAATCATGTGGACCTGATGCTTTTAAGAATAGGCATGTTCGCAACCTTGATCGCTGTCAGTCACGTCGGTGGAATGACGCTGGTGGTGCTCATGGGGAATGTGGTCGCTCAGCAGCCTTTGTAGGTCACGGCTCGCTCGGCTGTGGTTCGCTGACATGACTCACTCCTTGTTCGGGCTGCAGACCTCCTTCACACAGGAAGCAAACGCAATCCACTTGCCAGCACAAAGGACAAGGCGAACCCATTGACAACCTGGGTGAATTGCTATTTGTTTTGAACTGCTCGGGGAACGGGGTGTATCGGTTTGTTCTAAATTCGTATCTTATTTGGAAGAGGGGAAGGGCAGCGCAGCTGCAATTCGACACATTCGGCGCGGGCATAGCTCTTGCGCAGCGATCAGCCGGTGAAGCCAGGGCTTGCAAGCTAACCGAGGGCCACAGAAGCGGGAAAGCAGGACAATGAGAAAGCGCATTCTTGTGGTGGACGACGATCCGGACATCAGACAGGTCCTTCAGGATCGCTTAGAATCGTACGGCTATCTGGTAGAAACCGCAGCAGATGGACGTGCGGCGCTCAAGAAGCTCGAGCACCTCACTCCCAGTGGCATATTCTTGGACATTCGTATGCCGGGAATGGATGGGTTGGAGGTGTTGGCTCAGATCCGAAATCGCCATCCCTCGATCCCGGTGGTGATCGTCACAGCGGCTAGCGCCAGAGAAAACCTAATCTCGGCTATCAGCGCGGGTGCGCAGGCGTACCTCCTCAAGCCGTTTGACACGCCACAGATCAAGCACGTGGCAGAGCGCTGGTTCGGAAAGCCATTGGAAGGGGAGAACCACAGGTGAGCGCTCG
>JBQTHY010000109.1:0-15231 GCA_052389395.1 Nitrospiraceae bacterium | reverse complement strand
TCCTTTTCGATGGGGTCCTACGAGCTGCCGGTACTCAAGGGGATTAATCTCGAGATTCAGCGCGGCGAGCTGATCGCCATCGTGGGGGCTTCGGGAGCCGGCAAGAGTACCTTGCTGCATATAATCGGAACCCTCGATAAACCCACCAGCGGCACGGTGACATTTGACGGCCAAGACCTGTTCCAACTGACCGAAACCCAGCAGGCGGAGTTCCGCAATCGACGCATCGGATTTGTATTCCAGTTCCATCACCTGCTGCCGGAGTTCACAGCTTTGGAGAATGTCAGTATGCCGGCTCTCGTGCAAAGGCGCGATCCCGTCTCTGTAGAATCTGACGCGACGGCGCTGCTTACTGAAGTGGGGCTAGGCCAACGCCTCCATCACAAGCCTGGAGAGATGTCCGGCGGTGAGCAGCAACGCGTCGCGATGGCGCGAGCACTGATGCAGAAACCGGATCTGGTGTTGGCTGATGAACCGACCGGCAATCTCGATACGCACAGTGGCGACGCCCTCTTCGCTCTGATGCGGGAATTGAACAACTTGCGCAGCACTACCTTCGTGATCGTCACTCACAACGAAAAACTCTCGACCCAGTCGGATCGCATCGTTTACATGCAGGACGGCATGATCGTCTAATCCTTGTCGGGTCGGATCGCGAAGGCTAGATACACATTCGCAAGGAATGCAGGGGACTTTTGAGAGAGTTGGGAATGAAGGGCACTTTTCTCTCCATTTTCCTGTTGGCCGTTCTCGCGGGCACGAACACACGGGCGATGGCCGTGGAATTCGTCATGGTCGGGCCCCGTGCGACCGGTATGGGCGGCGCCGGCGTCGCAGTCACGACGGATGCGCTCGCAACCTATTGGAACCCAGCAGGCTTGGCGATGACGCAGACGGTGGATATTCGAATCCAGGGTAGTGGACAAGCGATCGATCGTCTCGATCTTCGCGATGCTATTGATGACCTGGAAAACTTCAACACGAACGACCCCTCACCGGCCAATAAGGCGAACGCAGAAAACATCCGCGATCGCATCAATCAGCCCGGTGCCACGGCCTCGTTCAACGGATCTGCGGGTTTCTATCTAAAGGGACGCTTCGGTGATCATGCTTTCGGATTCAATGTCTCGGATGTGGCGACTGGTGGCGGATTTGTGAGGACGCCCGTTAAAGTAGTGCCAGGTGTGTCGGCGATCAACCTGACCGGCACCATGACCCTACCAGGTCTGGAAGCCAGACAGTTAGCCTTTTCCTATGCCTATGCCTTCGCAGAGAAAACCGTGTCGATCGGCGTCACTGCGAAAATCATTCAGGGCGCGGCCTACTCCGGCACTATGACCCTTCAAGGTGGGAAGGGCGTCAGCATCACAGATAATTTCGGAAAGGCGACCATCTCAACTAACTTCGGAATCGACGTTGGTGCCATCTACCGTCCCGCCTCATGGCTCAGGTTGGGGGTCGTGGCCAAAGACATCAATCATCCTACCTTTGATGCCCCCGGCGGAGGCGAGCTAGAATTAGAGCCGCAGGTCCGCGGCGGAGTGGCGGTCAACCCGTACTCTACACTCACCCTCACGGTTGACGTGGATGCGACTGCAAATAAGACCCTTCTGCCTGGGATCAAGAGCCAGGTCGTGAGCTTGGGAGCGGAGCAGACGATACTCTCCGAGTTTCTCTCCTTTCGGATCGGCACCTTTAAGAACGTGAAGGATGCTGCAACTCCCTTTACCCCTACTGCAGGGCTAGGCCTACGGATTTATTCCTTCCGCGCCGATGTCGGAGGTGGGTATGACTTTCGAGCAGAAGGAGCCCTCGTTTCCGGATCGGTCTCTTGGACATTCTAATTCTAATGGTATACTGAATTCATGTCGCTCGTACCAGATCCCCGACTCAGCCTCGGGCTCGCTCTCGTCTTGCTGCTAGCAGGATGTGGAGGCTTACAGGAAAGTTGGGAAGGCCCCGGCGCCAAGATGTTCTACCCTCAGGGGATTGCCGTGTTGCCTCCGATGGCCAGCCAATACGACAGCGCCCGCGAAGATATTCAAGAGGTTCTTGCGAGTGCGTTGAGGAAATTCGGCCACATCGAACGTGTAATGCTTCCCGAGAACGTAACGGATATTTTTCAGGCGTCGAAGGACGCGTTCGATTCCCTTGTGTTCTACTTTTCTCGTCTTGAGATGACCGGCCAGTCAGACAAAGACGCCGCGATCAAGCTCGGTAAGGCGCTCAACGTCGATTCATTCTTGGTGGTGCGGGTCAATTCCTGGGAATACGTTCGCAAGGAAGGCGACAATGCGGGCCGCGTGGGATTGAGTCTTCGTCTCATCGACGCCACGACCGGTACCACGGTCTGGAAGGCGCGCCATGAACGATCCAGCAGCTACATGTTTTTCAGGCCGAACCTAAAAGACATCGCAAGAGAAGTCGCCGACGAGATGATCAAGTACATGCCACCCCATCAGAGGCACTAGCCGAAGTTTTATAGCGTTCTATCCCCTTAACAAGGAATATGCAGGTGACGGTTAACGAGCTGCCTCAGTCATGGCCGTTTTCAATGACCGGACAAACCCGGCCACTCGTCCGACCATTCCGATATCTTGCTGGTGTGAAGCGATGCATTTCACGATTGCGCTGCCGACGATCACACCATCGGCGATCTTCGATACCTTGGCAGCATCCTCAGGAGTCGCCACTCCGAAGCCGACTGCGACAGGAACCGGAGAGATCTTTCTGATCTTCTCGACATTATGAAAGACATCGGCCACGTCGTGCAGCTTCGCACCTGTAATTCCCGTGAGGGACACGTAGTAGAGGAATCCCTGTGATTGCCGCGCTACAAATTTGCGTCGATCAGTCGTGCTCGTCGGGGCAAGCAAGAAGATGAGCTGCAGTCCAGCCGCTTCAGCCGGGGCCTTGAGCGGTTCCGCTTCGTCCGGCGGCATATCCGGGACGATCAATCCATCGACACCGGCCAGGACGGCCTCGCGACAGAACCGCTCCGGGCCAAACGCTTGAATCGAATTGTAGTAGGCCATCAAGACCAGCGGAATCTGTGTCACGGCCCTCAACCGCTTGACCATCGTCAGGATCTTGCGAAGGGAGGTCCCGCTCCGCAGCGCCCGTTCTGCTGCCTGCTGAATGACCGGCCCATCGGCGATTGGGTCTGAAAATGGGACACCGAGTTCGATAATATCAGCGCCGGCCCGTTCCAATTCACACACGAGCTGTTCCGTGTCGGCGAGGCTGGGGTCTCCTGCCATGAGGTAGGCGATTAGGGCCTTCTCGTTGTTTTGCCTCAGACGCGCGAAGGTCTTGTCCAGTCTGCTCATCAGAGGGCGATCCCTCGCATACGCGCAACCTGCTGTACGTCTTTATCCCCACGGCCTGAAAGGTTCACGACAAGAACGCGATTCTTTTTCATCGTGGAAGCAACTTTGACGACATGGGCAATCGCATGGGCACTCTCCAACGCTGGCACAATGCCCTCTTCTCTCGCCAACAGATCAAACGCCGCCATGGCCTCGTCATCGGTAGCTGAGGTATAGCTAACCCTCCCTTGATCCCTCAGGTAGCTATGCTCCGGCCCAACCGCGGCATAGTCTAATCCAGCAGAAACTGAATGGGTCAGACTGATCTGCCCATCATCGTCTTGGAGCAAGTAGGTCATCGTGCCTTGCAACACACCCGGCTTGCCCCCGGCAAACCGCGCCGCATGCTTCCCGCTCGCAATGCCGAGCCCGCCCGCTTCGACGCCGATCATGTGCACCTTCATGTCTCCGATAAACGCGTGGAAGAGCCCCATCGCGTTACTGCCTCCGCCTACGCAGGCGATCAAACAATCCGGCAATCTGCCTTCTGCCGAAAGGATCTGCTTTCTGGCTTCCCGGCCGATCACTGACTGGAAGTCCCGGATCATCATCGGATAGGGATGCGCGCCGAGGACGGATCCGAGAAGGTAGTGGGTTGTCCGAATGTTGGTCGTCCAGTCACGCATCGCTTCGCTGATGGCGTCCTTGAGCGTGCGGCTGCCGGCATCGACAGCGGTCACTGTGGAGCCCAGGAGACGCATACGGAAAACATTCAGAGCCTGCCGCTGCATGTCTTCTGTGCCCATGTAGATTTCACATCGGAGTCCAAACATGGCTGCCGCCGTGGCGGTCGCAACACCGTGCTGGCCGGCTCCAGTTTCGGCGATGATCCGTGGTTTCTTCATCCGTAGGGCGAGAAGGACTTGGCCGATCGCATTGTTGATCTTGTGCGCCCCGGTATGACAGAGATCTTCGCGTTTGAGGTAAATCTTCGCCCCACCGAGCTTCTTGGTGAGTCGCTGCGCAAAATAGAGAGGGGTTGGCCGGCCGACGTACTCTTTCAAGTAATAGGCGAGTTCCTTTTGAAAACGTTCGTCTTTACGCGCCCGTGCATATTCCCGTTCAAGTTCCAACAGAGCTGGCATGAGCGTCTCCGGCACATAGCGCCCTCCGTAGGCTCCGAACCGTCCGCGCATGTCGGGAACAGCCCTCATGATGCTCCTCACCTGCGATTCGATTGGATGTAGTATAAACGGGCTCAGGTCAGTGAAACAACTCTGACCGCTTGGATGAACGTGCGTACTTTTGCATGATCTTTCTTGCCCGGCGACGCCTCGACGCCGCTGCTCACATCGACGCCATAGGGTTGAACGGCGCGAACCGCCTCTCCGACATTGTCCGGCGTAAGACCGCCAGCCAGCAAAATCGTCGCCGCTTTGGCTGCCTCGGCTGCCAATTGCCAATCAACAATCCTCGCCGTTCCGCCGTAGGCCTCATCGGAAAAGGCGTCGACCAAGAATCCTCTGACACCTCCTCGGACTTGGAATTCCCCCAAGGCTAAAAAGGCGCTGCGATCTTTTAATCGGATGGCCTTGAGTACGGGGCGACCCAATTCACTGCAATAGGCTGCCGTTTCGTCTCCGTGCAGTTGGGCCAAAGCGAGCCCACACTCATCCATGAGCCGACGAACGATCTTCACCTCTTCATTCACGAACACACCGACCGGAGTGATGAACGGAGGGAGGGTCTCACTGATCTGCCGTACGGCCGCCGGCTCGATACAGCGTGGACTTTTTTTATAGAAGACGAAGCCCAGCGCATCCGCGCCGGCCTGGACCGCTGCGACCGCGTCTTCGGCGTTCGTGATCCCGCAAATTTTGACCTTTACCCGCATAGTTCCCCCAAGAGCATTCTTCCCACTGTGGGCGAGAAGGTCCTATTCCCATGGGGAAGCCCTCGCCCTACCTCAGAAATGGTCTCGGACCATAGGAAAGTGAGAGCACGTCGCGTAATTTGCCCTGCACCAGATCAGAATGCAAGGGACTACCTTCACGAAAACCAGGCCTATGAATTCGTCCTTCGGGATCGGCGGCAACGGAATGGCGTGTGGCAGCGTAGTGAGGATGCACGGGAGAAAGGTGAGGGTCCGGCTGACCGTCCTGGTGGGTCGAGAAAAGGACAAAATCGTAACCCCCTTGACGGCAGGGATAAACGCCTGCGGCTCAGGCCTTCAAAAGTCATTCCCAGGCGGCTCCCAGACGATCGCCAGCAGACCTTGAGCGGCAGTTACGTTCTGCTCTCCTGTGCTATTCCGGTCAGCTCCCGTATTTTCATCCCAACGTCGTCCGCCTTGATCAACGACTCGCCGATGAGCATCGCGTGGATGCCTGCTTCGAGCAGTCGTTCGACGTCGGCGCGCTTATGGATGCCGCTCTCGCTGACGATAAGTTTGTCGGCGGGAATCCGTTTGGCCAGGCGTAGGCTTACGCCAAGATCCGTGGAAAACGTGTTTAGATCTCGATTGTTGATGCCGATGAGCCGCGCCTGCGGAATCCGCTCCAGCACTGTATCGAGTTCTCGTTCGTGATGAGTTTCAATCAAAATATCCATGGTCAGTTCCATTGCGAGCGTGTAGAAATCAACCAATTGCTGCCGCTCGAGAGCCGCGACGATCAAGAGCACCGCATCAGCGCCGTAGGCCCTCGCTTCTAAAAACTGAATCTCGTCGAGCATGAACTCCTTGTTTAATGCCGGCAAAGGGACCGTCTCCTTGATCTCATGGAGGTAGTCGAGACTCCCCTGGAAGAAGTCCTTGTCGGTCAAGACCGATAGGGCCGACGCGCCGTCGGCATGATACCCCTTGGCGATGGCACGGTGATCGAATCGTTCCGCAAATTCAGGACGCAGCAGACCCAAAGTCGGCGAGGCTTTCTTGATTTCTGCGATGAGTGCAGGACTCCTGGCTGTCCGGGTGGCTTCAAGCGCTACGGCGAAACTAAGCGGGCGCGGCATATCTCTGATTCTGGCTTGCAAGTCAGCACGGTATCTGCGGCTCTGCTTATGCCGCAACTCCGCTTTCTTGTGTTCAAGTATGCGTGGCAACATCACGACCCTATCGTCCCTTGTTGGTAAAGGCGATCAGCCGCGCCAGCTTCTCCGCCGCAGCTCCAGAATCGATGGCCTTCTGAGCCAGGCGGAATGCGTCCTGCAACGTCTTGGCCTTCTTTCCCGCAACAATTGCTGGTGCCGCATTGAGACAGACGATATCGCGTTTAGGACCCTTGCGCCCTTGGAGAATATCCCGTGTGATGGCGGCGTTGTCCTGTGGACCACCTCCGGCTAGCGCTTTTGAGGATACGAGGGGGAGGCCGAATTCCTTCGGATCGAGTAGATAATTCTTGACCACGCCGCTCTTGGCCTCAGAAATCTGTGTCTTGCTCGTCAATGTGATTTCATCGAGTCCGTCCATGCCGTGCACGACAAAACAATGCTGTGATCCCAAGCGCATAAGCACTTTTCCGAGTAATTCCGTCAGGCGGCCGTCGTACACGCCCAACACTTGAATCGTGGCTCCGGCTGGGTTGGCCAGCGGGCCTAAGAGGTTCAAAATCGTGCGAATCCCCATCTCCTGCCGCGGAACGGCACAGTGTTTCATGGCGCCGTGATAGAACGGAGCGAAGAGGAAGCCGATCCCGACATCATTAATACAGTCGGCCACCAAATCAGTCGAGATATCGATCTTTACTCCTAGCGCCGAGAGGACGTCTGCGCTTCCGGACTTCGAGGACACGGATCGATTGCCATGCTTGGCGACGGTGAGCCCCGCGCCAGCGACCACGAACGCCGCTGTCGTCGAGATGTTGAATGTATGAGCGCCGTCCCCTCCGGTGCCGCAAGTATCGACCACCAGCGGATCGCCGACGGCAATCCGGACCGCATGGTCCCTCATGGCCCGGACCGATCCGACGATTTCTTCGACCGTCTCCCCCTTCAGACGCAACCCCATTAAATAGGCGGCGATTTGGGCCGGTGTCGCTATGCCTCCCATGATCTCCGTCATCACCGCCTCGGTTTCTTTTTCGGTGAGATTGGATCGGTCGGCCAGTTTGACGATAGCGTCTTTGATCATGGATCGAAAACCCGGCGGGGAACGTTACAGTTTGAGGAAATTCCGGAGTAGGTCCTTTCCGGCCGTAGTCAGGATAGATTCGGGATGAAATTGCACGCCCTCGATACAGAGCGATCGATGACGCAGGCCCATGATTTCTCCTTCGGCCGTTTCGGCGGAGATCTCTAAACAGGAGGGCAGCGTAGAGCGGTTGACGAGCAAGGAATGATATCGGGTGGCTTCGAAGGGATTCAGCAACTGGCGAAAGATCGTTTTGCCATCATGGTGGATCTTCGACGTTTTCCCGTGCATCAAACGGTCGGCTCGCACGACTTCGCCGTCGAAAGCGACGGCCAGCGATTGATGACCGAGACAGACGCCCAGGATCGGAAGTTTTCCCGCAAAATGTTGAATCGCGACCACGGAGACTCCCGCCTCTTTGGGTGTACAGGGGCCCGGCGAGATGACGAGACGGCTGGGATGCAACGCTTCGATCTGATCGATTGAAATCTTGTTGTTTCGATACACGCGGACGTCTTCACCCAGTTCGCCGAAATATTGGACGAGGTTGTACGTGAAGGAGTCGTAGTTGTCGATCATCAGGAGCATGGTAAACCTGTGATCCGTGACACGTGCTGCGTGACGCGCCGGACGAATCTGCTCGGGAATATCTTTAGAAACCTATCACTCGTCACCTGTGATCCGTCACTGTCACTTATTCCAGTCCCTGCTCCGCCAGCTCGATAGCTTTCATCATGGCTCGAGCCTTGTTGCAGGTCTCCTCATATTCGTATTCCGGATTCGAGTCGGCGACAATGCCGGCCCCGGCCTGTACGAAGGCCTGATGTTTCTTGATTACGACGGTGCGGATATTGATGCACATGTCCATGTTGCCAGAAAAGCTGAAATAGCCGACAGCACCGGCATAGGGCCCTCGCCTCGTCGGCTCCAATTCATCGATGATTTCCATAGCTCGGATCTTGGGCGCACCGGATACCGTGCCGGCTGGAAAGCACGCGCGAAGGACGTCGTAAGCGGTCTTGGAGGGGTCCAGCTTCCCCGTAACGTTGGAGACGATGTGCATGACGTGCGAATAGCGCTCGACGTGCATGAACGAATCCACGGTGACCGATCCCTGCTGGGCTGCACGCCCTACGTCGTTCCGCCCCAAGTCCACGAGCATCACGTGCTCGGCTCGTTCTTTCTCATCGGCCAACAAGCGCCGTTCCAATTGTTGGTCGTCCTCCGGTGTCACGCCGCGCCGTCTGGTTCCGGCAATGGGGCGGACCGAAATCACGCCGTCCTCGCAGCGCACGAGGGTTTCCGGCGACGATCCCACGAGCTCCACCCCCGCTACGCGGAGGTAATACATATATGGTGAGGGATTCACGACGCGCAGCGCACGATACAACTGTAACGGCGGGGCTTGCACATTGGTTTCCCACCGCTGAGAGAGGACCGCCTGGACGATATCGCCCGCCTTGATGTATTCTTTGGTCCGCACGACCATCTTTTCAAAATCCGCCTTACTCATGTTCGGCGTGAAGCGGATAGGCGACCGGCGTTGCCTCGGCTTGGGCTGCCGAAGAGGCCGGCGGAGACGAGAGATCATCGACTCGATCCTGGCCGTCGCGTCACGATAGGCTGAGCGAACGTCACGCGCTGACGAGGACTTCACGTGCGCATTGACCACCACTTTGATTTTTTGCGAGACGTTGTCAAATATGAGCAGCGTCTCGGTCAAAAGAAATGCAAAGTCTGGAAGACCGAGGTGATCCTTCCTCCTCGATGGGACATCCTCGAACGTTTTCACCATGTCATATCCCAGATAGCCCACGGCCCCGCCCACAAAGCGAGGGAGGCCGGGAACCGTCACGGGACGATAGGTTTCCATGAACTCCCGCAGGCGATCTAACGGGGCGCCGTGGCTGGGGATGCGGCGGCTGCGCGTTCCCTTCTTGATGCAAAGATCCCCACGGTCCTCGACCATGACGATGGGGGCCCCGCTCCCGAGAAAGGAGTAGCGCGCCCACTTCTCCCCTCCCTGGACACTCTCCAGCAGATAAGCCGACGGACCATGGTCGATCTTGGCAAATGCGGAGACTGGTGTATCCTGGTCAGCCAGGATTTCGCGGTACAATGGAATGAGGTTGCCCTCGTTCGCATAGGATCGGAACTCCTCCAAGCCGAGTGAGTACGTCGGGGTCGCCATCTTGTTCTGTCTATTATTCTGTTCCCACTATGAGTTTTTGGCCGACTTCAATAATGTCATCAGGTAGCTTGTTCATTTTCTTCAACTTCTCCACTTCGATCCCATACCGGCGGCTGATACGGAAGAGCGTCTCTCCAGGTTTCACAACATGAATCGTCGCACCAGTCTTGGTACCCGGCGCAGGCTGTGCAATGTCCGCCAGGTCCCTAGGGAGATCAGCGCGCACTCCACCGCTATCCTCAAGCAATTCAGTCGATGGCCCGGACTTCTTCGGTCTAGTTGAAGCAGTACCGCCCTTCCGCATGTCCTCCATCGCCTTCCGTTCGAGCAATACCGACTCTCTGATCGCCTCCGCCTCTTCCTGAAGCCGTCCCATCTGCTCACGTACTGATTGCACTTGCGCGGCCAACTCCTTATTTCGGACCTCGAATTCAGCCAGTTCTTTCTTGGTTCGCTTTACTTCGTTGTCGAGTTCAGCTGATCGCTTTTCCTCCTGCGCCAACAAACGCTGAAAATTCAAACTTCTGGCCTTCTCTCTTTCATACTTTTCCTCCAACACGATACATCCACTTAGAAGCGGTACCCAGCAGAGCATGAGCGTTCCCAGCAGGATCTTCCTTGATACCTGATCGTTCACTCCGCACTCCACCTTCTGCATAAATGCCTCCTTTACCACACCCCAACTTCTCCGCATGTTAGGCAGACAAGCTTCTTCGGCAGCATCAAACCGGTGCCGAAGCGTTACTTAGAATAGTGTCCAACGTTGCGAAAGTCAAAGCGAATTGGACCTGCCCGGCGTTTGACCGTCTCCGCAGTCCTATGCTAGGGTCAGTTGCGTTGAGTCCTCCTCACTTCTCCCGAGAGTCATGGTTGGCCAATACGAAGCACAGGCTCCACTGAAACTCATGATGACATCATTTGCTCTTCTTGTTTGGTGATACTTACGCTGAATTGTCCTGAGGTATCGTTCCCACCGATCGCTCTCTTCACTGAAGCGATCATCGAGGAGCGCCCGCCACGAGTCCCCCGTGATGCAGCACAAACCATTCGATAATAACCCGCAGGCCACACCGGACACCACTTCTTCCGTACAGGAACGGTTAGATTACCTCAAGAATCAAATCAGACATCACGACTATCTTTACTATGTGAAGGCCTGTCCCGAGATTTCCGATGGTGAGTACGATTGCTTGTTTCATGAACTCGTCGAACTGGAACAGGCTCACCCTGAACTGGTGACTTCTGACTCCCCTACCCAACGCATCGGGGCCCCTCCACTGGCTGAACTCGGGAAAGTTCAGCACGAGAAACCGATGTTGAGCCTGGACTCCGTGGCCGACCAGAATGATGTCCTGGCGTTTGATCAGCGTATGAAGCGGGAGTTGGACTCAACCCAAATCGAGTACACCGTAGAACCAAAATTTGACGGACTCTCGGTGGAATTAGTTTATGACCAAGGGATCTTCGTCCGCGGGTCGACCAGAGGCGACGGGACCACAGGCGAGGATGTGACACTCAATCTGCGCACGATTCGGTCATTACCGTTGCAGCTGCAGACAAGCGGTCCCGCACCGGCCCATCTGGTCGTTCGAGGCGAGGTTTATATGCGCCTCAACGACTTCCATGCGCTCAATCAGCGGATGACGGAACGAGGGGACGAGGCCTTTGCCAACCCGCGAAACGCCGCTTCCGGGTCGCTCCGCCAACTGGACTCGCGCATCACCGCTGAACGGCCCCTCGCGGTGACCTGCTACGAAGTGACGGTTATGGATGGACAGCCACCATCGCACTGGGACGAGTTGGAAGCGCTGGCTCGATGGGGTCTTCCGGTCCCTCAGATTCGTCGACGTTGTGACAGGATGGATGCCGTGCTGGCTTTTCATCGCGAAACGGAACGGCAGCGTGACAATCTTCCGTACGAGATTGACGGGGTAGTCGTTAAAGTGAATCGTCGTGACTGGCAAGAGCGGCTCGGCGCGAAATCCAGGAGCCCCCGTTGGGCTATCGCTTACAAGTTCGCCCCTCGCAAGGAAATCACCGTGGTGCAGAATATCATCGTGTCAGTGGGCAGGACGGGAACACTGACTCCTGTTGCGCTTTTGAGACCCGTGGAAGTCGGTGGCGTCACGATCAGCCGTGCCACTCTTCACAATGCCGATGAAGTGGGGAGAAAAGATATTCGGGTGGGCGACACCGTCAAAGTCGAGCGTGCAGGCGATGTAATTCCAGCGATCGCCGAGCGGGTGCCGGTGCCAGGAGAAACGCGGTCAGCCCCATTCGCGATGCCGAACCGCTGCCCGGTGTGCGGCTCAGCCGTCGCAAGGGAAGGCGCCTATTTTTACTGTACCGGCCAAGCGTCATGTCCAGCCCAGCTGAAAGGCGCGATCGAACATTTCGCCTCGAAGTCCGCCCTCAATATCGAGGGACTGGGGAAGAAAACGGTCGCACAGTTAGTCGACCAAGGACTCGTCCAGGACCTGGCAGATCTCTATCAACTCGGTCGCGAGCAGATCCTGAGACTGGAGGGCTTTGCCGAACGATCCACTACAATGCTCCTCGATGCCATTGCTCGGAGCAAGACGGTTCCCTTAGACCGATTTTTGATGGGCCTGGGGATCCGCCAAGTGGGCCAGCATATCGCAAAGGTGCTGGCCAGAGAGTTCGGGTCTCTTGACGCTCTCATGTCGGCTGATCAAGGTCGCTTCCAGGCGATCAAGGAAATCGGGCCGGAGATCTCGGTGAGTCTGGTGTCGTACTTTCAAGAACATTCGAACCAACGCGTGATCAATCGATTGCGGAAATTGGGACTTTCAATCACGGGAATACCTGTGGCCCAGAGTGGGGCGCCCTCGCCACTTGCAGGGAGGAGCTTCGTCTTCACGGGAGGGCTTGCAGGATTGAGCCGCGATGAGGCCAAGACCTTGGTTGAGCGGCTGGGGGCTTCCGTCTCCTCCAGCGTCAGCAAGAGGACCACGTACGTGGTGGCAGGCGACGCCGCAGGATCAAAACTCGATCAAGCTCGGAAGTTAGGGGTCACGATCCTCGATGAGGAGCAATTCCTGGACCTCGTCAAAAAGCGGGGAGGAGGTTAGCTCACAGGATTCATACTCGCAGCTTCAACCGGGGGAGTGGTCACTTTTTCATCCTTAAAAATGTGCACGCTTCGTACTGATCGAGGATCTGCTTCGTGGACCACGAGACGGCAATTCTCGATACGGATTTCTTCGCCGATCTTAGGGATCCGACCAAGATTGTCCTGAATCAGCCCCCCAATCGTTAGTGCCTCGTCACCGAGTTCAACCTTGAGGAACTCGTTCACTTTTCGGACTTCTGTCCGCCCGTGTACCAGGATTTGACTTTTCCCGATACGCTTGATCAGTTCTTCTGTAATGTCCGTCTCATCGACAATTTCTCCGACCACCTCTTCTAAGAGGTCCTCAAGCGTGACGAGCCCCATGACGCCACCAAACTCGTTGACCACGATGCCCATGTGCCGCTTTTCCTGCTGGAACTGCTTCATCAAATCATCCGCCGTTTTTCCGGCCGGGACGAAGAGCGGAGGATCGGCGATATCCCGCAATCGCACGTCAGTACGCCCTTTGGCCAGTTCGGTGAGCGCCTTGGTCTTATAGAGAATCCCTGTGATGTTATCGAGTGTACCGTCGTAGACCGGGATTCTGGAGTATTTCGAGTTGTAAAGCAGCTCTTCTGCCTCCTTGAGCCAGAGTTTTCCGTCGAGCGAAAACACATAGATGCGGGGCGTCATGGCATCTTCTGTTGTGATGTCTTTCAACTGGAACACGTTCTTGATCATTTTGACTTCTTCGAACTCGAGTGCCCCGGCCTTTCCACCCTCATCCAGCATGATTTTCAGTTCTTCCTCCGTCACCAATGGAAGAGTCAACCCCCTTCCTCCGGTCAATTTATGAATCATTGGGACCATAAAAAAGAGGATAGGCTTGAGCAGCACCTGAACCCAATAGACAGGATAGGCCATGTTCAAGGTCACCGGCACAGCGAACTTGGCAGCCAAGGTCTTTGGAATGACGTCCACGGACACCAAGAGGACAAATGTCAGGATACCGACCACCACGGCTATGGCCTCGTCGAAGAAGGTCTTCCCCCCATACGTATTCAGCGTGATGAAGGTGGCGTACACCGGAATAGCTGTGCTCACCAGGCGATCCCCCACCAGGATTGTTGAAAGCAGTTTCTGAGGGTCGCTCCTCAACCAAAGCGCCTTGGCAGCCCGTTTGTTCCCGTTTTGAGCAAAGGCTCTCAGGCGCGTTTCGTTGACCGAGAAAAAGCCGATCTCGGCAGTAGAAATAACGGCAGATAACCCTATCAATCCTATGAGGATGAGGATATCCATGGCAGTCGTCTATTAAGGACGTTCAACGAGCGTGGCTAGCCTGATGAGAAGCAGGGCGTCATCGAGGGGATGTTTCTCTGCCCGCCCTTGCGAGGGCCTCAGGACGAGAACGACCTGGGCATTCCTAGTGGCATTCACAGGCGATACTTCTATCACAGGAAACCAGCCTGGGCAAGCGATTCAAAAAAGTGGTCGATAAATCAATGCCTTCTGAGTAATGCACACAGGTATCCAGACATGCAAGACTGTGTCAGCCGTCATCAGCGGAAGCTACCCATCATCGCGCACGACAAGGGATTGCAGATTGAACTTTCTCTCTAAGCGGACCGCCGCCGGATGGGCTTCAGACTCGGTCATGAATTGACCAACCTGGACCCGATAGCGGCGACCTTCAGGCAGATCGGCCCGGGCAATGCGGCCCCCTGGGTATTCGCTCTGCATTTGTTCAAAGAGCGCTCGGGCGTTTTGAAGGTCGGCAAAAGCGCCAACCTGGACGCGTAGGACACCCATCCCTTCAGGCCTGGGTGTATAGCCCACCACTCGAAGCTCGATCTGATCTGTCCCCTTACCGGTCATGCCGAGGGCTCGAGCACCTGCCAAGGAGAGGTCCAAGATTCGTCCTCTAGCAAATGGCCCCCGGTCGTTGATCCTCACTGTCACACGATGGCCGGAGGTCAACGAACGGACTACAGCGACGGACCCGAGAGGCAGGGTCCGATGAGCTGCAGTCAGCTTGTACATGTCATACTGCTCCCCGTTCGCTGTCTTATTGCCGTGAAATCCAGGCCCGTACCACGAAGCCTGTCCCCGTTCTACGAACCCGACGGGATATCCGCGGAAATGAACGACATGTGGACGAGTGCCAGAACAGCCCTGGATGACCGATCCAATAAACAGGACGCCGATGAATGCCAGAAATCGAGCGGTCCTGATGGACAGCCCAGGCCTCATTGATCAAAACTCGTCGAGAGATTGGTTACGAAGGATGGTGAGCGCCTTTTCTGTGCCGGACACCGTCAGAACTACGATCGCCCGTTTGCCCTCTCGAGAGGGCGTGCAGTAGCCGCATCTGATGTTGATACGATTCTTTGTTAGGAGATCAGCTACCTCATTCAGGGCGCCCGGTTTGTTCTCAAGGCTGAGGACGAGAGCTGTTTCCTCCACAAACTTGGTCTTAGCCGCCTTAAGAGCCGCTCGGGCTCCATCCAGATCCGCAACGAGTAATCGCAGC